>NZ_DATCRY010000130.1:0-52847 GCF_036568765.1 Dyella sp. | reverse complement strand
AGTACGCGCCGAGCGTAACCGTGTCCTCGCCGGAAGGCCCCGGTCTGGGCAAGAACGAAAGCATCAGCATTCGCGGTTTCCAGGACGGCCAGTTCAATATCACTTTCGATGGCATTCCGTTCGGCGATGCCAGCGATCTGCATCACACCACATCGGCGTACTTCAACAATCACGTGTTGGGCCAGGCCGAAGTCGATCGCGGTCCGGGTGGCGGTTCGACCATTGGCAACGCGACCTTCGGCGGCACGGTGGGTCTGCGCTCACGCGACCCGAGCGATGAGCCGGGCATCACGCCTTACCTCACCGTCGGCAGCTGGAATACCCGCGCGGGCGGCGTCAACATCGACGAAGCCATTGGCGCGCACACCAAGATTTTTGCCGACGTGTCCAAGGAGGCGAGCGACACCTTCCTCAAAGGTACCGACGACAAGCGCGAACACATCTTTCTGAAGACGATTACGCAACTGGGCGGCGAAACCGCGCTGACCTTCGTCACCAGTTACAACCGCGAGCACCAGAACACCGTGCAGGGCGCGACCCTGGATGAGATCGGCCAATTCGGCTGGCGCTACGGTTTGACCGACAACCCGGCCCTGCAGTCCTATAAGGGCTATAACAACGCCGCCTACTACTCGAGCTTTACCTATGTGGGCCTTACCAGTCGTCTGGGTGACTGGAATGTCGATAACAAGGTCTATCTCAATACCTTCGATCACTGGTCGCGCAAGACCACGGATGCATCGGACAACGATCCGGCCGATAACGGCGTCACCTTCTACAACGCCGCGGGCAAGAAGGTCAGCACGATCAAGGGCGATGTGCCCGGCAAGCTGGCCGATTCGGGCTTCCATTCTTTCGGCGACGTACTGCGCCTGGCGCGCGACCTGGGACCGGGCACGCTGAGCACGGGTGTATGGTTGGAACGTTCGCTCGATGCGCGTTACCAGTTACCGATGGACCTGAGCACCGACCAGTACACCGGCACCAAATACGGCCCATTGCAGAATTACCAGCTGGACGATCGCACCGACACTTTCCAGCCCTACGTGCAATACGACTGGAAGATCACCGATACCACGACGCTGAGTCCGGGCGTGCGCTATTCCGAAGTGACTCGCTCGCTCGACGCGCTGCTTAACAAAGTGTCGCCACCGGTACCGTCGAACGCCGAAGCCACCTATCATGCGACGCTGCCCTCGATCAGCCTGCACCAGCAGGTCAGCGATTCGTGGAGCGCGTATGCGCAAGCCGCCAAGGGCTTCCTCGCGCCGCCGATCGACGTCATCGAGATCAACGGGTCGCATAGCCTCAAGCCGGAGCAGACCACCAACTTCCAGCTCGGCACCGCCTATGCGTCGCGACAGTTCACCTTCGGGGCGGACGTCTATTACATTCGTTTCTCCAACCTGCTGGCCGAAACCACAGTGGCCACGGACAACGGTAACGAAAGTGTTTACATCAACGGCGGCGGCGCGATCTACAAGGGGGCCGAAGTCGAAGCGACCTACGCGCTGACCCACGCGTTAAGCCTGTACGGAAACGCCAGCTATAACAAGGCGGCTTATCGCGATACAGACGTGCAGATCGCCGGTACGCCGAAAGTCACCGGCACACTGGGCTTGCTGTACAGCAGCGACCGGGGCTATTACGGCTCACTGATGAGCAAGTTCGTCGGCAAGCAGTACGGCCTGGACAACACGACTGACAATGCCGGTAATACCGTGTTCGCCAACAGCCAGCGCATCGGTGGCTACATGAGTATGGACGGCGCCTTCGGCTATCGTACGGATCATGGTCCGGCAGGTACCAAGGGCTTCTCGATCAGCGTGGATGTCAACAATATCTTCAACGTGCACAAGATCACCAGCTATGCCGGCACGCAGTCGGTCAGCGGTGAGCCGTTGTTCTTCGGCCTGCCTGGCCGCGGCGTCTTCCTCGACCTGTCGGTGAAGTTGTGATGCGCGGGCTTGGCCTAGGCCTGCTCTGGCTGGCGGTGGCGCTTGCGCCGTCGCTGGCCTGGGCTGCAAGTGCGGGTACGCTCAAGCTCGAGGTGGTACTGGTGCGCCATGGCGT
The DNA here is from genome assembly GCF_036568765.1 of Dyella sp. Classification (GTDB taxonomy): domain Bacteria; phylum Pseudomonadota; class Gammaproteobacteria; order Xanthomonadales; family Rhodanobacteraceae; genus GSA-30. Next base: position 50,774 of record NZ_DATCRY010000130.1, on the reverse strand, counting down.
GCGTTCGCCGACCAGCGCACCTGAGGCCCTGGGCAAATACTCGCGCCAGCCCTGGCCCGAGTGGCCGGTCGCCCCCGGCGTCCTGACAGAGCATGGCGCACAAGGCATGCAGTCGTTGGGCGCACGTTATCGCGAGCGCTACGCGAGCAGTGGCCTGTGGAACGGTCGCTGCGATACTGTGGCGGATATCCTGATCGTTGCAGATAGCACGCCACGCAACCGCGACAGTGCGGCCGCCTTCGGTCGTGGCCTTGGCGGCGATTGCGCTCTCGGCTATCTGGCGCGTGAGCAAGGGCAGGACAATCGTCTGTTTCACTTCCAGCGCAAGGATGGCGATGACGACGATGCGGCGACGTGGCCGAAAACGCCGGCGCAGTTGGAGCTTCTCCAAGAGGTGTTGCTCGGCTGTCGCGGCGAAACGTGCCGCAAGGGGGCAGAAATCGCCGGTACCAAGCTTCTGCTCGACGGATCGGTTGCACCCGAGGCGCTGGCCAAGGCCATGAAGACGGCCGGCTCCTTGAGCGAGAACCTGATGCTGGAATACGCGCAGGGCATGCCGCTCGATCGAGTGGCCTGGGGGCGGGGCGGTGCGGCAACGATCGGGCAACTGATCCAACTGCACAACCTGCAGTTCGCCGCCAGCAAGAAGCCGTTGGCTCAGGCTCAGCGAAGCGCGTCGAATCTGCTGGCACACATTGTCGCCACCCTCGAGGCTGCCGCTGGCCGACAGGGCGACGTACAGCCGCTGGCCGACGCTAGCATGCGCGCGGTTATATTGGTCGGCCACGACACCAACCTTGCCCAAGTCAGCGGCTTGCTCGGTACGCAATGGCATAGCGCCGCGCAGCCGGACGACTACCCGCCTGGCGGTGCGATGGTGTTCCAGCTATGGGAAGACAAAGGGCATTACACAGTGCGCGTGCATGCACTGTTGCCAACATTGCAAGGGCTGCGCGAAGCGAATCTTGCCCGCGCCGATAGCCTGATCGACATGCCGCTGGCGTTCGGGCCTTGCGCGGCAGCCAAATCCTGCTCGCTCGAGGCTTTTGTCCAGTGGACTTCCGGGCGCATTCTGCCGGCGGCGGTGGAAGCGGCGATACCGGCCATGCAACATACCGCACCGTAAACCCTATTTGGGCGGCGCAGCCACGCATCCCTGGGCGCAGGTAAACCAAGCCCGCGCCCTGGGGTAGTCGAGTGTCACGGAAAAGTGGCTGAGCACATTGCCCCCGATGGCGCCCTCGGGCGTTTCATCCATCATTCGCGCCATGGTCTTGTGGAAATTTTTATTGGGACGCTCGGTGAACCATACCGGCCCCACGACCCAGCCGGCGATCTGCACCTTGGGTACTTCGATCAGGCGGGCGGCATAGCCAGGCAACAAGTCGTCGCCTTGTTCGACCACCCGCCAATCCGGGTGCTTCTTGTGCCAGATGTCGAACATCCGTGTGGTGATGTAGCTGGTCACGCCGATGCCATCGGCCTCGGTTTCGGTGCCCGCGGCGGCCTTGCCGGCGGCGGTCGGGTGCGCCGTGGCGCCCGTATCGAGCAGCATGTTGATCGGAATGCTATCCACACGGATCACGATGCGCGGGAAGTAAGCCGACACACCGCCGGTATCGTCGTGCTGGAAGCCCAGGTTGGCGGGTTTGGCGACCGGGTCGTGGCGCCAGGCGCTTCCCTCGGCGCGCAGCACCTGGTGCGGATAGTCGAATGTCCAGACGCGTGTGCCGAGATAGTTGGAGCCGAGCATTCCATCGCCGCTGTATTTTTCGGGCAGCACCAGCACCTTGCCGGCGCAGATCCCTAATGCGGGTGGAATGCCAGCCTGTGGCCGATACGAGGGTGGGTTATGCACCTTGAGCATGTGGCCGTCGACTTTGCAGGAGGCTGGAGTCAACTGAAGTTTCTGTGCCACGGCATCGGTGAGCCAGTAAAGATTCGCCGTGCCGCCGCCGCCGGTATCCACCAGCAGCCGTAGCGTCTGTCCGGACGTCGTCGTCGGTGTGGCGTAGAAGTGACCGGCCGCGTACTGGGTCGGCACCGTTTGTGCGACGGTGGTCGCTCCGGCGAGGGCTATCGCTATGGTCAGTGCTGCGGTCATACCCTTCCCACGTGTTGACGTTCCGGCGAATCCTAGAGCGCATCGGCTTTACCGAACATGTGTAAATGCCGCAGGGCGGGCGCAGTTTCCTGCGATGGCATCTCCCTGGCACATAGTGTCCGGTACGTATCTTCCGGCTAGCTGTCGCAATCTGCCAGTTTTCCAGGAGGCTCCGGTGCGGAGCCTCGCAGTGAAGCCGATGGTGCATCGCGCCATCCGAGGGCCACGGCGTTAATGCAGCACTCGAATCCGCAATCCGCGCGGCGTCAGCCAATGCTCCACACCTTCGAATATTGCCTGCACCGCGAGTGCCAATACGGCCGCTGGCACCGCACCTTCCAGGATCAAGCCAATGCTGTCCAGCCGGATACCGGTAAGAATGGGCTGCCCATAGCCGCCCGCGCCGATCAGCGCTGCCAGCGTCGCCGTACCGACATTGATCACCGCCGCTGTCTTGATGCCCGCCAGGATCGAGCGCATCGCCATAGGTAGCTCCACATGACGTAGCCTTGCCCAAGCGGAAAGCCCAAGCACGGCGGCCGATTCGCGCAGTTCATGCGGGATGCCGATCAAGCCGGCATGCGTGTTACGCACCATGGGCAGCAGGCTATAAAGAAACAGCGCCGCCAGTGCCGGCCACGTGCCAATGCCGAAGAAAGGAATCATGAAGACGAACATCGCCATGGAGGGAATGGTCTGCAGGATGCCGGTCAGCGCCATGACCCATTGGCCGAGTCGCGATAAGCGCGCGGCAAGCACGCCGAGCGGAATGGCCAGCAACACGGCGAGTCCTAGCGAGGCGATGACCAGTCGCACATGTTCGAGCGTGCGCTGCAGTATCCGCGCCATCAGTCCGGGGCCGTCGTGCTGGCCGTCGATGCCGAGGAAGGCTGCAGCAACCTCGCTCTCTTGACGACCGTCGAGTTTGACCTCGGCATTGAGCCGCCGCATCGTCGTGACATTAATTTGCCCCGCTAGTTGCTCGAGCGTGGCTATAAATCGTGGCGCATCCTTTTCCAGTGCCAGGCGATACAGGAATACTGCCTGGTAGCTCGGAAAATAATGTCGGTCGTCATCGAGTACACGCAGCCGGTAATACGATATTTCCGCATCGGTGCTGTAAAGATCGATGGCATCGACGGCGCCATCGGCGACTGCCCGGTAGGCCAGCGTGTGATCGAGTCCACGCACTTGTGTCTGTGGCAGCGCGTAGCTTGCGCGCATGCCAGGCCAGCCGTCCTGGCGGTCCATGAACTCGTTGGAAAAGCCCAGGCGCAACTGCGGGTGGGCCGACAAGTCGGAGATACGCGCAATGCCCCATTGCGCCGCACGCGTTTCCAGCATGCCGATGGCATACGTGTCGCTGAAGCCGAGCGAATCGGTGATGCCGATACCCAGGGGCGCGAGCCGGGTACGCAAGACATCGATGCCGGCATCCGGTGCGACATCGCGGAGCAGTTCGCGTGTCAGCGTGCCGGTGTACTCGGGGTAGGCATCGATATCGCCATGCAGCAGTGCGGCCCACAAAATACTGCTGCCGCCAAGTTCGCGCCGGTGCGTTACATCTACGCCGGCCCGCATGGCATCGAGCCGTGCGATTTCGCTCAATACCACCGATTCGGTGAACTGCTTCGAACCTATGCGTACCGGTGTAGCCGATGCAAGCATCGGCAGCAGCCATGCGAGCAACAACAGCGCACGCTTCATGGCGCCTCCGGCAGGCGTCGCTGCGCGGCGACAAAGCGTCGTACAAAATCGCTGGCCGGCCGTTGGCGCAAGTCCGCCAAGCTACCGTCCTGGACGACTTTGCCTTGGCTCATCAGTACCAGCCTCTCGGCAAACCAGGCCGCTTCGGCCAGATCGTGCGTTACCACGACCACGGTCTTGCCCAGGCGATCGAAGATGCGCTTGAGCTCGTCCTGCAGTTCGTGACGCACGATCGGATCCAGCGCACCGAGCGGTTCGTCCAGCAACAGTGCATCCGGATCGAGCATCAGTCCGCGCATCAGCGCCACGCGCTGGCGCTGCCCGCCGGAAAGTTCGGCGGGATAGCGGTCGAGTACCTGCTTCGGCAAAGCCGTCAGTTCCGCCAGTTCCTGTGCACGTGCGGTAATCCGGTCCTTGTCCCAGCCCAGGTGACGCGGCTGCAAGGCCAGGTTGCCCAGGCAGGTCAGGTGGGGAAACAACCCGCCGTCCTGGATGACATAGCCGACACGGCGTCGCAGCGGTTGCACGCCGGCAGGCATAAGTGGGCGGCCGTCGATGCGGATCGTGCCGGAGTCCGGCCAGGCTAGCCCGAGGAACAGGCGCAATACGGTGGATTTACCGGAGCCGCTGCTGCCGATCAGGGCGGTGGTGCTACCCGTGGCAAACGCCAGTTGCACATTGTCGAGCGCGATTGTCGCGCCGTAGCGCTTGCTAACGCGCTCGAGCGCGAACGCCGGTTCAGCCGCGGACAATGGGTGCTCCGATCCGCATCGGTGCGGCTGGCTTCGAAAGGTCGGCTGACATGGGTTCGAAACTTTACCGCAAGCACTTTCGCGCAGCCATATCGGTATGATCGTGCGGACACCAGGGAAGCGGACCCATGCCGACGGTCAAGACGATAGAGGAGAGCGTGTCCTTGCCGCTCGTGCTCGGGCCCTCGGCCGAGCGCGATATTCCCCTGCCCGCGGCCGTCGTCTTCCACATCGTGCATAGCAAGCTGTGGCACCTCATCGCCTGGTCCGATCCCGCTTCGAACAGCTGCGGTCTGTGGCTCAAGGGCATGGCTATTGCCCTGCCGCGCGACCGGCTGGCGACCCTTTCCATCGAAGTGATGCGCCCCGCCAAGGGCGGTGGCTGGGTTGCGCTCGAGGCGCGCCTGGCCGCGCGGCCGGTACCGGTGACGCTGATGCAGTGTGTGACGTTCCAGGAAGCCGCGCTGGCATGGCTTAACGAGCATCGTCAGCGGCTAGCCCTGGCATTCGATTGCGTCGTTACCGACAACGATTACGGCTGCGATTACTGACTGAGCATAACTTTGAGGTTTCAGTCGTCCATGCCGGGTGCAGGGAACACGAGGATGGTAATTTCCTTGCCTTGTTGAATCTGTGCTACTGGCGGGCCCAGTTCGGCCAGGGCGTTCTTGAAGGTATCCACATCTTCGCGCACGCCCATGGCCGACCGGCCGTTGACCGCCCACACGCGGCTGCCTTGCTTCCAACGTGCTACGGCGACGTCGAGATTCTGGGTGACCAAGGCAGTGTCGGCGATGGAGGCCTGCCCCTTCGGTTGCAGCACCGACAGCATCGTCGGTGCGTTGGGGTCGGCGGTGAGCACGGTATCGCCCGGACGCACATGCGCGGCAAGTGTCGCGGCAGTCACATCCCAACGCGGCTTGGTCTCCAGTCGGTAAACGGGGGCCAGGTTCACTGCCGCGAGCAGTACCAATGCTGTACTCAACGCAATCAGGCCACGACGCGGCAATGCCGCCGCACCGAGGCCGGCGAGCACGAAGAACGGTGCGGCACTCCACAGGATATAGCGCGGCAGCAGCATCGACTTGAATAGCGATACGGTCAGCAGCAGCAAGGGCAGGGTAAGGAAGGCTAGCAACAGCACGCGCCCATCCAGACTGCGGTGCATGCGATACATGCCGACCATCCCCAGCAATGCAACCAGCGGCCCGAGCAAGGGCACGGCGGTCGGCATCAGGCCGTACTGCACTACGGTGGCCATGCGCATCAGGTATACGCTCTTGGTGGCGATCCAGATGTTTCGCCAGCTCAATTGCGGAATCCAGTTGAAGTTTTCCAGCATATGGCTGCCGTTGGCCATCACGATGGCGCCATACAGCGGCAGGCAGCACGCTGCCACGACGGCCTGGCTGAGCAGCCAGTTGCGCTGGAAGCTGCCGCGTAGTGTCGGAGTGTGCCGCAATCGATGCCAGATCAGAGCGAACGCAAGGTTGGAGGCCAGCAGCCACGGCGCTGCGTCGCCTAAGACATCGAGTGCGCCGACCGTGCCAAACAGATAGCTCGCCCAGCCGATGCCATCGAAACCGGGACGGCGCATACCCAGCGATGCGCGTTGCGGATCCTGCGCCAGGCGTACGAGGCCCCAAAGCGCAACGGCGATCAACAAGGTCACCAACGTATAGGAGCGCGCTTCCTGGCCGTATTGCACCTGCAATGGAGAGAACGCCATCAATAAACCGGCCACCGCAGCCGCTCCAAGCCCGCCCACGCGCCGGGCGATGGCAAAGATCACGCCGATCGATGCGGCGCCCAGCAGGGCCGAAGGCAGCCGTAGCAAAGCCGCATCGGTACCGAACGGCAACAGCATCTGCAGCAGCAGAAAATAGCTGGGCATGTGCCGGTTGGCGAAGCTGTCGTTGACCAGGTCCGGCAGGTTCAGGTGAATGCGCTGAAAGGTCAGTGCCTCGTCCAGCCAGAACGGTTGATGGCCGATGCGAATCAGTCGAAGCAGCAGGCCGATCGTCACGATCGCGCCGCACCAGGCGATCTCCCGCGCGCCCCAACGACCGGCCGTGGATGCGCCAATATCCGCGGCCGGTAACTGAACGCAGGGCGCGCCGGACGGCGCATCGCAACGTGTAAGAGACAGTGCTTGCTGGTCCGACATGGACTGACCGGGGCGGCTTCTCGCTGGGGACATCGACTCCCAACGGGTATGACACAAATCGGTTGTCGGCCGCATCGGTCTCAGGCTCTCCATGCCCACTATCGGTTAACTCCTGTTGGCTTTCGTCTTTTTTGTGCCAGTGGCCGGTGACGTTTTTAAGTCAGCCAGCCGCAAGCGTCCCATATCTTCAGCTGCCGCTATGTTGGCTGACGGCGTCCATCACGCGAGCCGAGTAGACCAGCGCCGCGCCGGCGTTCATGGAGACCGCCACGCCGAGAGCCTCGGCAATTTCTTCGCGTGTGGCGCCGTGTTTGAGCGCCTCCCCTGTATGTACCGTGATGCAACCGTCGCAGCGGGTAGTCACGGCGACGGCCAGGGAGATCAACTCGCGCGTTTTCGCGTCGAGGTGCCCGGTTTCCTCACCCGCTTTCGACAGGGTCTGGTAGCCCTTGAGGGTACCTGGCGTAAGTTTGCCCAGTTCGCCGATGCGGCCGAGCAGTTCTTTGCGGTAATCCAGCCAATCCATCATGAGAAGCTCTCCTGCTGGTGGGGGGAGCCTCGAGTATCGCGCCGCCGCTACTGCCAGGACAAGCTGTTGCAAGCCTGCTACACCGCGCGGAACGTCACCACCAGCACGTCGCGATGCGAGGGGCGATGCGGATCGATCGGCAGCACAGGCGTTACGCCATGAAAGACGCGCGGGTCGTGAATCAACGCGGTATCGAGCGCGTGCGTCAGGGTGAACTCGCCCAGTGGCGCACCATCGGGCGAATGGATACTGGTCGAGCCGCTGGCGATGTTCTCGCGATCGACCAGCAGCACCAGCACGAAATCGACGCCGTCGCGATGGCTGCCCTCGGGCGTGGGCTCGCCGGCCGCGTCAGCGGTGGCTTCGATGCGGAACTGATGCACTTCCACATGCCATTGCTCCGTGGCCGGCGCCAGCGCATCGAAGAAGCCATGGCAGAACGTGAGGATCGACCGCAGGCTCTGGCCTTGCGCGACCCCGGGCTCTAACGGCTCGAACCAGCGCTGGATATTGCCTTGCAGGGGGTTGTACTGCAGCGACTGGTAGTGCGGTTGATGCGGCCGCTGCACGATGCCGTCGCGGTCGGCGGCGAAGGTCGCATGGCGGCGACGGCGAGAGCGTCCCGTGGCGGCGATATAGGCATCCGGTTCGAGCCGGTTCCAGCTATCGGCAAAGGCCTGCCAGTCATCCAGGCCACCGGCGGCATCCAGCAAAGGTCGCATGGTGTCGGCGGTAGCGAAGCAAAAACCGTCGTGCTGCACAGGGGCGAGCAGCGGCGAAACGTCCGAAATGGGGATGGGGTGCATCGGCCTATTATACGGCGACTTATACGGCGACCGACGACTTCCCGCTGCGAACGGTTCAACCGGCCGGTTGAGTCGTTGGCGTGTGGGTGGCCACGTTCGACACGACCGGCTTGGCGGTGACCATGGCTCCCAGCGTCAAGGCGCACAGCAGCAGCGCGGCGGCGAACAGGCTCTTCATCATCAGGGTCTCGAATTTCATGGCAGTGCTCCTTGGCAAAGATGGATAAGGAATCTTCGATAGGTAGATGGCAAAGGGCGTGCCAGGGTTTAAAAGCGCTGCAAACCTAGCTGTAGAGCCATTTCTCCGAGAGGAGAGGAGAGCGGGTGAGTGTCCGCGGACAGTTGGGAGTGTCCGGTGTACGAAAGGGCGCCCCTCACTCCCACCCGATCCTCCAACACGGGAGCCAGGGGAGAGGAGCAGGTCGCGAGTACGAAATACTGAATTTTGCCCCCGTCAGGCTCCATCTCCATCGGTTTCGCCGGGTGAGATGGTTGGAATGAGGGGCGGCCTCATGAAACCGGCTCTCGACAATGTTCGCCACAACACCAGCAGCAAGCCGATCGGCGCATAATTCACCGGCACTGCTTATCGGCAACGTCGGCAAGAAGCTCTGCAAGCGCACGGCAACGCACATCGAGTTGCTCATCGTCGCGTAGCGACAGCGTCGCCGTATATACGACGCTATCGACGTGCCTCAGCCGCAACGTCGACATCTCGATGTCAAACCATCGGATCGACGGTCGCGCCGGGATTCCCGTGCTGCGGTACTGTTGTCAGATGGCAGCCGTGGCGTTTTCGCAATGAACGAGAAGATTGTCGTATTTACCGGAGCGGGAGTCAGTGCCGAAAGCGGACTGCGGACCTTTCGCGATATGGGCGGTTACTGGAACGAGTACGCCATCGAGGATGTCGCCTCGCCGCTAGGTTGGAAGAAAAATCCGGCAACGGTGCTGCGTTTTTACAACGAGCGCCGCCGGGGGGTGCTGGACGCCACGCCGAATGCAGCCCACCTGGCTATTGCCGCGCTGGAGTCGAAGTTCGAAGTCGTGGTTATCACGCAGAATATCGATGACCTGCACGAGCGTGCCGGATCCACCCAGGTCATCCATGTGCACGGGGAGATCCTCAAGGCAAGGAGTTCGATCGACGCCAATCTCATATACAAGCTCGACAGGCCGACGATCGAATTCGGTGACCTATGCGAAAAGGGCAGCCAGCTGCGTCCCGATGTCGTCTGGTTTGGCGAGAATGTCCGTTTCATGCAAGAAGCGGAGGAACACTTCGCTTCGGCGTCGCGAATCATCGTGATCGGAACATCGCTATCCGTATATCCTGCAGCGGGCTTGATCGATTGTGCAGCTCCGTTGGCAGCAAAATACCTGGTATCGCCAGAGAGGCAGCGAGTGCCTCGAGGTTTCCGCTTTTTGAACGGAACAGCGACTGCGGTAGTCCCCGAGGTAGCTGCATGCTGGATGGCCGGCGTCGAGCCCGGAGAGTAAGAGAAGACTGGCAGACTGCCTCAGTCAAGCTCCCACTCCCCTGGCTTCGCCGGGGAAGAGGGGAGGGGTGAGGGGGCAACGCTGCACGCTAACGCAGAAGACGGTTTTCGCGAAACAAAGCAACTTCCGCTCAATCCGGCTTCAACCCAAAATACGCATACGCGGCGGCCACCGCCAGACCGAACCATGACTGCCCAACGCTGGTAAGCGGCTGCAACTGATTGGGATTGACCATGCCGACCAGAAACGCAGTCAAGCCGGCCAGCAGCCACACCACCAGGTAAAGTCCGCTGATCCATTTGAGCACGCTCTTGGACCTGTCCGATGCATCGGGGGACAAGATCCGGGCCACCGGTGTTTCGCCCGGCTTGGTTACCGCCAGTTCCGCAATAACGAGCGCGGATATCAAACCGCCGATAACCGAAAGCGTCTGTGACATGACATCGTTGAAGGCCAGCCCGGAGGCACCTTTGGAGCCGACGATGATGCATCCGTCGACAATCAGGTATACATAGATGGCGAGCAAAATGATGGCGATGACACCACCGGCTGTGGCCTTCATAAAAATCCCCCTGTTCCGAATGAATTGACTACCCGAGTCAAGATGCCGTCGTTGTCGCCGTTGAAGTGAAAGCCCAGGCTTTGCCACATCGACAAGCCATTGTCGACGTGGGTCACTTTTTGCGGTACGTATAATCCCCTTTTTGCCGCGGCCCAGAAATTAACCGATGCCGTGACGAGACTGGATGCTACAGCAATCCGAGTCGAGCTGTGCATAATCTCGCCATCAAAGGCGTGGTGAAAGGACGTTTGGCACTGCCGGAAATTGCCAGGGTGAGGGATGCTTAGTCTAGATGATGCTCGATGGGGTGCTTTGAACCACGCATATGGCAATGCTTCGGATATACCGGAGTTATTGCGCCAACTGTACGAATTGCCGCAAGTATCCAGTCAAGAAGAACCTTGGTTCTCTCTCTGGAGCGCATTGGCCCACCAAGGCGACGTCTATTCCGCGTCGTTCGCGGCGGTCCCTCATGTTGTGGCAGCCTTGTCGGCGAATCCATTGAAGGCCAGCTTCAACTATTTTCATTTTCCAGCGTGGGTCGAATGCTGCCGAGCTCGGGCGAGTATGCTGGTGCAAGATGACCTGCTCTGGGCATACAAGGCAGCGCTGGAAAAACTGCCGGGACTAGTTGCGAAGGCGAGCAATCGTCCTTGGGAGGAGGGTTTTCTGCAGTGCGCCCTGGCTGCTATCGCAGCAGCAAAGGGCAAGACGATCATCGCTGAGGCAGTGATGGAACTCGACTATCAAGTTGCAAGCGAATTCTTGGTATGGTTCATGCGCCGAGATGTGTGAAGTAAACAGAAGTGTGCTGTCTAGAGAATTCGGCGGATACCTTCCTTCAGTGGGAAAGTGATGTGGAACCCTCTATGCTGACCGTTCAAGATGAAAATTTCGATCGCGTAGAGAAGCGCCGCATGTTGTTGCTCGGCATTCCGACATTCCTACTTGTCTGGTATGTCAGCCTGCGGTTGAGCTTGTTGGCCAATGTTGTGTTTATGCTTTTCTCAATGGTTCCCTATTCTTACTTCTACATGGTGGCTTATCGCTTGTCTGGAATGGCGGACAGACCGGTTGGACGCTGGAAGTTCTATTTGACGGTGCTCGCCACGCAACTGATCGTGATCGCTGGGCTGGTTCTCCTGGGCAGGCATGATACGACCGCACGGTAGGATCGGTTTCGGCGGACTAGCCTGGTCAACGGCATGAGCATCTGCGATGGCCGGATCCCGGCGATTGCAAAAGATGGAAAACCTCGCGTATTAGCCTGGATTCGCCGGTAATCGTATCCGCACTGGCACTCCCTTGGCTGCCGGTGTCTTCGATGCCCGGTCGTGATACCAAAGCGGCACCAACGCATTCATCTCGGGGTAGTAACCGCCCAGGCAACCCCTCGGAATGTTGAACGGCTTGATCGTGAGCCCATCGACGTGCCGATAGATACCGTCCTCGGCGTCACCGACCAGATCGACAATATCGCCTTCGTGCAAACCCATTTGCTGCATATCGCCAGGATGAATCAACAGGATCATCCTCGATCCGGTCAGGCCGCGGAGGCGATCGTCATAACCGTAGATCGTGGTATTGAACTGATCGTTGGAGCGCATCGTGATGAGATGGAATCGCCCCGGGGCATCGCCCACGCCGAGGGCGGACAAGACGTCTGGCGTTGTAAATTCGGCTTTGCCACTTTCGGTTTTCCACTCGCGCTCGTGAGCCGGATTGCCTCGGTAGAAACCGCCGGCTTGAAACATTCGCTTGTTGAAGTCATGGAACTGGTCCGGGTAGGTCTGTTCGATCAGGTCGCGAATTCGTGCATAGTCGGCAATCCAATCGTCCCACTTCCATCGCGGATGAGCGGGCAGGGTAGCCTTTGCAAGGCCGGCGACAATGGCCGGTTCAGATAGGAGCGTGGGGCTGGCCGGCCTGCGGCGCCCCATCGAGCCATAGATATGGCTGAAGCTATCTTCCATCGATACAGCCTGCGGCCCAGATGCTTGAGTATCCAGTTCGGAGCGTGCGAGACAGGGCAGGATATAAGAGGCTTGACCGTGAACCAGATGGCTGCGGTTGAGCTTGGTGGCAATGTAGACGGTTAAATCCAGGGAGCGCCATGCAGGCTCCATCCGATCCCTATCGGGAATCGCGCGCACGAAGTTTCCACCCAGGCCGATAAAGGCGCGGACCTTGCCGTCGCATACCCCTTCGCAGGTATCGACCGTGGTCATGCCTTTTTCCTTGGGTGGTTCAAAGGCAAAAAGCGCTTCAAGTTTATCCATGGGCACCAGCGCGGGCTTTTCGGAAATGCCGACGGTACGCTGCCCTTGAACGTTGGAGTGACCGCGCACCGGTGACACTCCAGCGCCCTGTCGCCCGATATTGCCGCGCAAAAGGAGTAGATTGACCAGCATGGCGATGCTTTGGGAGCCATGGACATGCTGGGTCAATCCCATTCCATACACTCCGATGACGCGCTCGGCCCGCATGTAGATATCCGCGGCAGCTTGGAGATCGTGCCGATCCAGGCTGGACTCGCGTTCGATATCCTCCCAGGGCACGGCTGAAGCATGGTGGGCGAACGCCTCGAACCCTCGTGTATGCCGGTCGATAAATTCCCGGTCGAGAAGGCTGGGCTGTCCGTCATTCAACCGCTGCGTGTCGACGGCCAGGATATGCTTGCACAAGCCGAGAATCGCCGCGATATCGCCACCACAACGTAACTGCAGATACATGTGTGCCAGTTCGGTGGGGCTGTCGGACAACATTTGCAAAGGGTTTTGTGGATTAACGAAGCGCACCAGTCCTTGCTCACGGATAGGATTGAATACGACGATCTTGCAGCCTCGCTTGGCGGCTTCCTGCAGTGGGTGCAGAAAGCGCGGGCTGCACGTGCCGGGATTCTGTCCAAAGTAGAAAATGGCGTCGCAGTGTTCGAAGTCCTCGAATACGCACGTGCCCACAGGCGAACCGGTCACCTTCTTCAAGCCCACCGACGTGGTCTCATGGCACATGTTGGAGCTATCGGGAAGATTATTGTGCCCGTACATGCGTGCGAACAGCGCATATAAATAGGACGCCTCCAGCGATGCCTTGCCCGATGCATAAAATACGGTTCTTCGAGGCTCCATGGCCTGAAGTCGCTGGCCGATATCCCGGAACGCTTCGTTCCAGTCGCAGGCCACATAGCGATCGGAGCCAGCGTCATAGCGCAACGGTTCGGTGAGGCGCCCTTGCATCTCCAGGTCATGGTCATTCCATTCCAACAACTCCGTTACGGTATGCTTCGAAAAGAAAGCTGGCGTACAACGATCGGTCGTGAGTTCCCAGATCGTCGATTTGGCGCCGTTTTCGCAAAACTCAAAAGGGTGCGGATGCGCTGGCTTGGCCCATGCGCATGAGGAGCACATGAAGCCGCCTGTCTTGTTCTGATGGAGCAGTGTGGAGAATGTTCCCGCTTGGGGTTTCTCCCGCAACGCCACCTTGCCGATGCTGCGCAGCGAACCCCAGCCGCCGGCAGGTCCTTCATATTGATATGCCTTATCTGCTTTCTTGGCCATTTCTTATAGGCTCCGTAAAGGCTGGAACGGGCGGCGACATTCAACTATGCAAGGTGCGCACGGATCCCATCCCTAGTGTCTATCTTCACGACGAACTGTGCATTTCAAGTCTGCGACGAGCTCGGCAAAGGCCCGGTCGCGTTCTTCGGCCCGACGTAAACGCAGGATTGCGGAAGGATGCCAGGTCGCCAGGCCTTGAACGCCATGCTTCAATGTATGCCATTGGCCGCGGTCGCGCCCCATGCGGAATGCATTGCCAAAAAGGGTTTGAGCGGCCATCAAGCCTAACGCGACGACTCGCTCAGGTCGGACGCGCGCTAATTCGGCTGCCAACCACGGGCGACATGCTGTCTGTTCGGTGGCATTGGCGCGCTGGTGCAAGCGCGCCTTGCCACGCTGCTCGAACTTGAAGTGCTTGACGGTATTAGTCAGGTAGACCGCATTTCGCGCCAAGCCAGCCTCCTCCATGGCTTTGTCGAGCAATCGTCCTGCCGGACCGACAAAGGGGCGACCTTGGATATCTTCTTGTGAGCCTGGTTGTTCGCCGATGAGCATGATCTTGGCCCGAGCCCGTCCTTCGCCGAACACCGTCTGCGTAGCTTTTCGCCACAGTGGACAGGCGCGGCAATCGGCGGCTAGCGTTTTGAGTTCCCGCAGCGTTCCAACCGGCATCGAGTCTACAGGTTTGGCTAGCGGCGTATCTGCGGGCGGCAGTCGGCGTGGCATGTCAACTTACCTGTCAGACAGCAATCCATGCGCTCAGGGTTTAAGGACCACTTTCGTCCAACCCTTTTCCCTGGCATCGAAACGCCGATAGCCCTCCGGCGCCTGTTCGAGCGGCAGTTCGTGGGACACGATGAAAGAGGGCTTGGCTTTACCTGTTTCGATGAGCTTTGCCAGTCGCCGGTTATAGGCTTTTACGTTGGCTTGCCCCGTACCAATGCGTTGGCCTTTGGTAAAGAATTGACCGAAGTCAAAAGCAATCTTGCCTTGTTTGGCAAGCTCATCGGCAGCTCCCGGATCGTTGGGCATGAATACGCCCACGACGCCGATAACGCCGGTGGGCTTTACGGCCTTGACCAGATTGTTCATGGTGAGGTTGGGGACTTCGTGGCCTTCGCAGTTAAAGCACTGATAGCCAACGCACTCACATCCACGATCGGCGCCGCCGTCCGTTAACTCCAGGACCTGTTCTGCGCCTGTATTCTCTGTGTCATCGATGCCAATGGCACCGATCTGCTCGGCGAGCGCAAGACGTTCGGCGATAGAATCGACAACCAGTACTTTGGCCGCACCTTTAATCAATGCCGAATGCGCGGCCAGCAGGCCTACGGGGCCGGCACCGTAGATAACCACAGTCTCGCCGGGCAGGACGCCTGCCAGTTCGGTAGCGTGATAGCCCGTAGGCAGAATGTCAGACAGCATCACATAATCGTTCTGGTTATCTCGCGCGCTTTCGGGAAGAACCAGGCAATTGAAGTCTGCATACGGCACACGAAGCAGCTCGGCCTGGCCGCCACGATAAGGTCCCATGCCAGCATAACCATAAGCGCCGCCGGCTTTGCCTGGATTGACAGTGAGACAGAACCCGGTAAGTCCGCGTTCGCAGTTTTCGCAGAAACCGCAGGCGACATTGAATGGCAGGCAGACAAAATCGCCGACTTTCACCCGATCCACGGCCGGGCCTGTCTCGATGACCTCACCCATGTTCTCGTGACCGAGCACCTGCCCGGGCTTTACGTCCGTGCGCCCATCGTACATGTGAAGGTCCGAGCCGCAGATATTGGTTGTTGTGATGCGTACCAGAGCATCCGTGGGCTTTTCGATGCGTGCATCGGGTACATTCTCCACGCTTACGTCGCGCGGACCGTTATAGACGACGGCTCTCATGTAGCACTCCAGGCAGGAACCCGCAGAAGATTGCATTACCGAACGTACGCCAGGACATGTCCTTATGCCGGCAATACAACGTGCCTTCGGAGTGAATACAACCCATCTCCTTCGGCCTGTATCTGTCAGGAATAGGGCTATGCGGGCGGCATACGAGTGACAGCTTTCGTCAGGAGACGCTTAAATGCCATGGTCATCCAGGCAGCCACGCCGAAAACACTTCGCGTAGAGTCTGCCGAATCACAGCCCGCTCATCCGGATCGCCTTTATAAAGCGCGGTCAGATATGCTTGTGCTTGTGACCAGGTGATATGCGGTGGTAGCGGCGGCACATTGGGATCGGCCAGGATCTCCAGCACCACCGGCCGGTCGCAAGCGAACGCTTCGCGCCAGGCGCGTGCAATATCCTCCGGCCTTTCGACACGTATGCCCTTGAACCCCAGCAGCTCGCCGTACTTGGCATAGGGGAAATCTTCGACATTCTGTGCGGGTTCGAATTTCGGGTCGCCAGCGAGTGCGCGTTGCTCCCAGGTCACCTGATTGAGATCGTGATTGGCTACTACTAGCACCACGAAGCCAGGATGCTTCCAGCGACGCCAGTACTGTTTGACGGTAACGAGTTCAGCGTTGCCATTCATCTGCATGGCACCGTCGCCGACGATGGCCAGGACGGGGCGATCCGGATGTGCCATTTTAGCGGCAATGGCGTACGGTACGCCGCTACCCATCGTCGCGAGCTTTCCCGAGAGCGATGCCATCATGCCGCGACGCAACTTCACGTCGCGCGCGTACCAGTTGGTATGCGAGCCGCAGTCGCCGCAAACAATCACATCGTCGGGCAGGGCGGATGAAAGCTCCCAGAAGATACGCTGCGGATTGATCGGATTGGCAGGCTCCATCGCTTTGCCCTCCAGGGAACGCCACCACTTGCGGATATTCAACTCGATGCGTTCGCGCCAGTCCGGCCGTGCACGTGCCTTAAGCTTAGGCAGCAGGCGACGCAGAACTTCGCCGCTGTCGCCGATGAGATTGACTTCCGTCGGATAGCGCATCGATACGTTGCGCGGCGCGATATCGATCTGCACGGCACGCGCCTGACCGTCGGCAGGAAGGAATTCGGTGTACGGGAATGTGGTGCCTACCATCAATAGCGTGTCGCAGTTATCCATCAGCTCCCAGCTCGGTCGAGTGCCTAGCAGGCCGATCGACCCGGTTACGTAGGGCAGGTCATCGGGCAGGGCCGCTTTTCCCAATAGTGCCTTGGCAACGCCAGCACCAAGGCGTTCCGCGACAGCTGCCACATCGTCGCCCGCCTGCAGTGCACCGGCGCCAACCAGAATTGCCACGCGCTCCCCTGCATTGAGAATATCTGCGGCGCGGTCGATTTCCTGATCGTCGGGCACGGGGTGCGGTATGGCATAGCCCACGCCGGACAACACGTTGCCATGGGTGCGCGGAGGGCTGGCGGCGGATTCCATTTCCTGGATATCGTTGGGAACGATGACACAACATACGGCGCGCTCTGCCGCAGCGATTCTCATGGCGCGATCGATGACGTGACGCGCTTGAGCAGGAACCACGATAGTCTCGACATAAGCAGCCAGATCTTTGAACAGCGCCTGCAAATCGACTTCCTGTTGATAGTCGCTGCCAAGCGCCGTACGCGCCTGTTGCCCGACAATCGCCAGTACGGGTACATGATCGAGCTTGGCGTCGTATAGTCCATTGAGGAGATGGATGGCACCCGGCCCTGAGGTTGCCATGCATACACCGACTTCGCCGGTAAATTTGGCATGGCCGCCAGCCATGAACGCAGCCATTTCCTCATGTCTCACGCGGATATAGTCGAAACGATCCGCTGCGCGACCCATCGCGCCCATGAGGCCGTTAATGCCATCGCCTGGATAACCGAAGATCCGCTTGATGCCCCATTCGGTCAGTCGATGCAGGATGAAATCCCCGACTTTCTCGCTCATGGTTGCGCTCGCTGTGCAGTTATGAAGAGCGGTAAAGGCTGCGCCGAGGACGGTCGGCTAGCGGTGAAGCCGGCGGCAATGCGAATCGGAGAAGTCGTTCCCTCTCGGTTGCGTTCGGTTTCACGTCATCGCGGTGGGTGGTAATCGATACTCCTCTTTCGCTCATCCGTGGAGTCAATAACATGCAGCGCTTCGACAAGAAGGTCGTCTTGGTGACCGGTGCGGCCTCGGGCATCGGCGCCGCGGCCGCACGTCGTTTCCTCGATGAGGGCGCGACAGTAGTCATGGCCGACCGGCAAGAGATAGAACTATCCGATGACAGCCGCTCCAGCGAGCGCGTCTGGACGTACCGAGTGGATGTGTCCGATCCCAAGCAAGTCAGAGAGTTGGTGGAAGCCGCTGTCAAGCGCTATGGCAAGCTTGACGTACTGGTTAACAATGCGGGTGTGGCAGAAACCGGATCGCCGGATGAAATTACCGACGATCAGTGGCGGCGAGTGATGGGCACCGACCTCGATGGCGTCTTCTACGGGTGTCGTGCCGCGACGGAGCATTTGATCAGTAGCGGTGGGTGCATCGTCAATACAGCCTCTGTTTCAGGCACGGGCGGCGATTGGCAAATGAGTCCCTACAATGCGGCAAAGGGTGGCGTGGTCAACCTGACCCGGGCGCTGGCACTCGATCTGGGTCCACAAGGCGTGCGCGTCAATTCGGTGTGTCCAAGCCTCACTCGAACCGGTATGACACGTGACATGCTCAAGGATGAACAACTTGTGGCTAAATTTCGCGAACGTATTCCATTGGGCAGGGTGTGCGAACCGGAAGAGATTGCGGCAGTCATCGCTTTTCTTGCCAGCGACGATGCGAGTTTTGTCAATGGTGTCAATTTGCCTGTCGACGGCGGTGTCTCGGCTTCCAATGGCCAACCGGCACAGTAGGTGAGCAGGTCGCCGGCGACACACGTTTGCATGTCGCCGGCTGTCCGGACCAGCCAAGTAACTTAGCGGTTCTTGTGGCTTTGTTGCCCAGCCTTTACATGCTGTTCGTGACTGGCGTGATCGCCGCCGCCCTTTTTTCCGGCCTGCACGTGTTGTTCGTGTGACGCATGATCGCCTCCGCCAGAGCGACCGCCTTTGGCAGCGATCTCACGCTGCTTGTCGTCATCCATCGAGCCGAAACCGCGTTTGCTATTAGCCATGTCATTCTCCACTTAGCCTGATTTGGGTAAATGTTCCATCGCGGCGCGACGCGAGTGCGCCAAGTGCGACGTCGAGGGAACACGATCCAAAATACGCTCGAAGGTATCAATCGAAGATCAATAATGGATTGAATTCGGTGAAAGCGGGCGAGGCAGCGACGGCAATTGCACATGCGATGGAGCATGCTCGAGTGCGTCGACGACAAGGTCATGCCTCTTCATGTTCTCGCTAGAGCCAGCTCTTCTGGACAGGATGCAGCGTTATTGGAACGCCGCCAACTATCTGACGGTCGGTCAGATCTACCTGCGCGACAATCCATTGCTGGAAGAGCCTTTGACGCTCGACCACGTGAAGAAGCGTTTACTTGGGCATTGGGGCACGACGGCAGGGCTGAATTTTATTTACGTCCATCTCAACCGTCTGATTTGCCAGCACGACCTGGACATGATCTACATTGCAGGGCCCGGTCACGGCGGGCCGGGCCTGGTCGCCAATAGTTATCTGGAAGGCTCTTACACCGAGATATATCCGCATATCGAGCGTAATCGCGAAGGCATGCGTCAGTTGTTTCGTCAGTTCTCCTGGCCTTATGGCATACCCAGCCATGCGGCGCCTGAAACACCTGGGTCGATTCATGAAGGCGGCGAGCTGGGTTATTCCTTGTCTCACGCTTACGGTGCGGCTTTCGATAACCCCGAGCTTATCGTTGCCTGTATCGTCGGGGACGGGGAAGCGGAAACCGGCGCCCTGGCCACGGCGTGGCATTCCAATAAGTTTCTCAACCCTGCTCGCGATGGCGCGGTGATCCCTATTCTCCATCTCAATGGCTACAAAATCGCCAACCCGACGGTGCTGGCTCGCATCGGCGATCGTGCACTGAAGCAACTGATGCTGGGTTACGGGTATGAGCCGATTTTCGTCGAAGGAAACGATCCAACGGCTATGCACAGGGCCTTCGCTGCCGCACTGGATACTTGCCTGACCCGTATTCGCCGGCTTCAGCGCGAGGCGCGAAAAGGAAAGGTACCGTCGCTTCCCCGCTGGCCCATGATTGTCTTGCGTTCCCCGAAGGGATGGACAGGCCCCGTGTCCGTTGACGGATCGCCTGTCGAAGGAACGTGGCGGGCACACCAGGTTCCACTGGCGGACATGGACAAGCCCGGTCATCTTGCCCTGCTCGAACACTGGATGCGTAGCTACCGGCCTGAAGCTTTGTTCGATGCGCACGGTGGCTTCATCGAAGAGCTGGCCAACCTGGCGCCTATGGGACAACGCCGCATGAGCGCCAATCCTCATGCGAACGGAGGGCAGTTACTCAAGCCGCTGCGCATGCCCGATCTGCGCCAGTCCGCTCTATCGTTGAACGCTCCTGGGGCTGTCAAAGCCGAAGCGACCCGCCAATTAGGATATTGGTTGCGCGAAGTAATGGCCTTGAATATCGATCCAGCCCACTTCAGGCTGTTCGGTCCCGATGAGACGGCGTCGAACCGGCTGGATGCCGTTTACAGTGCCAGCGCAAAAACGTGGATGGCAGAAAGGCTCGCTACCGACGAGCACCTTGCGCCCGAAGGGCGAGTCATGGAAGTGCTCAGTGAACATCAATGTCAGGGGTGGCTGGAAGGTTATCTGCTTACCGGGCGACATGGGTTATTCAACTGCTATGAAGCTTTCATCCATATCGTCGATTCGATGTTCAACCAGCACGCCAAATGGCTGAAAGTGACCCGTGGCCTGCCCTGGCGTGCGCCGTTGGCATCGCTCAATTACCTGTTGAGCTCGCACGTGTGGCACCAGGATCACAATGGATTTTCGCATCAGGATCCTGGGTTCATCGATCATGTGGCCAACAAGAAAGCCGAGGTGGTACGAATCTACTTGCCGCCGGACGCCAATTGTCTCTTAGCGGTAACCGATCATTGCCTGCGCAGCAGGCATCTGGTCAACCTGATCGTGGCCGGCAAGCAGCCGGGCTGGCAGTGGCTGGATATCGAATCGGCTATTGCCCATTGCACCGCAGGTGCCGGTATCTGGCCGTGGGCAAGCGACGATCAGGGCGACCCCGACGTAGTGATGGCTTGCGCGGGCGATGCACCGACAGTCGAGACTCTTGCTGCCGTCATGCTGTTGCGCGATTTCGCGCCGGAATTGCGTGCGCGCGTGGTCAATGTCGTCGATTTGCTGTCACTGCAGCCTTCGGAGGAACATCCTCATGGCATGGACGACGATCAGTTCGACCGCCTGTTTACCAGGGACAAGCCCATCATTTTCGCTTTCCATGGTTATCCCGGGTTGATCCACCGTCTGACTTATCGCAGGCGCAATCACGGCAATCTGCATGTGCGGGGCTACAAGGAGGAGGGCACCACAACGACTCCCTTTGACATGATGGTGCTGAACAACCTCGACAGGTTTCAGCTGGCCCTCGATGTCATTCGGCGTGTGCCGAAGATGGCCGGTCGTCGTGAAGAGGCCGAGCAGTGGTATGGGGCGAATATTCAACGCCATCGATTGTACGTCAGCGAACATGGCATCGATTTGCCGGAAGTTCTTCACTGGCGATGGAAAGGCGCATGAAGCTCCTGGTCCTGAACGTGGGCTCGTCATCCCTGAAGTTCGGTGCTTACGCCGATATCGGCAAGGAACCTCGCTTGCTCGCAGAAGGCGTTATGGCGGATGGCGAGGCGAGCCCATGGCACGATGTGCCGTCGTTGCACGATCTGGGGACATTCGATGTCGTTGCTCATCGGATCGTGCATGGTGGGCCGTGGTTGCGCGACCATTGCCTGATCGATCGCCAAGTCGTGGAAAGAATCGAGGCGGCTGCAGACTTCGCGCCGCTGCATGTCCCGGCCGCCCTTCGATGGATTCGGCGCGCCCAGGAAGCGTTCCCGCGCGCACGTCAAGTGGCCTGCCTGGACACGGCATTTCATTATCCCTTGCCGGACTTGTCGCGATTTTTCCCGCTACCTTACGCGTGGCGCGCGCTCGGGATCGAGCGTTTCGGATTCCATGGCCTATCTTGCGAATCGATTCTGCATCAGCTGAACGATGTGCCGTCGCGCCTGGTGATAGCGCATCTGGGGGGTGGCGCGAGCCTTACTGCGCTGCAGGATGGACGGTCAGTCGATACGAGCATGGGAATGACGCCCGCAGGTGGCTTCATGATGGGAACGCGCTCAGGAGATATCGATCCAGGTATCCTGCTTTTTCTGATGCGTAAGCATGGCATGGGGCTGGACGAGCTGGAGCACGGCCTGGAGCGCGAGTCGGGCTTACGGGGTCTGTCGAACGAAAGCGCCGATATACGCGAACTTATGCGTAACGGCGCTAAGCCACTGGCAGAACTCGCCGTGGAACATTTTGCACGGGATATCGCACGCTGGTCTGCAGCATTCGCGGTCGTCCTGGGTGGGTTGGATACGCTGATTTTCACCGGAGGCATCGGCGAGCATCATGCGCCTACCCGCGACCGCGTTACCGCTCTGCTTCGGCCATGTTTTCCGTTGGTGGATATACACGTCCTGCCGTCGCAGGAAAACCACGCGATGGCCCGCCATGCGATGCGTCTCGCCGCTGCGTTATAGGCCGGCGGATCATTGCTCGCCCTTTTTTATTCACATGGCTCGAGGTCCATATTCACTCCGCAAAGGCTGAGGCGCGTACACACTGCCATGTGCCATCACGCATGAGGCTTTACCGATGTCCCTGAAGGCTGTTGCGCTGAATTGCACGCTCAAGGCGTCTCCCGAACGATCGTCTACCCAAAAGCTGCTGGACGAAGTACTCGGAGCGCTACAGAACCATGGTGTCGAGTCGGTGTCCATTCGCCTGGCCGATTACGACATCAAGCCCGGCGTGCGTGCCGATGAAGGCCCGGGCGATGCGTGGCCCGGCATCCGTCGGCAGATCTACGATGCGCAGATCCTGGTGATCGGCACGCCGATATGGTTGGGGCAGCCAAGCAGCCTGGCAAAACGCGCGCTGGAGCGCCTGGATGCGGTGCTCGGAGAAGTGCAGGAGGACGGTCGTTATCCGACGTTCGGTAAAGTCGCAGCGGTCGCTGTCGTAGGCAACGAAGATGGCGCGCACCATGTCAGTGCCGAGCTCTACCAGGCGTTGGCTGACGTCGGCTTCTCGATTCCCGCCGGCAGTCCTGCGTACTGGGTCGGCGAAGCCATGGGCAGCAAGAACTATATCGACCTGCCACAGACGCCTGAGAAGGTGAGCGGCACCATCCAGACGCTTGCAAGGCATTGCTTTCATCTGGCCAGCCTGCTTGAGCGATATCCCTATCCAGCCAAGCAAGCGTGAACGGTATGTAGACACGCGCCTCCGATTTCGCGTGCACGACATTCATACTGTACTTGGCGTTCACCGCGTCGAATTTAAGGTAAGCGATCTGTAGAGCCGAATCGTGCGTCAATGGCCCAGGTCTTTTCCAGGCGGGCTGGATTGTACCTCCAGCTTGTCTTGCTCGCGTTGCTGGTTCTGGTCGTGTCGGGCGTCATTGCCTGGCGAGCCATGACTGCCGAGCCGAATGGTATGAATGAAACAGTGGATCAGCCGGTACCTTTCAGCCACAAGCATCATGTGGGCGATATCGGAATCGATTGTCGCTATTGCCACGCATCGGTGGAGACCTCGGCCTATGCGGGCATGCCGTCGATTGCCACGTGCATGACTTGTCACTCGCAGCTCTTCTCCGATCAGCCCATGCTCAGACCTCTGATAGACGCTTGGCAGAGCGGTGTGCCCTTGGCGTGGCGTCGAGTCAATCAACTGCCGGATTTTGTCTATTTCGATCATTCCATTCATGTTGCAAAAGGTGTCGGTTGTGCCAGTTGCCACGGTCGCGTGGATCGCATGCCCCTGATGCGCCGAACGCAACCGCTTTCCATGGCGTGGTGCCTGGATTGCCATCGTGACCCTTCGCTTCAATTGAGGCCTCGCGAGCACGTCTTCGATATGGCGTGGGCACCGCATGACACGCGTGCGTTGGGTGACGCCTTGGTGGAAACCTATCGTATCGATCGACGCAAGCTGATGGATTGCTCGATATGTCATCGATGAATGACGATTCCTGGGCGCCTTGGCGGGCGCGCCTTGCCGGGCAGCGAGGGCATCGCTATTGGCGTGCGCTGGAGGACTTGGCCGCCGATGCCTCTTTCAGGGAGCATGTGGCCTCGACCATGCCGGCTTGGTCGCAGGTGGCCAGCATGGATCGCCGTGGTTTTCTCAAGTTGCTGGGAGCCTCGCTGGCGATGGCCGGCCTCACCGGTTGTGGAAGGCCGCCCGAAGACAGCATCGTGCCGTGGCTGCGCATGCCGGAAGGGCAGCCCGATGCAGACGCGATTTTTTATGCGACGACGCTGTGCATGGCTGGCGAAGCCGTCGGCGTGCTGGTGCAAACCCATCAGGGACGCCCCACCAAGATCGAAGGCAATCCGCAGCACCCCGCGAGCGCCGGTGCGACAGGCCCGCAGCTGCAGGCAGCGATTTTGGACCTGTGGGACCCGGATCGTTCGATGACGCCCCGCCGGCTTGGCGACATCGGTACCTGGGACGCGTTTGCCGCCGACGTCGGTCAATGGCGGTCGCGCTTTGCATCGCACGGCGCTGGGCTGCGCATACTGAGCGGATCGATACGGTCGCCGACGCTCCAGGCACAACGTAAGGCGTGGCTGCAGCGGTTTCCCGGCGCGAAATGGCACGTGCACGAGGCTATCGACGATCGCCAGGCATTGGCCGGCGCACAGCAGGCGTTCGGCAGGCCTTATCGGTGCCGTTATCGCCTGGAGAAGGCGGATGTCGTCTTGTCGCTCGAAGCCGACCTGCTGGACGGAGGACCGGCGCATCTCGCTTATGCCTGGGGATTTGCGCAGCGGCGCGATCCGGAGCGCGGCACGATGAATCGCCTCTATGTTGTCGAAGGCACGCCATCGGCTACCGGGACGATGGCGGATCATCGCTGGGCGATAAGCTCCGCTCGCATCGGCGACGTACTCGTCGAGGTAGCTGTTGCCCTTGGCATGAAAGGTCTGCCGACTCTCACGCCCAGCGGTCTTTCACATGCTCGTATCGCCGCGCTTGCCCGAGACCTGCAGGCGCATCGCGGTCGAGGCCTTGTCGTCGTTGGTGCATGCCAACCGCCACATGTACACGCATTGGCCCATCTGGTGAATGCTTGGCTGGATAACGCCGGAAAAACCGTCGTATATATTTCGATCGATGACGCGTTGCCGGGCCTGGCCGAGCTCTGCCGCGACGCGCGAGCGGGACAGGTCGAAACATTGTTCATCCTGCAGGCCAATCCAGTCTACGATGCGCCAGCCGATCTCGACGTTTCGGCGTCGTTCGCCAAAATACGCCATACGGTGCATTACGGCCTGTATCGCGATGAGACGGCGCATATCTGCGAGTGGCACTTGCCAGCCTCGCACCCGCTGGAATGCTGGTCCGATGCTCAGTCCTGTGACGGCAGCCGAAGCATTGCGCAACCTTTGATTGCACCGTTATATGACACCCGTTCGCCGCATGAGTTGCTTGCGTTGCTTCTGGGCGATATCGAGCAGCGTGGACAGGCGATCGTGCGCAACCAGTGGAAAGCACTGGACGACACTGCGTGGATAGCGGCGCTACGTGCGGGAGTTCTTCCCGAGATGGAAAGCGATGAGCCGGATTTACCTGTCCCGGCAGACGAGGTTCTTCGGTCTTGGCCACTGCGACAGGGGCAAGCGACGGAGCTTGTTTTGCTCTGGCGACCAGATCCTTTTCTGCACGATGGAACCTATGCCAATAATGGCTGGCTGCAGGAGTGTCCACGCCCACTGACTCAGCTGACTTGGGGGAATGCGGCGCTCGTCAGCCCTGCGTTGGCTGCCCGACGCGGCTTGAATACTGGCGATCTGGTAACACTGAAGGTGCGCGGGCGAGCGCTTACCCTTCCGGTGTGGGTGATGCCGGGTCAGGCCGAGAGCGACATCACCGTACATTTGGGATACGGCCGCACTCTTGCCGGCCGCGTCGGCTCGGAAGTCGGCGCCAGCGCCTATATCCTGCGTACGCAAGATGCCCTCTGGATGGCCGCCGGTCTCGAACTGGTGCGAGCCGACGGGCATGTAGATCTTGCATCTACACAATCGCACGATCGCATGGAAGGAAGCGAGTCCGTGCGTTCCTCTTCGTTGACCGCGCTATTGGCAGGCGCCGCGATGGAGAGCGCGCCGACGCCGCCCAGTCTCTATGAAGCTACGCAGTCCGGCGACTATGCCTGGGGCATGACCATCGATCTGAATGCCTGTATCGGCTGCAAAGGTTGCACGGTAGCCTGCCAGGCGGAAAATAACATTCCTGTCGTCGGAGCGGACGAGGTGCGGCGCGGCCATGCCATGCATTGGATCCGCGTCGATCGATACTACGCCGGCTCGCCCGACGCGCCGGAGACAGTCCATCAACCTGTCCCGTGCATGCATTGCGAACATGCGCCTTGCGAACTGGTCTGTCCGGTAGGCGCTACCGTTCACGATAGCGATGGCCTGAATGTGCAGGTCTACAACCGCTGCGTCGGCACACGCTTTTGCTCCAACAACTGCCCTTACAAGGTGCGCCGCTTCAATTTCCTCCAGTATGCGGACCTGACGACCGAATCGCTCAAAGGGCAGCGCAATCCGGACGTGACTGTGCGCAACCGCGGCGTTATGGAGAAGTGTACTTACTGCATTCAGCGGATCGAAAAGGCCCATATCCAGGCTGACCGCGAAAATAGAGCCATTGCCGATGGTGAAGTCGTGACAGCCTGCCAGGCGGCGTGCCCGACGCGCGCCATCCAATTCGGCAATCTAAAGGACAGCGGAAGTAAAGTCAGGCGGACGCGGATGTCGCAACGACATTACACCCTGCTGGCCGAACTCAATACGCGCCCGCGCACCACTTATCTCGCACGCGTACGCAATCGACATCCCGATTTGGGCGAGGATGCGTGATGAAGACGTCTCTCCTGCCCAGGGGTGCTTCACCGGCGCGTATTTCCGCTGATGTCAGCGACCTTGTGCTCCGCCGGGCGCCAGGACGGCTATGGATGACCGGCTTCGCCCTGGCGCTTCTTTTTACGGGGCTGTTCGTCGCAGGCATCGTCCACCTTCTTTCGACGGGCATAGGCATCTGGGGAAACAATATTCCTGTCGCCTGGGCGTTCGACATCGCCAATTACGTCTGGTGGATCGCCATCGGTATGGCGGGAACCTTTATTTCCGCTGCGCTTCACCTGGCGCGACAGCCCTGGCGTGCGCCGCTCAATCGTTATGCCGAAACGATGACGGTGTTTGCGGTGTCGATTTCTGGCTTGTTTCCGATTTTCCACCTGGGTCGACCTTGGTTTTTTTACTGGCTTGCACCGTACCCAAATCGCATGGATCTCTGGCCGCAGTGGCGTAGTTCGCTGTTATGGGATTTCTTTGCCATCGTCGCTTACTTGATCGTTTCTCTGCTTTATTGGTATGTGGGGCTGCTGCCGGATATGGCGACCCTGCGCGATCGCGCGAGTCGTCGCTGGCAGCAGGTTTTCTATGGATTGCTGGCGATGGGGTGGCGGGGTGAGGTGAGGCATTGGCAGCGCCATGAAACCTTGAGCCTGCTGCTGGCTGGCCTTGCCGTGCCGTTGGTTTTTTCCGTGCACAGCATGGTGGCGCTGGATTTTTCCGAAGGGCTGCTACCCGGTTGGCACTCGGCGCTTTTTCCCCCGTTCTTCGTCGCCGGAGCACTGTTTTCCGGCTTTGCCATGGTTCTTGTTCTTATTATCCCGCTGAGGCGCTGGTACCGGCTGGACGCCTATATACGGCTCATCCATCTCGACCACTTGGCAAAGATGATGCTGGCTGCTGGCTTGGTCATCGATTACAGCTATGCCATGGAACTGTTCGACGATTGGTATGGGCAGGATCCCTATGCCATCGCTGGCGCAATGGCCAAGTTCCATGGGCCGTATGCGTGGGTGTATTGGATCACCATGGCATGCAATGTCGTGGCTATTCAGCCGTTGTGGTTCGAGCGGGTGAGAAACACGCCTTGGGCGTTGTGGGCCGTGGGAATCCTGGTTCTGCTCGGCATGTGGTTCGAACGTTTTCTGTTGATCGTCAACAGCCTGTTCCATGACTTCCTCCCGTCGAGTGCGGGTTTGTTTTATCCCACATTGTGGGACCTGGTGTTCCTGTTCGGCTCGATCGGTTTGTTCTTTCTGTTGCTGATGACGTTCGTGCGCGTGCTGCCGCTATTGTCCATGGTGGAGCTGCGAAAGCTGGCACATCGTCTGACGAGGCGGAGCGCATGAGCGGCCTCGAACGCTATGGCGTCATGGCAATCTTCGACAGTCCAGAGAGCCTGCGCGCGGCTATTCGCGCCGTCAGCGATGCGGGTTGCCGGAACGTCGAAGCTTATACCCCGTTTGCGGTCGAAGAGTTGGACGAAAGCCTGCCTTTTCCGCGGTCACGTCTGCCCTGCGTCATGCTGATTGCGGGCGCCGCCGCGATGCTTGGCATGTTGGCGCTGCAGTACTACTCCGCCGTCGTGGATTATCCCGTGCATGTCGGCGGTCGTCCGCTGGCCAGTTGGCCGGCCTTTCTGCCCGCTGCATTCGAAGTCGGCTTGCTTGCCGCTGCCGTGGCGGGTGTGATCGGCATGTTTGTCGGCAACGGCCTGCCGCGTCTGCATCATCCGGTTTTCGATGTCGAAGCTTTCGCGCGGGTCAGCCAGGACCGTTTTGCCTTGCTTGTTCGGGACCGCCGCCCGGTCGACGAGATTGCGGCTTGTCTTGTCGGCTGCGGCGCGGAAAGCATAATCGAGGTGCATCCGTGAAGCGCGCTCTGTGGCTGCTGCCGTTGGGCTTGCTGGCGGGGTGCGAGCGCGGCATGCACGACATGTACGATCAGCCACGTTTTCGTCCTGGATCGGCCAGTCAGCTATTTGCCGACCATAGCGCGGCGCGCAGACCGCCGGTCGGCACGGTGGCATATGCAGCCGGAGGTCTGGCGCAAAGTTCCGGCGGCCTTCTGGGCAAGACTCAGGCAACTGTTGCGAGGCCAGCGATAACGCTGGCCCTGATGCGACGGGGGCAAGAGCGTTACGAAATCTACTGCGCGCCATGTCACGGTCTGGCGGGCGACGGCGATGGTCTTGTGGCGCAACGGGGTTTCCCAGCGCCGCCCAGCTATGACCTGCAACGCTTGCGCGATGCGCCGGATGTGCAGATTTTCGATGCCATCACGAATGGCTATGGTGTGATGTATCCGTACCGCGATCGCATCGACACGCAGGATCGCTGGGCGATCGTGGCTTATGTGCGCGCCTTGCAGCAGAGCCGTCGAATGCCTGCCGATCAACTGGATAGCCGCGATCGTGCAGCCCTGGATCGTCTGGCTCCCGGCTCCCCAGGGGGCGGGCGATGACGGTGCGGAGATGGCGGGCAGGTTGGGCGACCGTTGCGGGCTTATCGTTCGCTGCACTTTATGTCGTCGGGCGCGGCGATGCGCGGCGCGCCTGGCTCGCTTACCTGGTGGCGTGGATGCCGATACTGGGCATTGCCTTGGGTAGCTTGTCATTGCTCATGGTGCACGCGCTGACCGGCGGCGCATGGGGACGGCGGCTGCAGCCTGCGTTTGTCAGTGGTGCGTTGTACTTGCCTGCAGCTTTGTTGCTTGCATTGCCTTTGCTGATCGCAGCACCGTCTATTTTCCCCTGGGCGCGACAGAATGCAGGAAAGGATTGGCCATTTTTTTACCTGAATCTGCCGTTTTTCTATGCACGTACACTGGTGTGTTTCGCATGCTGGCTAGTGTGGATGCGAGGCATCCTCGGTCGTTTACGCGATGCTTCGAGGCCTTGGCCAGGTTTCGCCGCTGCCGGCTTGGTGATGATGACAGTGACAGTCTCGCTGTGGGCGACCGACTGGATCATGTCGCAAGTCAGAGGTTGGCACAGCACGGCGCTCGGCGTGACCGTACTGAGCGCGCAATGGTTGATTGCGCTCGCGTTCGCCATAGTGCGGGATGCCCGTTGCAACGACACACGTTGTCCGCCGACACTCAGCCGGGACTTGGGCAGCTTGCTTCTGGTGGCCTTACTAGGGTGGGCCTATCTGGGATTCGTGGATTTCCTCACAGCGTGGATTGCCGATCTGCCAGCCGATACAGTCTGGTATCTACCCCGATTGACGACATCGTGGCGCTGGCTGGGCACGGGCATAGTCATTCTGAACTTTGTGCCTATCGTCTTGTTGCTGTTCAGCGCGTTCAAGTGCAATCCGCGCGCACTGGCGCGACTGGCCGGCGCGCTGGCGGTGTTGCAGGCGCTCTATGGGTTCTGGTTGATCCTGCCCGATGTGCATCCGCAGGGCATGACGCTCGGCCTGGTCGATCCGCTTGCCTGGATCGGCGTATGCGCGGGCGCCATGCTGGGACACGCCGCCTGGCGACAGCGATCATGGAGGTCGAGCGAATGATGCCGGGCCTGCGCCACGAACCGCATCGCGTAGATGTCACCGCTCTCTACCGTTGGTCCCTGCGACTGGCAGTATGCGTGATCGGTGTCGTTGCCCTGATGTACCTGCTTTGGCGACACGTGGCGCCCGAGGCGTTGCCCGTGCCGACATCGCCTCCTGGCCCGAAGCTGCAAGCCCATGCGTTGCAAGATCGTGCCCGTATACAAGCGACGCAGCGTGCGCGTCTGGAAGAATATCGTTGGTTGGACCGGGAACATCGTATGGCAGAAGTACCGGTCGAACGCGCGATGGAGATTGCAGCTTCTCGCGCTGCACATAAGGACGAGGTGGGCGAGCCATGAGGTGGGGCGCCGCTATCGGACGCCTCGGACTTGCATGGCTGTGCTTGTGGGTCTTTCTTGCCGCGACGTCGCCGCCGAAGGAACTGGATCGATTGGCAGGTTACGATCAAAGACTCGGTGCTTCGCTGCCGATGGAACTTGCCGTGATCGATGCGCAAGGGCGAACGGTACCATTGCGGGCAGTTCTCCATGGGCGGCCTGCCATTCTGGCGCTTGGATATTTCGATTGCCCGAACCTGTGCGATACCGTTCTGCAGAACTTGGCGCATGGCATAGCGGCGTCCGGCGATCGGCCGGGACAAGATATGCAGGTTATCTTCGCCAGTGTCGACCCGCATGACGATCCTGAGGCGGCACGCCATGCCATGCGGCAATGGGCTCTCCGCACGCCCGACGCGAATGTGTCGCGGTGGGCATTTTTAACGGGCGAAGGTGTCTCGCAGCTCGCGGCTGCTGTCGGCTTTCGCTATTTCTACGAAGCCCGGCTCGGGCAATACGTCCATCCCGCCGGCCTTGTCGTGGTCACGCCGCAAGGGCGCATCGCTCAGTACATGATGGGAGTCGATTATCCGCCTCGGACGCTGCATCTGGCGTTGGTGGAAGCATCGCGCGGGCAGCTGGGAAGCTTGACTGACCGCCTGGTGCTGCTGTGCTGCGGCTATGACCCATCCACGGGACGCTATTCGTTGCTGATCGGCAAGACGATGCGTGTCGCAGGCATGGCCTTCCTCGCGTTATTGCTGGGCGTGCTGGCATGGCTGCTACGGAGCAGGCGGACATGACGCCGCTGCGGCAAGCATCCTCGGTCGCGCCGGGCATCGATGCATTGTTCGACGCGATGCTCGCCTTGAGTGCGGTCGTGGCTGCAGGCGTCTTCGTTGCGATGACCGTGCTATGCATTCGCTATCGCCGCGGCAGCGCGGCCGATCGCCATGGCGCCGGGCAGCATGAATTCGGTATCGAGCTGGCCTGGACACTGATTCCATTCGGCTTGTTTGTCGGCTTGTTTGCCTGGAGCATCGGCTTATGGAGGCGTCTGCAGACCCCGCCGAGCGATGCGCAGACGGTTTATGTAGTGGCGAAGCAGTGGATGTGGAAGACACAACATGCGAATGGTCAGCGCGAAATCAATGCTCTGCATGTACCGCTAGGCGAGCCGATACGGTTGTTGATGACATCGGAGGATGTGATTCACAGTTTCTACGTGCCGGCGTTCCGCGTAAAGCAGGACGTGCTGCCGGGACGTTATACGCAGTTGTGGTTTACGGCAACGGAGACCGGGCGATTCGATTTGTACTGTGCGGAGTATTGTGGCTCCGATCATGCGACGATGCGCGGCGAAGTCGATGTCCTTCCACCGGCGGAGTACGCCCGCTG
Organism: Dyella sp.; assembly: GCF_036568765.1. Taxonomy (GTDB): domain Bacteria; phylum Pseudomonadota; class Gammaproteobacteria; order Xanthomonadales; family Rhodanobacteraceae; genus GSA-30. The sequence continues at coordinate 18,817 of NZ_DATCRY010000130.1, read as the reverse complement.
GTTGCGAGCCCACGCGGTACAAAGCCTGGCGTCGCGCGGCAGCCAGCTTTTCCGTCAACTCGGTTGCAGCGGTTGCCATGGGAGTCAATCGTCGGTGCACGCCCCGGATTTGAGCGCGCTCTACGGCAGCACGGTGGCCTTGTCGGACGGTTCGCATGTCATAGCGGACGATCGCTACCTGCATGATTCGATCATGCTGCCAGCCCGTGAGGTTGTGGCCGGTTACGCGCCCATCATGCCCAGTTACCAGGGACATATCGATGAGGAGGATGTGCTCGCGCTCATGGCTTTTCTCAAGTCCAGCGACGGAGGGCCTTCCCATGAGCAACCCTGATGCCAGCGGCATCCTGGCGCGGCCATTGGCCGGTGGCAGCTATCTTACGGAAGGTAGGCCCGGATTGTCGGGCTGGCTGGCGACGCACGATCACAAACGTATCGCCCTCCTGTATGGCGTGGGCATCACGTTCTTTTTTCTGCTTGGCGCGGTAGCGGCGGCACTGATCCGGCTCAATCTACTGACCCCGGCTGGCAGCTTGATGAGCGCCGAAACCTACAACAAAGCTTTCACCTTTCACGGGGTAGTGATGGTCTGGTTCTTCCTGATCCCCTCGATTCCGGCGACGCTGGGCAACTTTCTTTTGCCGCTGATGATCGGGGCTCGCGATGTCGCTTTCCCCCGGCTGAATTTATTCAGCTGGTATCTCTATGTAGGCGGCGGCTTGTTCACCATCGGTGCCTTGTTGCTGGGCGGGGTGGACACGGGCTGGACGTTCTATACGCCGTTCTCGACCATGTTTTCCAACTCGCATGTGATCCTGGCCGTCGTCGGCGTCTTTGTCGTGGGGTTTTCATCGATCCTTACCGGTCTCAATTTCATCGTGACCGTCCATACCATGCGCGCGCCGGGAATGTTCTGGTTTCGCTTGCCGCTGTTTGTGTGGGCCATGTATGCCACCAGTCTGGTGATGGTGCTTGCTACGCCGGTGCTGGCGATGACGTTGGCGCTGATTGCATTGGAGCGGCTGTTCGGCATAGGTATTTTCGACCCGGCGCTCGGTGGCGATCCGCTATTGTTTCAGCACTTTTTCTGGTTTTACTCGCATCCCGCCGTGTACATCATGGTATTGCCGGCGATGGGGGTGACCAGCGAGCTCATTACCTGCAGCGTGCGTCGGCGCATCTTTGGATACAAGTTCATGGCCTGGTCGATGCTTGCCATCGCGATCATCGGGTTCATGGTCTGGGGACACCATATGTTCGTTTCGGGACAGTCGATGTATGCGGGCATCGTGTTCTCCATCCTGAGCTTTATCGTGGCCGTTCCATCGGCGATCAAGGTTTTCAATTGGGTGGCTACGCTCTACAAAGGCGATATCGATTTTCGTGCGCCGATGATTTACGCCCTGGGTTTTGTCGGTCTGTTCATGCTTGGCGGATTGACTGGCTTGTTCCTCGCTGCGACTGCACTGGACGTAAACTTGACCGACACCTACTTCGTAGTCGCGCATTTCCACTACATCATGGTCGGCGGTACGGTCATGGCCTACCTGGGCGGTGTCCATTTCTGGTGGCCGAAGATAACCGGGCGGCTCTATCCGGAAGGTCCGGCACGGTTTGCAGCCTTGCTCATGTTCTTTGGCTTCAATATGACGTTCTTTCCGCAGTATCTGCTGGGCTACCTCGGTATGCCGCGTCGTTATCATGCGTATCCTGAGCCCTATCAATGGCTTAATGTCTTATCCTCTGCCGGCGCCTCGTTGCTCGCCATCGCTTATCTGATGCCGCTTTGTTATCTGGCGTGGTCGCTGCGGCAGGGGCGCCGGGCAGAGGCCAATCCCTGGAACGCGACGGGACTGGAGTGGACCGTGCCGTCGCCGCCGCCGACCACCAATTTCGCCTTGTCGCCGGTGGTTACCGAAGGCCCCTACGAGTACAGGTCATGACGGAAATGTCCGCTTCATCCGTAGCCGCGCGTGCCGATGCATTCGACGATATCGAACAACAGCGTGGTGCCTCCGTACTGGGTATGTGGGTTTTTCTGGCTACCGAGATACTGTTCTTTGGCGTTTTGTTCGCCGGTTACGCGATTTGTCGCATTCGTTTTCCTGAGGCGTTTGCGGCAGGCAGCCGGCAAACCGATTTTGCGATGGGCACGCTCGACACTGCGGTGTTGTTGTTCAGCAGTTGCCTGGCAGCTTTGGCCGTACGTAGTGTGCAGCTCGGCGCTCGCCGGTCAGCGGTTTGGCTGTTGATGGGGACGGCTTCACTCGGTTGTGCATTCCTGCTACTGCATGGCATTGAATATCATGACGAATACAAGCAGGGCCTGATTCCGGCGCTACGGTACGACCCGGCAGGCCATCCGCCCGTGGCGATGGCATTGTTCTTTTGCCTGTACTACGCCATCACGGGTTTTCATAGCCTGCACGTAGCGATCGGGGTGGTCCTGCTTGCGCGCTTGGCCCGGATGACCGCGCATGGCGCTTTCGATCGCGACTATTACGCGCCGGTGGAAGTCACAGCCCTATACTGGCATCTCGTGGATATCGTATGGATATTCGTGTATCCGCTGCTTTACCTGGTGGGGCGGGCAGGGTGAGCTCGCCGCCATCCACGCTGCGCAGTCATTGGGGCGCCTTGATAGCGCTGTTTATCCTGCTTGTTGCAACCGCGGCCTTCGCGTTGCTGCCGCTGGGCGCCTTCAACACCGTCGTAGCCTTGGGGATTTCCCTGCTCAAGATGCTGATCGTGATGGTGTACTTCATGCGTATACGCGAAAGCCATCCCTTTGTGCGTGTCGTAGCCATGATCGGCTTCATCTGGTTGGCGATGCTGGTGGGATTTTCGCTGACCGACTACCTGGCACGGCTACCTGTCGCTGTCGGTTGAATCTCAGGACGACTGTCGGGTGGGTTTCTTGCGCGGGTTGTTCTGAGGTTCGTGTGGTGTCTTGGCATCGGGCATGTGCTGGTGCTTTTTTGACGGCGTCGGTTGCGGCTCCGGATAGCCGGAGGTTCCCGGTGGCTGATGTTTTTTCTGTTCTGGCATGTCGAAGGCTCGGAGACGATCTGGGCCTCTACGCTGTGCAATCGGCTGTGCCCGGCAGGTGAATTTCAGGTCGACTTTCGCCATACATCGAGCCGATAGCAGTCGGTGCGCTGTCGTGACATGGGTCGCAAGCCGCCAAACGCGCGTTCAAGGCGGTCTACAGCAGCCTGAGCGGTCAAGGGATAGTCGGTAGGGCCCAGCCAATGCACCGCCACGATATCGGCCCCGGGCAGGGCACAATCGCACAGCTTTCGTGCCAGCCTTTGCAAGACCGGTGTGGTGAAGTAATAGAGCACCTCGGAGGCCACGATCAGGTCGTAGCGGTTTCGATTCCATCCACCCGCAGGAAGGTGTGCATGCAGCAGTTCGACATGAGCTTGCCGGCAGAGCCGCTGACGTGCTCGATCCAGGGCATCGGATGAGGTATCGATCGCGGTCAATGCCGATACGCGGCTCGCGAGCTTTTCGCTCAGGACGCCGATCGAACAACCCAGTTCCAACCCATGGCGATAGTGTGCACGTGGCAGGCAGGCCAGCGTTGCTGCGTATTTTGCCTGTTCGTAGGCGCTGGTCTCGAATTGCCAGGGATCGGCTTCACGGCGATAGAGCGCCTCGAAATAGTCATGGTCATAGGCGTTCATCGATCAGCACTTCGTGGTCGTGGCAGGCAATATCCAATAGGTAAGCCGGTATCGCGAAGCTGGATCTCGCATCGTGTACGACCTTGCCGAGCTGGCTGCAATGAGCGGCGATGGCTGCTTGCTTGTCCGCAGCGTTGTGCAATGGCAAGCGCCAGGCACGCCGTGCGGGCGTGGCAATCCACCGGTGAGGATCGAGCGACCATGTCCATACCGGAAAGCTAAGCGCTTCCGCATCGCAATATCGCGCCAGACTCGTCGCAATCAGCCATGCCGCCTGGTGATCGCCATGGGGATCGGTGCGGGCTGTGACACAGATCAGCGGCGTAGCGCCGGCGACCAAGCCAAGCAGGCTGAAGCGGATCGCTTCCAGCGCGTCGTCGTCCATGTGGCTCATGCTGCCGTCGGGAAGGCCGAGAAAATGCAGTTGGTGCCGCTCTACGCCAAGTCTGGCCGCTGCCGCGATAGCTTCCGCGCGTCGTAGCCGAGCCAGGGTTTCGCGAGGAAATTCCCGCGAACCTTCATGCGATCGCTCGCCATCGGTGAGGAAGACTATGGTCACGGACAGGCGATGCGCAGCCGCCCAGCCGATCAGACCGCCGCAACCCAGGCTCTCGTCGTCGGGATGGGGGGAAATGACCAAAAGGGGCCGGTCGCGCATCAATACGGCCGGATCGATCACCGGGCTCTGGCGCAGCCACGCAAGGTAGTCGGCCGCATTCACAGCAAGGTATCTCGAATCGGAAAAGGTTCGTCCAGCCACGCTTGCGCTACGCGGTCGAGGACGGCATCGGGGCCTGGTTGGTGCAGGTAGGTCCGCAGATCGCGCAGGACGCGTTCCATCGGATGATCGCGCAGTTGCGAGCGCAGGCCTACGCAACGCTGGCACAATTGCATGACTTCTTGCAGGCTGGCGTCGACACAGGCGCGTGCCATCGCGACGTGGGCGACGGTAGCCTCTATCGCTGCCTGGCTATGATGGACCGACTCGGCGCGCCACGCCGCCGATTCGATCCAGGCTACCGCAGTACACAGCGCGATGCCTGCGCGCGCCAGACGGGATCGCTGATGAGGATCGCCGGTGCGGCCGGTGTGCCGCAGATCTTCCCGAGTCAGGTCGAACAATGCTTCGCCCGCCCCCAGTTGTGCCGCAAGGAAGCGCCACGCGCCGCCGGAAAACGCCGGTTCCCGGTGATAGACATCGTCGCGGCCGAAGATCTCCTCTGGCATGACTCGCAGGCCCGTGAAGTCCACCCCATAGGTTGCCGACGCGCGCATACCCTCCGCTGGCCAACTGTCCCATGCGACAACAGCAGCGCTCGTATCGGGCCACAGCATGCGTAGCGTCCCCGTATCGTCGAACGCCGTTACCAGGGCTCGCGTCATGCTGCCGGCGCCGGATGCATAGCTCTTGCGTCCCAGCAGGCGGTAACTTCCCGATGCGTCGGCGATCAGCTTGCAGGGCCCGGAGGCGTGAGGCGCATTCCATACCCCCAGCCAGCCACCTTCTTTTACGTAGCGGCATAGCGTCTGCTGCTGCCTGGCATCGCCGTGGCGCCACAATAATTGAAAGGCATTGACATGGCCTTCGAACAAGCGCGCCGCTGCGAGGTGAAGCGCGCCGAGGAGCCGCAATGCATCCATGAGCGTGCCGGTTACATTACGCTCCCAGCCCAGGCCGAGGCCGCCGTGCTCGCGAGGCAGGACAGAGCGGCCGAGTCCCATGTCCGTCAGCAAGGCCATCGCTTCATTGGGGAACACGCCTTCCTGGTCGTCGATGGCAGCCAGAACGCGCAGGTCCGCGCTGGCCGATCTCAGCCGCTGCAGAAGCAAGGCGGGTAGCCCGACTTCCGGAGAATGACGGGCGTTCATGCAGGTATCTCGACGATGGCCGGTTCGCTATCGAGATAGGACGATAGGTACGTATGCGGAGTATGGATGCGTAGCCACTCGGTGGCGGTGCGAATCTCCTGGTCCAGAGCCGATGGATTCAGTCGAACCGGCGTCAAGCGTGCGCTGGATTGCTGACAGGCTTGCCAGAACAGACCGAAGGTAGGCATCGCGACGATGCGATCTGCCTCCCGGGGAGATATCGCCAACGCACGCGCAAGCCATGCCGCCGATATGTGCCCCTGCCGGCGGCGTTCCCTCAGCCGGATACGCCAGCGCACACGCGTTATGGCCCGTGTAACCGGCTCGAGCATCGAATCGCATGGTGCTCCAGGATTACGAATCCAGTGCGCCAATGTGTCGGCCATGCCGTGGCGCGCTCGGCCGTGTAGCCGACCCGATGTCGTCACCCGTATCTGTGCATCGCCGCGAATCTTCAGATCCAGCGCATGGCAACGCTGGACCAGGGCGCGATCTTCGCCAACAGCGGGTGCGGGCAATGGAAACGCCGCGCGCAACGCAGTGGGACGAAAACCCAGACTGGCGCCGCTCGGTGTGCCATGGCGAGGCCAGGGATCGTAATCGCATGGATCCATCCAGGCATCGATGCGGCCGAGCCAGCGCGCATAGCAGCATTCGCGCCGGTGACGCTGGATCAGCTCGCGTGGCCATGCGTGGGTGCTGTCGAGTGCCACTTCGGGCGCGCCGAGAATGACATCGCATCCGCGATGCATCCATGCCAGTTGCCGGGCCACCCAGGTCGTCGATACGGTACTGTCGGCATCGGTGGTGGCGATCAGGTCGGTGTCGTCAGTCGCCAGTCCCAAGGCCGTAGTCAGCGCCACACGTCGCGCACCCCCTGCATGACGAAGTGCGACCGGTAACTCGCCATCGATACCTATCCACGCGGGTGCTTGCGCGTTACGCAACGACTGGAGCCGATCCCAGCTGGCGTCGGTGCAGCCGTTGAGCACGACCACGACCAGTACGTCATGAAACGCACGGCCATGAAGATCGTTCTGTGCGCCGAGAGCAAGCATTGCCGGTACAAGGCTATCGGCTTCGTTGCACACCGGCATGGCCACGATGGCCTTGGGCCGGCTGCCTGGTCGGACATGTACCGCACGGCGACGGATATCGAATGCGGCTTGGTCCATGGATGTACTTCTCGTTGTGCTGGTATTCGATGCTCGCGGCGTCGCCGTCAAGTAGATGGCAACGCGCCGACAAGGTTGCCGTCACTGGGCGAAGTACAGGCGATTCACCGCATGCTCGCGGGCCAGGCTCGATACTGCGGTGGTGTACCGAGCAAGGTAAGAGACCATGAGCGACCGCATTCTGGATCAGTTCGCTATGCGCGATCCGACGACTCAATATCCGCGTCCTCCGTTCGAGGAGCAGCCGCAAGAGCCCCCTGGCCTGGCGCGCGATATGCTGCCTCGGCCGGATCATGGTGAGACAAGCTATCGTGGATTTGGACGCCTGAAGGGGCGCAAGGCGCTTATCACCGGTGCCGACTCCGGCATTGGACGGGCGGTTGCCATTGCGTTCGCCCGGGAGGGCGCGAATCTCTTTCTTACCTATCTTCCGGAAGAGCAGCCCGACGCCGAAGAAGTGATCGAGCTTGCGAAGAAAGCCGGTGTCCAGGTGCATGCCATGGCAGGCAACCTGCGCCATGAAGACTTCTGCAAGGAACTGGTCGAGCGTGCGCATACTGCGCTCGGTGGTCTGGACGTGCTGGTCAATGTCGCCGGGCATCAGATTTACGAGGAGAAGCTGCAAGACCTCACCTCGGAGGCGTTCGATGCCACCTTCAAGATCAATGTCTATGCCATGTTCTGGCTGTGCAAGGCGGCACTGCCCCATTTGCCACGCGGTGCGTCCATCATCAATACCGCGTCCATCCAGGCTTACGATCCGTCGGCCATTCTTGGCGACTATGCACCAACGAAGGCAGCCATCGTGGCCTTCACGAAAGCCCTGGCCAAGCAATTGGGAAAGGAGGGCATTCGGGTCAACGCGGTCGCTCCCGGGCCGGTCTGGACACCGCTGCAACCGGCGGGCGGGCAGCCGCAGGAAAAGGTCAAGAACTTTGGCGCCAATGTTCCCCTGGGTCGGCCAGGGCAACCCGTGGAAGTTGCCCCAGCCTATGTCTTTCTGGCGTCGCAGGAGGCAAGTTTCGTGACCGGCGAGATTTACGGCGTCACGGGTGGCCACGCCACGCCGTGAAAGAATACTTCGGAGTCGCGCGCGGGTTTTCCGGAGTTCTCCTCCGTTGCGAGTTCGAAAGGGTCGAATATTCGGACGCCTTGTTGCACAGATGCGTCATGGCTCTTGGGCAGTAGCAGCCATTGCTTCTTTTTCAGCCGCCGGCGGATTTCATTGATGTGACCGTTGACGAGCTAAAGCCGGGCTCTTGAGACCCGGTCTGCGACTTTCTCCAAACCGCGCCAGGGGCGCCGGTCATAAGTTGTATTTCCAGGAGAAGTCGATGGTCAATTCCAAATCTACTCGCCCGGGTCGTGGCTTTGCGGGCATGAGCGAAGAACGTCAACGCTCTGTAGCTTCCCAGGGAGGCAAGGCGGCTCATGCTGGAGGCCGGGCGCATACGTTCGATGTCGAGGAAGCGCGCGAGGCAGGGCGAAAGGGTGGTGCAGCGGTGAGTAAAGATCGCCAGCACATGTCCGAAATCGGCGCCAAGGGAGGGCGTAGCGGCCAACGCAAACGGAACTCGGCAAAGCATTCGTAAGGAAAAAGCGGTGTGTTGATGGGGTCGTTGACATGCCAAAGGCACATCGTAGAAGCACAATCTGTGATTTTACGTTTTTGCAGCCCATACCCGGCTGACACAACCAAATGAGGAATCCCCATGGCTGTCAAGACAATTGAAGAGCTTTTCGTTCATGAGCTATCGGACATCTACAGCGCCGAAAAACAGCTGAGCCGCGCGCTCCCGCGCCTGGCCCGTGCAACCAGCGATCCGCAGTTGAAACAGGCTTTTGAGGCGCATACGGAGGAAACCCATGGGCAGATCGAGCGCATCGATAAGATCGTGGAGGTACTCGATCTCAAGCTCAAGCGCGTCAAATGCGCTGCCATGGAGGGTCTGATCGAAGAGGGCAAGGAAGTTATCGATTCGGTGGAAGAGGGGCCCTTACGCGATGCGGCTCTTATCGGAGGCGCACAGAAAGTGGAGCATTACGAGATCGCTGCCTACGGGACCTTGAGTGCATTAGCGAAGGAGTTGGGCTATAGCGACGCAATTCCCCTTCTTCAAGCGACACTGAAGGAGGAAAAGTCGACAGACGAGAAGCTGACTCAGCTGGCCGAATCGGCCGGTAACCAGCGAGCGGCGCAAAAGCGTGCCGCCTGAGGGCCATGCCCTGCCAGGGTAACAGCGGCTGCGGCGGCCATGACGGCCGTTGCAGCCCAACTTAAGCTTAAAAGGCTGCCATAGATGACGTGGCCCGCTACCGTCCGCGGCAGTCATTCTGAGAATTCACACTGAGCTCGACGATACGGCTTCTGGGGCGTCGACGTTTATCTGCCTTTGATGCCGAACGGCCGATACTGCAAGTCCCGCCGATGATCGTTCGGAGCGGCGACATGCATCGCACGCAACCAGGCCATGTAAATTCAGCGTTGCTCATCGTCGACATGATCAGCGACTTTCTTTTCCCGGAAGGAGAGGCGTTGGTTCGGCAAGCGCGCTCGATCGTAAAGCCAATATCCCTGCTGGCTGCACGCTTCCGCCGTTCGGGCTGGCCCGTGGTCTATGTCAATGACAACTTCGGTCAATGGCACTTGAGCTTTCCCGAACTGGTGCGATGGGTACAGCGTGGGGAAAGCCTGGGGCGGGAGATCGCGGCGGCCATCGCACCGGTGGACAGTGACTACTTTATTCTCAAGCCAAGGCATTCCGCGTTTTATGAGACCGCGTTGCCGTCGCTGCTTCGAACGCTGGATACCCATCGCCTGGCATTGGTTGGTTTGGCTGGCGATGCCTGTGTCCTGGCTACAGCGATGGATGCACATATGCGAGAAATGGCCGTCTGGATCCCAGCCGATGCGACAGCGTCGCTGACGCAACAGCGGAATCGACGCGCATTGGATTTTCTGCACGAGTCCATGCAGTGTGATATTCGGACCGTCAGTCAGTTTCTCAGTGAGCTCCGTCATGACGAACTCACAAACATCTAAGCGGGCTTCATCGGACCATGACGTTTGCGAACGACGATATGGTTCATAGTGAACCGACTTGCATTGTTTGATTTTCGTGTTGGCGATTCGCTCCATGTCGCCATGCTCGCATCGCAGGGTGTTCCGATCGCCTTGCTTTTCTTGGGGAATGCCATGGCAAACAAAGTTTCGCTTCTTCCGCTGGACCAGCAGGTCATTGTCATCACAGGTGCATCGAGCGGTAGCGGCTTATGCACGGCCTTGCTCGCGGCGGAACGCGGTGCCTGCGTAGTGCTGGCCGCGCGCAGCGCGTCGACGCTGAAAGACGTAGCTACGGTCATTCGTGACGCGGGAGGCCAGGCCCTGGCGGTGCCGACGGACGTCACTGACCGCGACATGGTCGAGGCGCTGGCCGGAGCGGCCGTCAATGAGTATGGGCGTATCGATACGTGGGTCAACGGCGCCGGCGTAGCCATCTACGGGCGGCTGGAGGAGGTTGACGAAGACGACAGCCGGCGTCTGTTCGATATCAATTTCTGGGGCCTTGTCAACGGCTCCCTGGCCGCATTGCCTTACCTGCGTTATCAGGGAGGCGCGCTCATCAATATCGGTAGTGAAGTTTCCGACGCCGTCGTGCCATATCAGGGCATGTACTCTGCCTCCAAACATGCCGTTAAGGGTTTCACCGACGCGCTGCGCGTGGAAATCGAGGAATTAGAGCAGCCTGGAATTTCCATCACGTTGATCCAGCCGACAGCCGTCGATACGCCTTACCCGCATCATGCTCGGAACTACATGTCGCGGGAGCCACAGTTGCCCAAGCCACGGATCGATCCAGCCAAGGTGGCGGAAGCCATTCTCAAAGCGGCTGTCGAAGGAGGACGCGACGTGAAGGTGGGCGCGATGGCTTCGCTGAATGTCCTGGCTTCCAAGCTGTTGCCCTCATGGGCCGATCGCATGGCAGCCAAGCAAGCAGACCGGCAGCAGGAAGATCGCCCGCCCGTCGCTCCCGTCGGCACGCTATTCGTTCCCGGCGTGACAGGGGATGTTTACGGTCAACGGCATGCTTGATTTTCCACGCTAGCGCTGGCAGCCCCTTTAGGAGTTATCCAGCGTGAGCCAACGCGTCGCCATTTATATCAGGCATCCTCCCGATGGCGGACGGGACTGGTTAGTCACGGTTTCCGGGGAGCCCGACGCGCGCTTTGCTACCGAAGAAGCGGCAACGCACCATGCGCTCGCGCTAGCGGTAACGGAGTCAGTAAGGGGGGCGAGGGTAAGTCTGCGTATCGAAGGGCGTGACGGAACATGGCGTACCTGGCCTGTCGGTACGTTCAAATCCGAGCCTTGGGGCAGCCGGTGACGTCCCCGGCGCACTCTGCTGGACAAGACCGTTCGCGCAAGGTTGTATGGGCGGCACTTGCAGGTAATTTAGCGATTGCGTTGTCGAAGATGGCAGCTGCCTGGCTGACCGGCAGCTCGGCCATGTGGAGCGAAGCCATCCACTCGATGGTAGATATGGGCAATCAATGTCTGATGCTCCTGGGAATGCATCGCGCCGCCAGGCCACCCTCGCAAAAACACCCCTTTGGGCATGGCATGGAACTCTATTTCTGGTCTTTCGTGGTGGCTATCCTGATCTTTGGGCTGGGAGCGGGTGCCTCCCTCTATCAAGGCATGGTCAAGTTGCGTTCGCCCGAACCGTTGCGTGATATATGGGTCAGCTATGCCGTATTTGTCGTCGGAGTGTTGTTCGAAGGAGCTGTGTGGCTGTTCGCGCTGCGTGCCTTTCGTCGGTCACGCCGTGGCGTTGGCTGGTTGCGCGCTATTCGTGCCAGCAAGGATCCGACTGTTTTCACCGTGCTATTCGAGGACACCGCCGCCTTGCTGGGTCTGCTCTTCGCACTGGCGGGCATCACTGCTTATGCACTGACCGATAATCCGCTCTACGACAGCTTGGCATCACTGTGCATTGGTTTGGTGCTTGCTGCAACCGCTGTGATTCTTGCCAATGAATGCCGTGGATTGTTGGTGGGCGAAGCGGTGGCGAGACCTGTACGTGACGACATCATGCGACTGCTGGAACGACAGCCAGAGGTTCTCGCTGTACACCGCGTATTGACGATGCACTTTGCGCCGAACGATGTTCTGCTTACTGCGAGCCTCGCCTTCGAAGAAGCATTGACTGCCCCGCAAATGGAGGAGTTCGTCGAGCGTGTCGAGGCAACAATACGCCGGAGGCATCCGGAGTTTCGGCGGATATTCCTTGAACCACGAAGGCAGCTGAGCGACTACGGGCGGAAGACGGAGCTGGTAGAGGCGACATAAGGATCTGTCGGCCAGGCAAGGAGATCGCGCTTCCCATACAATTAAGTCGTTGCGCGCCGCTCCTGGCGACGAATAAAGGTGATCTTTCCATTCGATTCCAGTCGGGCAATGACGATGTCGCCCTCGTTCTCCAGCCCATGAGCGCGAAGCTCGCGGTCGAATTCCGAGTCCGAAATGTCGTAGCGATTCAATGCCCGACTGTCGCGCATGCCATTTATGGCAAGCACGGCGGGCCTCCCTTGCACAGCGCGATCGAAAATCCGCCAGCGGGCCGTCAGCCAGCCGATGATCTTGTTGGTCAATATGATGCTGGCGACCGCAATCAAGGGGCCGATAAATGAAGCGTCCTTGCCGACGATCGCCGTGCGTAACGCGCCTCCCACGACGATCAGAACCACGATATCGAAAGGCGACATATCGCCGAACGAGCGTTTGCCCGCCAGCCGGAGAAAAATCAGTACGGCCAGGTAGACCGCCACCCCACGCCAAACGAATGCCCACCAGGGTAACGCCAGATCGAATGCGCCTTGCATAGCCGCCTCCGCTTGAAGACAAGTATGTGGTGCACACGGCAGGTGTCGGCTTGGCATGCGCACATGAACATAAATAGCGCGGTGCGAGTAAATACCCGGTATCCCCTGGATGAGCCTGTCGTGATCCTGTTTCCACAGGGAGAGGACTAATGTCAGCGCTCTGTTTGAATGAGGATCGGTATCATGCAGAAGCATCCTATAGACCATGGCAGCGGCGACCGCAATGTAGATGACGTTGCTTCCAAGGATCGGGACATCCAGCATCAGCGGGATAAAGACAACCGTAGAGCGGATGAGCGATCTGACCGGGCGGATGAGGTGGGTACAGGTAACCGGGAACCGGCTTCGCCGGGCGGAGATCGCTGAATCCGGCAAAAAAACCGGGCGGGACGAATTCCGCCACGGTTTTAAAGTTAAATCTGTACGGAAGCGTTAGCTGTTTTTGTGGCTCTGTTGGCCGGCTTTGGCGTGCTGTTCGGAGCTGCCACCGCGAGTCGAACCGGACGACTTATCGTCCTGCTCGCTGCGGGAAGACGTGGAGCTGCGTGCCTGACCGCCTTGACTGTTCCGTCCGCCCTCGGCACCTATCTCCGCCATGTGCTCGCGATCGCGGCTTACCGCTTCGCCGCCCTTGCGCCCCGCCTCACGGGCTTCTTCCGAATCGAACTCGTGCGCATTGCCACTCTCATGAGCTGCCTTTCCGCCTTTAGAGGCGATGTCGCGTTGCTTGTCTTCATCCATCGACGCAAATCCGCGGTTGTCGTTACCAGACTGTTGATTGGCCATAAAGCTTCTCCGTTGCGATTGATTGTCGGCGAAGGCTTCGTCGACGAAGCAAGCATCGCAAGGCCACTCTCAATGCACCGCCTTAGGCGCGTCAACGATCACATCGATATGGCGAGATAAAGCGATCTTCTCGGGCTGCCTGGCGTTGCCGATTAATAGCAGGCAAGTCTTGACGAGAGCGATCGCGTTTGTAGTGGCGCGAAATGAATCGTGGCGTTAGCTTCGTGGGATGGTCAGCGAAAAGCGCTGGATATCCATTAGCGGGCGCGGCTGACGGATGACGGCGATCATGACGAGAAACTACCGTCGCACTCATGGATGGAAGCCTAGCTTGATGTCTCCGGTGTCGATCTGGCGAGGCGGGTCGGTGCTTTTCTCTTTTTTGCCGGAGGCTCCTACATGTTTGCCCATAACAAGCGACTTCAATATTCCGTGCATGTTGCCGAGTGCAATCCTGGCTTAGCTAACCTGATGCTTGAACAATTCGGCGGCCCTCAAGGCGAGCTGGCGGCGGCCATGCGCTATTTCACGCAGGCGCTGGCCGAAGAAGACCCCGGTCGCAAGGATCTCTTGCTGGATATCGCGACCGAGGAGCTCAGCCATCTGGAAGTGATCGGCTCCATCGTGGCCATGCTTAACCGGGGTGCCAAGGGGCAGCTTGCCGAAGCCACGGAAGAAGCGGCCGAGCTTTACCGCTCGCTTCATGGTGCAGGTAACGATTCCCATGTGACACAGGTACTTTTTGGCGGAGGCCCTGCGCTGATCAACTCCGGCGGGCAATTGTGGAATGCGGGCTACATCGATTCCATCGGTGAACCGACTTGCGACTTGCGCTCGAATATTGCGGCCGAGGCACGTGCCAAAATCGTCTACGAGCGGTTGATCAATGTGACCGACGATCCGGGTGTCAAGGAGGCGCTTCACTTCTTGATGACCCGTGAGATCGCTCACCAGTTGTCCTTCGAAAAGGCACTCTATGCGATCGAGCCGAATTTCCCGCCTGGGAAACTCCCTGGCATGGCACCGTTCGACCGGACGTACGTCAACACATCGCAGGGCGATGGCGATACTCGCGGTTCGTGGAACAGCGATGAAAACTTTACTTACGTGACAGATCGCAAGGAACATCTGGCGATGGACGGAGGAGACGGTTTGGCGGTATCGAGTCTGACCCCTGAGGAAACGGAGGCCATCGCTGCCTTTGCCGACCGTACAGCTTCCAATCCGAAAGACAACCCGGAAACGGGCGCCGAGTTAGGCGAATAATCGGTCGCGGACGGCATGTCGCCGGACGGGTCGACCGATGGCGCGAGGACGCGAGCGTGTGCTCCACAGTTGCGTCCGCGGTACCCGTTGTTGGGTGCCGGTGCGCTTGTGGCAGCCGGGTACATGGATCCCGGCAATTGGGCGACCGCCATGCAAGCCGGGGCACGGTACGGCTACAGGCTCTTGTGGGTGGTTCTAGCCGCAAGTCTGGTGGCGATGCTGGTTCAGTGGATCGCAGGCCGCGTAGGTGCCGTCACTGGGCGTGGGCTGGCGGAGCTATGTCGCGATGAGCTGCCGCGCCCAAGCGTGTTGCCATTGTGGATTGTCGCCGAGATAGCGATCATCGCCTGCGATGTCGCCGAGACCGTGGGAACTGCGGTGGCGCTTCGCCTGATCTTTGGCATGCCCTTATGGTCAGGTGTACTGCTCTCCGGTGCGCTGGTCATCGGCTATTTTTTGCTTGAGCATCCCCGTCGGGCTCGCCTGGAGCGGGTCGTGGCTCTCAGCATGGTCGGCGTGGCCGTCTGTCTGGCCGCGCAGTTGTTTCTGGCGCAACCGGCTTGGTTCGAAGTGGCGCGCGGGTTTGTTCCGAGCGGCGAACTGTTTCATAGGGAGGGCATGCTGTGGCTCGTCGCCGGCATTGTCGGAGCTACCGTGATGCCGCATAACTTGTTTCTCCATTCGGCACTGTTGAAGCGGTATGCCGAACCCATGCAGCCCCGTCGGTTGCGAGGTGTCTTGCGTGAGGCGAACAAGGACACCATCGTGTGTTTGTCGTTCGCGTTGCTGATCAATCTGGGGTTGATGCTGCTGGCCGCAGCGGCACTGCATGGAACGACAGCAGAGGTGGGAGATCTTGCACAGGCCCAGCGGCAACTGACGCCCAGCCTGGGTGCAACCTGGCCAGGCTTGTTGTTTGCGACGGCCCTGCTGTGCTGTGGGCTGAACTCGATGGTTTCCGGCACGCTGGCCGGCCAAGCGGTGGCAGAAGGTTTTCTCAATATCAGATTACCCAGGCTTTGGCGGGCGCTCTTCACGCGTGGGTTGGCGCTTGGGCCTGCATTGATTGCTGTGCAAGTGGCCGGTGGCGAACGGTCGACGTTCCTGCTCGTCGGCAGCCAGGTCGTCCTGAGCATGAGTTTGCCAATAGCGTTGCTACCGTTGATGGGATTTGCCTCGTCATCGCGTTTAATGAGACCGTTCGAATTGACTCCTGCCGTTAAAGCCGGCGGTTGGGGCTGTGCATTGCTTCTTGTCAGCGTCAATGTGCTGCTTCTTTGGCAATTGCGTTGAAGGAATCATGGAACGGCGCGCGTCCCCAAGTTGTAGTGCATTCGCATTTTCTTGCAGGTTCGCGCCATTCAAGATAACTCTCTCCACTAGCGCCCGTCGGTACCAATGGTGTTAAGTATCCGGCTTGTCCATCCGCTCGCTGGAGTCTTCATGCCGTTCCTCCCTTTCGCCGCATCGCCGGCCATCTTGCGTCGTGCGCCTGCGCGCCTTGCCATGGCCGTGGCCATGGCGCTTGCCTCCGCGGCTGCCTGCGCGCAGCAGATCGGTGCCGATAACGTGCCGCCGCCGCAGGATACGCCGTATCCAGGCACGGTGACGCTGCATGTCGATGCGAACGATACGGCGCAAGGCATTTTTCGTGTCCATGAAACGATTCCGGTCAAGCCTGGCGAGTTGACGCTGTTGTATCCGCAATGGATTCCGGGCGATCACTCGCCAACCGGTCCGATCGCCATGCTTGCCGGCCTCAAGCTGAGCGCAGGTGGCAAGCCTTTGATGTGGAAGCGCGACAAGTACAACGTCTTTGCGTTCCATGTGGATGTGCCGGGTGGGATTTCCTCGATCGATGCGCAATTCGAGTATTTGTCCGGCCGCACCGACAGCCAGGGTTTCGAGTTCACCGATCGCATGATGGATATGGAGTGGAGCAAGGTCTCGCTCTATCCGGCGGGATACTTCACCCGCGGCATTACCTACGCTGCCAGCATCACGTTGCCGCGGGGCTGGCAGTTCGGTACCGCCCTGGAGACTGCCTCGCAGTCGGGCGATACCACGACCTTCAAGCCAGTCACCTTCAACAACCTGGTCGATTCGCCCGTCTATGCGGGGCAGTACTTCAAGCGCGTGGATCTCACGCCGAGCGGCGGCGCGCCGGTGCATCTGGATATCGTTGCGGACGAGCCGAAGTACCTGGAAATGACGCCCGAGCAGCTGAAAGTCCATCGTGCCCTGGTAACGCAGGCGGTGAGCCTGTTCGGCTCGCATCACTACGACCATTACGATTTCCTGTTCTCGCTTTCGGATCAACTGAGCGGTAACGGTACCGAGCACCATCAATCCAGCGAAGACGGCCTGGGCGCCGATTATTTCACCGCCTGGAAGGAGGCCGCGCCCGACCGCGACCTGCTGGCTCACGAATATACGCACTCGTGGAACGGCAAATTCCGTCGCCCGGCCGATCTATGGACGCCGAATTTCAACGTGCCCATGGGCGACTCTTTGCTATGGGTCTATGAAGGGCAGACCCAGTACTGGGGCTTTGTGCTGACCGCACGCTCCGGCATGTGGTCGGCACAGGAGTTCCGCGATGCCATGGCGATGGTCGCGGCCAACTACGAGCGCAACCGCGAAGGTTTCCAGTGGCGCACGCTGGAAGACACGACCAACGACCCCACCGTCGCGCGTCGCATGCCACTGCCGTACCGCAGCTGGCAGATGAGCGAGGATTACTACAGCGGCGGCCAGATGATGTGGCTGCAGGTAGATGCCAAGCTACGCGAGTTGACGCACGATAAGAAGTCGCTGGACGATTTTGCGCGCGCTTTCTTCGGTGTAGAGAACGGCAGCTATATCACGAAGACCTATACCTTCGAAGACGTCGTTGCCGCATTGAATGGCGTCGCTGCCTATGATTGGGCGAGCTTCCTGCATTCGCGCGTCGATGTTCTCAATCCGCCGCTGGCCGATGGCATTGCGGCTACGGGTTGGAAGCTGGTCTACACCGACCAGCCAAGCGAATACGAGAAGGAATACAACAGCCGCGCGCAATCGCCGCGCCACATGTACAACCTGGCCTGGTCGATCGGTCTGACCATGGGCGAGAAGGGGCAGGTCAACGATGTGCGTTGGGACGGTCCGGCTTTCAAGGCGGGCGTAAGTACCGGTGCCACGATCATGGCGGTGAACGGTCAGGATTATTCGGATGATGTGCTCAAGGACGCCATCGCCGCCGCCAAGACCGGCAAGGCTCCTATCCAGCTTCTATTGAAGTACCAGGGCAGCTTCCGCACGATATCGGTGGACTACCACGACGGCTTGCAGTATCCGCACCTGGTTCGTATCGAAGGCAAGCCCGACTATCTGAGCGAAATCATCGCGCCACGTAAATAAGCAGCCTCGGTCGGGCACCCTCTCCCCTGGCTTCAGCGGGGAGAGGGTGGACATAGAGGTGCTTCTCATATCTTGGGCCGGTTAGTTTGGTACCGGATGCTCCATTGGCGCGATCTCATGTTGAGCCTGCAACCGATCTTCGCCATCGACCCGGCGCCCCCAAGAGGCGGACTCAAGCTGGGGCCCGGTGTCTTCACAGCGGTATCCGGTGCAGACATGCAGAGCGGAAGTTCGTAGGTTCACAGCCCCGCCCACTTGCGCAAGCTGTCGCCCCGCTGCATCCTGACTTCGATGAAAACGGTGCCTCCCACCGCTGCGGAACTGGCCATCCTGCGCGTGCTTTGGCGCGAAGGGCCGTCAACCGTGCGCGAGGTGCATAAAGCGGTATATGCAGGCACCGAGATTGGCTACACCAGCTCGCTCAAGCTCATGCAGAACATGCTCGCCAAGGGGCTGGTGACGCGGGTGGAAGAGGCCAGGCAGCACATCTATACCGCAGCGGCTTCCGAGCGGCCTACGCTCAATCAGTTGGTAAGCGGGTGGATGGACAGTGCCTTTGCCGGTTCTTCAGTGGCATTGGCGATGCAGGCGCTCGACGCCCGGCCCGTCGCTGCCGACGAACTCGCGCAGCTCAAGGCGCTTATCGAGAAGCTCGAGAACGACTCATGAGCTTTTTTACGGCAGCTTGCCTTGTTCGGGTCGGGGTGTGGTGGCTGTCGATGGCCGTGGTACAGGGCGGGTTGGTAG
>NZ_DATCRY010000129.1:0-10397 GCF_036568765.1 Dyella sp. | reverse complement strand
CGGCCAGATAGCGCGTCTGGTTGAGAAAGCCCGAACGCAGACTGCCCGCGTCGGCTTCCTGCAGGCCGATTACATCGAACTGCGGCAGCATTTCGGCCAGACGGTCAAGATTGTCGAGCTTGCTTCGCCCGGGCAGGACGGCGTTGATCGAGCGAGTGAAATACTCGCTGTAGCGCTGGACGCTCGCGCCGGCGAGGATATTGCAGCTCAGCAGGCGCAGGCGGCGCTCGGCGGGGGGCTGGGCAGGGGCGCGATCCATGAGGCTACCGTACTGAAGGACGGCGACGGGCGCTATCGCGGTCGTCGCCAGTGTTCCAGCGCCATGCAGGACCGCAAGCGGACCCTGCATGGCGCTTTGGCGGTTACTTGCCGCCGCTCAGTTCACGCTTGGCCAGCCATTGCGTCATGGCGACCAGCTGATCGAAGGTCTTGATTTCATTGCTGCGGTACTTGCCGTCGACCACGATCGTCGGCGTGCCGTTGACGCCCCATTTCTGGATCAGCGCCAGGTCTTTCTTGATCTGCGCGGTCACTTCGGGCGACGTGGCAATCTCGAGGAATTTGGCGCGATCGATACCTTGACGGGCGTAGAAATCGGCCAGTTCGTCCAAGGTGGAAATGGGGTAATGGTCGTCGAACTTGGCTTTGAACAAGGCCAGGTGGGTCTGGTCGACCACGCCGAGCTTCTTGGCGGCATAGAACGCACGCGCATACGGCAGCCAATCGTCGTTGAACGCGGCCGGCAGCAATTTGAACTCGACGCCCGGCGGCAGTTGCTTGCGCAATTCCTCCGCCTTCGGCGCGAAGTGGTCGCAATGGATGCAGCCATAGGAGAACACCTCGACCACTTCCACCTTGCCGCTGTCGCTATAGCGCTGATGAGGGCCCGGAAGGCTGACGTATTCGCTGCCGTCGGTATACGGGGCGGCCGCTTCGCCGGAATTGGTGGCTGTGCAGGCGCTGGCGAGCAGCAGGCCGCCGACCAGGGTCATTATCCGCAGGCGGGCAAAACGCTTGAACATGAAACTTTTCTCCATTGAGGTGCGAGGGCAGCTTAGCTGCCACGCGAAGTCCGAACCGACATTGCCGAGCTGGGTGAGACCGCGTCGTGACCGATCGGTTCGACGCGCTCCCGTGGCCGCGATTACTTGCCGGCCGCTTCCTTCGAAATCAGCCACTGGGCCAGTTCGATGGCTTGCGGATAACCGCCGGCTTGGCCGACCGTGTAACGATACTTGCCGTCGATGACGATCGTCGGGGTCTGCATCACGCCGTACTTCTGCACCAGCTCATCGGCACGCTTCATCTTGGTGTTGATCGCGAACGAATTGGCGACGGCGACGAATTCCTTCGGATCGGCGCCGAACTTGGCGTAGACCTTGGCGGCGTCCTCGATGGTCGGCAACTGGTCGGATGGCTTCAGGCCGCCGCTGGGTTTCTCCGAGCTCAGCTCCTTGGTCTTCCAGGCCGCGTCGTACATCGCATCGGCGCCCTTGTCGGCCACGCCCAGGGTCTGCGCGGTCAGGTAAGCGCGCTGGAACATGGGGAAGTTCTCGGCCGGGTTGAACGACACGGGCAGGAAAACCATCGTCGCATTCGACGGCAACTGCTGGACCATCTGGTCGACCGTGGTGTGGAACAGGTTGCAGGCCGGGCAGCCGTAGGAGAACACCTCGACCACTTCGATCTTGTCGGTGCCGCTGACCTTGGGCTGCTGCGGCTCGATCACATCGTAGTTCTTGCCTTCGACCCACTTGCCGCTGTCGACGAAGGGCGCGGCCGGCTTGGCATCGGCTACCGGTGCGGCCGCGGTAGCCGGGGCGCTCGCGGCAGAAGCAGGTGCTGCCGTCGATGCCGCTGCCGGCGCTGTCGAGGCTGTCGCCGCGGGCGGTGTGCTGGCCGGTGCTGCCGGAGCGCTGCTGGCGGCCGGGGCCGGTGACTGCGGCGCGCTGGCGTTGTCGCTGTCATGGCTGCAGGCGGCGACCGCCATGGCGGCGGCAAACAGGAACGGCAGGCGCTTGAACATGGGAAAACCTCGATGCTGCTACAGGGGGATGGGGCTTTAAAACGATATCGCCGGCACAAGGCCGGCGATCCGTAGTGTAGGTAATTATTTGGTCGCTGGTGTGGCGGCGCCGCTCTCTGCGGCGTGCAAGCCTTCGATGTAGCTGGCCACCGCGGCGATGTCCTTGTCGTCCAGTTTCTGCGCGATGCCCGGCATGATCTTGGCGTGCGCGTCGTCGCCCCAGCTGCCGCCGTCGTGCCAGGACTTGAGCGTGGCCTGGATGTACTGCGCGTGCTGACTGGTCAGCTGGGCATAGCCGGCGCCCGGGTTGCCGCGACCGTCCACGCTATGGCAAGCCATGCAGGCGGGAATGCCGCGGGCCACATCGCCTTCACGGAACAACTTCTGGCCCTGTTCGACCAGCGCCTCGTCGGCCACGCCGGGCAACGAGGTCTTGCTGGCGAAATAAGCGCCGATGTCATGCATGTCCTGTTCGGACAGTGGCGAAGCCATGCCGACCATGATCGGGTTCTGGCG
The DNA here is from genome assembly GCF_036568765.1 of Dyella sp. Taxonomy (GTDB): domain Bacteria; phylum Pseudomonadota; class Gammaproteobacteria; order Xanthomonadales; family Rhodanobacteraceae; genus GSA-30. The sequence goes on along the minus strand of NZ_DATCRY010000129.1, from coordinate 7,855 downwards.
CTTGCCGCTCTTGAAGTTCTCCAGCTGGCGAACGATGTACGCCTCGTGCTGGCCGGCGAGCTTGGGATACTGCGGATCGGCCGAATTGCCGTCGATGCCGTGGCAGGCGCCGCAGGCCGCGGCCTTGCCGGCACCCGCCGTGGCATCGCCCGGTTTGACCGCAGCCGCCGGCGCCGCTGCTTCTGCAGTCGCAGGCGCTTTGGTGGCAGCACTGGCGGCGGGGGCCGGCTGCGCGGCGCTTGTGGCGGCCGCCGGTTTATTCGCGTCCTGTGCAGCTACCACGCCGATCGAGAGCGCGGAGGCAAGGGTAAAGACAACTCCAAGTACAGCAGGCCGAAAACCGACAGGCCGAAAACTCATACACTTGTCTCCCGAAGAACTGCTTTGGCTGCACGGCGCGCAAGTCTTGCTGGCCGCAACTGGCAGAAACCTCGGAATTATCACTGCGCCATCGAGGTCGGTCAAACCATGCCTAATCCGTTGCAGGGCGCACAGTTCGTGCTGGCCGCCCACCGTGTCGATCAATTGCCCGCCGATCGCGGCGTGGAGGTGGCGTTTGCCGGCCGCTCCAATGCCGGCAAATCCAGTGCGCTCAACGCATTGACCGGGCATCGCGGTCTGGCGCGTACCTCCAAGACGCCGGGGCGCACCCAACAGATGGTGGCTTTTTCGCTGCCTCCGGTGACGCTTGGAGAGGGGCGCCCGCCGTTGGAGGCGCGCCTGATCGACCTGCCCGGTTACGGCTATGCCAAGGTGCCGGAGGCCCTGCGCGCGCATTGGAAGCAGGAAATCGATGCGTATCTGCACCGGCGTGAGAGTTTGCGGGGTGTCGTGCTGATCGCCGATATCCGCCATCCGTTGAAGGAATTCGACCGGATGATGCTGGATTTCTGTTTTCACAGGGGCCTGGCCTGCCACGTGCTGCTGACCAAGGCCGACAAGCTTTCGCGCAACCAGGCTGCTCAGTCGCTAGCCGCGCTGCGTAAGGGTTTCCCCGATGGCATGCACGCCACGGCGCAGGTTTTTTCGTCGCCTGACAGCTTAGGCGTCGAAGAGGCCCGTGAGGCGGTGGTACGCCTGCTGCAGGGGTGAGGGGTGCAGGGGCCAGGACGGCTATCGCGAAGCCGCCACCGCCTCCATAAATACCGCACACAGCGCCTCCATCCCCGTGCGGTCCTCTTCGTCGAAGCGTCCTACCGACGGGCTGTCGACATCCCATACGCCGAACAGACTGCCGTCGGCATGGACCAGGGGCACGACGATTTCCGAGTTCGATGCCGCGTCGCAGGCAATGTGGCCGTCGAACGCGTGGACGTCATGCACCAGCTGTGTCTGGCGAGTCTGTGCAGCCGTGCCGCAGACACCGCGTCCCAGGGCGATGCGGATGCAGGCGGGCTTGCCCTGGAACGGACCGACGACCAGCTCGGTGCCGTCGTACAGGTAAAACCCGGCCCAGTTGAAATCCGGCAGGCTGTGGTAGACCAGGGCGGCGAAATTGGCTGCGTTGGCGATAGTGTTCGGCTCGCCGGCCAGCATGCCGCGTGCCTGCTCGCACAAGTCGGCGTAGAGCTCGCGTTTGCTGGTGTGGGTGGGAGATTTGATGTCGAACATGACAAAAGGGCTCGAGAGGGATAGCCGGAAAGATGGGATGCGGTGGGGGAAATGGCAAGGGCCCCCCACTTGCTCCTTTTTTCTGCCGGGCTTCAAGAAACGAGCGGACAGAATGAGGAGTAAAAGGTGGGCTCCTAATCGCTTAGACTCCCGGCACAATCTTGGGGGACAAGCCAAAATGGACTCAATCCAGCGCGAGCGTCGTGCGGGCCTGATCGAAGCACAGCGCGTGGACGGCTTCTTCGATGCCGCATTCGCCTTCGTTGTCAGCGTATTGGCCATCGCCGGCACCGAGGTGCCGCACGACTTGCATGAAATGCTGCTGGCGCTCGATCGTATTCCTGCCTTCGCATGCAGCTTTGCGACCTTGCTGGTGTTCTGGTACCGGCACGTGCGCTGGCGCGAGCGTTGCCGTGTCCACGACACCACCAGCGTGTTTTTTAGTCTCATGCTGGTGTTCTTTGCGCTGATCTTCGTCTATCCGCTCAACATGGTGTTCTCGGCCATGTTCAACGCGATCTATGCCGGGTTTACCGGGCAGTTGTTGCCCAATGCCCTGGTGCTCGAGACCGGGCATGACCTGAGCATGTTGTTCCTGTGCTACGGCATGGCCTATGCCTGCATGGCGCTATGCCTGGCGTTGCTTTATCGCCACAGCGTGCGCCACATGCGCGACGCGTCGCGCGAAGAAACGATCGAGGCGCGCGAATCGCTCTACATCCAGCTCGGTTCGGTCGGCGTGGCGCTCCTGTCGATCACGCTGGCCTTGCTGCTGCGCAATGGCGGCGGCTGGTGGAGCGCGCTTCCGGGTATGGCCTACAGCTTGCTCTTCCTGGTTTATTCCTTCGCCGGTCGGTGGGCGCGTCGCATGCTGGCGAATCCGGCATGAGCGCTCAGTGGTTTATCGCCGGCACCGACACGGGTATCGGCAAGACACATGCGAGCTGCACTTTGCTGCATGCGTTCCGTGAGGCGGGGCACCGCGTTTGCGGTATGAAGCCTGTCGCAAGCGGTTGCCTGGAAACGGCGGACGGCTTGCGCAACGAAGACGCGCTGGCGTTGCTTGCCGCCAGTAGCGCACCGTTGCCGCCTTACGAGTCGATCAACCCGATAGCTTTGCGCGAACCCCTGTCACCGCACTTGGCGGCGCTGCACGAAAGTAAGCGCATTGCGCTCGAGCCCCTGCGCAGAGCCTTCGACGGGCTGGCCGCAAGCTACGACACCGTGGTGGTCGAGGGCGTCGGCGGCTGGCTGGTGCCGTTGGCGCCGGGCGTATTCGCCTCGGACATCGCCAAGGCCTGGCGTTTGCCGGTGATCCTGGTGGTGGGATTGCGGCTGGGTTGTCTCAACCATGCCTTGCTCAGTGCGCATGCCATTGCCGCGGACGGTTGCCGGCTGGCCGGATGGATCGGCAATCGGATCGACCCGGGCATGGATGCAGTCGACGAGAACCTCACGACCCTGCGGGAACTATTGCCTGCACCGTGCCTGGGCGTGTTGCCGCATGGAGTGCCTCCGGCGCAAGCGTCCCGAGTACTGGGGGAGGCGGTCGCTTTGCTATCCTGAGTGCCTGCCGGACGCAGCCGTCCATCGATATCCACGATTGCAGGAGGCATCCATGTCGACCGTTCACCATTATTTCCTGTCTGTCGGCGACCTCGCGCACGCACGCGGCGGCGATCCCGATCTGAGCTATGACGGTGCCGGGCCGAACGATTTTGCTGCCGCGCTGCAGGAAGCCCTACGTAGCCCCGTGCTATTCGAGCGCTGGCGCAACAAGCAAGCAGAGCCCGACGAGGTCGATCCCGGCCTGGGCGTGACGGATGCCAATGCCAAGGTGACCGGCAAGGTGGCCGGCGGCCTGAGCACGGATGTGGAAGCCATGACCACTTTGCCGATGAGCATTGTGCGCCACCGCCTGAACCTGCTGATCGGCCCATCCTGGCAGTTGCGCGACATGCGCTAGGCCATTCATCGCTGGAGTCATGGCTTCCGGCCCTTGGAAGTTTCATCCGGCTGTGGTTAGAGTCGAAAGACTTTTTTTGCTGAACCGTGCCCGCATCACAGGGGCGCCACTTTTGATTTTGGGGAGCCCTCATGCTTCGTCTTCGCTTGCTCGTTATCGCCACCTCCCTCGCGCTCGGCGCGTGCTCGCAGCAGTCCCAGGACACGTCCAAGACCGCTCAGCCCAGTACTTCGTCGTCGGCCGCGGCCAGCGCTTCGACTGCTGCCGCGCCGGTCGCCGCGATCGAGAGCAACCCTTTCTATGCCGCAAGCACGTTGCCGTTCATGGCGCCCCCCTTCGACAAGATCAAGGAAACCGACTACCAGCCGGCGATCGAAGAGGGCATGAAGCAACATCTGGCCGAGATCGAGAAGATCGCCAATAACCCCGAGTCGCCGACGTTCGACAACACTATCGTGGCGATGGAAAAATCCGGTGCCATGCTGACGCGTGTGATGCATGCATTCGATGCGGTCACAGGGGCCAATACCAGCGATCTTCTACAAAAGGTGCAGGAGGACGAGGCGCCCAAGCTCGCCGAGCATCAGGATGCCATCACGCTCAACGGTAAATTGTTCGCACGTATCGAGACGCTCTATAACCAGCGCGATACGCTCAAGCTCGATCCGGAATCGCAGCGCCTCCTCGAAGTGACTTACAAGGACTTCGTGCGCGGCGGTGCCAAGCTGTCCGATGCCGACAAGGCCAAGCTCAAGGATCTGAACAAGGAAGAATCCACCCTCAGCACGCAGTTCACCAACAAGCTGCTGGCTGCCACCAAGGAGGGCGCGCTGGTGGTGGACGACAAGGCCAAACTGGCCGGTCTGTCCGATGCCGAGGTTGCCGCTGCCGCAGGTGCCGCCAAGGATCGCAAGCAGGATGGCAAGTACGTATTGGTGCTGCAGAACACCACGCAGCAGCCGGCATTGCAGGACCTCGACGACCGCGACACCCGTGAATCGCTGTTCAAGGCATCCTGGGGCCGCACCGAGAAGAACGATACGAACGATACCCGCGATATCGTCGCGCGCATCGCGCAGATCCGCGCGCAGCAGGCCAAGCTGCTCGGCTATCCGAACTACGCCGCCTGGAAGCTGGAAGACCAGATGGCCAAGAAGCCCGAGGCCGCGATCAAGTTCATGCAGGACTTAGTGCCGGCGGCGACCGCGCGTGCGCAGAGCGAGTCGAAGGACATCCAGGACGTCATCGACAAGCAGAAGGGGGGCTTCAAGGTGGCTGCCTGGGATTGGGAGCACTACGCCGAGCAGGTGCGCAAGGCCAAGTACGACCTGGACGAAGGCCAGATCAAGCCGTACTTCGAGCTGGATAATGTGCTGCAGAATGGCGTGTTCTATGCCGCCAATCAGCTCTACGGCCTGACGTTCAAGGAGCGCAAGGATATCCCCGTCTGGCAGCCGGATGTGCGGGTGTTTGAAGTGTTCGATGCCGACGGCAAGTCGATGGCGCTGTTTTATTGCGACTACTTCAAGCGCGACAACAAGAATGGCGGCGCCTGGATGAGCAATCTGGTCGACCAGTCCAAGCTGCTGGGCAACAAGCCGGTGGTGTTCAACGTCGCTAACTTCACCAAGCCGGCCGATGGCCAGCCGGCGCTGCTGCCGTTCGACGACGTGGTGACCATGTTCCACGAATTCGGCCACGCACTGCACGGTATGTTCGCCGATACGCAGTATCCGTCGCTTTCCGGTGCCAATACGCCGCGCGATTTCGTCGAGTTCCCGTCGCAGTTCAACGAGCACTGGGCGACCGATCCGAAGATCTTCGCTCATTACGCCAAGCACTATCAGACCGGCGAGGCGATGCCGCAGGCGCTGGTCGACAAGATCAAGAAGGCCGGCACCTTCAACAAGGGCTATGACATGACCGAGCTGGTCGCCGCGGCCCTGCTCGACATGGATTGGCATAGCCTCGGTGCCGATGCGCCCAAGCAGGATGCCGACAAGTTCGAGACCGATTCGCTGCACAAGAACAAGGTCGACCTGAGCTATGTGCCGCCGCGTTACCGTTCGAGCTATTTCCAGCACATCTGGGGCAACGGTTATGCCGCGGGCTACTACGCCTACCTGTGGACGCAGATGCTTGCCGACGACGGCTTCGAGTGGTTCAAGGAGCACGGCGGCCTGACGCGCGAAAACGGCGATCGCTTCCGCAAGATGGTGCTCTCGCAGGGCAATACGCAGGATCTGTCCACGCTGTATCGCACGTGGCGCGGCAAGGACCCGAGCGTGGAGCCGATGCTGATCGATCGCGGCCTGAAGCAGAAGTAAGGGAATCGTTCCATGTAAAAAAGCCGGCTCAGCCGGCTTTTTTTTTGGGGCAAGAAATGAGTGAAGAGCAGTGAGCAGCAAGGGAAAGGGGATCGAGGCGACGCTTGCTACTGACTCCTATCCACTTGCTCCTGGTTCTAAGCCACTGCCAACCCGCTTTCCTCGCGCTCAGCCTCTTCTTCGCCAGCGCCGGCTTCCGCACGGATACGTCCCGGACTGATGCCGCTGACGCGCTTGAACAGACGTCGGAAAGCGGCCTCGCTGCTATAGCCCAACTGCTGGGCAATGCAGGCCACCGACAGGTGGCGGTCACGCAGCAACTGTTCGGCGATGGTGACACGCCATTGCGTCACGTATTGCATCGGCGGCACTTTCATCAGATGCGTGAAGCGTTCGGCGAAGGCAGAGCGGGACATACAGGCAAGCGATGCCATGGCCTGCATGGTCCAGGCATGCCCAGGCTTTTCGTGCACGGCCTGCAGCACGCGGCATATACGCGTATCGCTCAGGGCAGCAAACAGCCCGCGCCGATCGCCCGCGCGGTGCGCGTAGTCGCAGACAGCCAGCGTAAAAAGTGTGTCGGCGAGCTTGTTCAGCAGCACTTGTCGCCCGACCATACCGGAGTTGACTACGTCGACCATCATGCGCGACAACTGCCGGAACGTCTCGCCTGCCTCCTTGGAGCGCACCACGAAACATGAGGGCAGGGCGTGGTTGAGCGGATGCTGGCTATTGCCTGAAAAACGCAGCTCGCCACAGATCAGGCTAGTCAGGTCGGGGGTGCCGGCCAGGTGCTCTTCATCGGTACTCAGGCGGTGCGGATCGCCGTGCGGCAGCACGACCAAGTCGCCTTCCTCCAGTTGCATGGCATCGCTGAGGACTTTCGCCTCGACCTTGCAACGTCCGGTACCCACCAGATGAAACAAGCCGCAGTGATAGCGTGGCTCGTCGAGGAACCAGGAGCCGCAGCGATGCAGTTCGGCCACCACGTCGACGCGTACCGCCGATTGGTTCAGCAGCGACTCGAGCGCAGGGGCAATCAATACAGGGGCAGGATTGCCGCCGGCATGGCGGGGATTAGGCTCGATGTACACGCGCGATCCTTTCGGAAGGAGCAGAAGATGATCATCGATTCGCGGGGCCGAGAGCCAAGGTTACACAAGATTTTGCCAACGGGCGTGACCCGCAGGTTATTGCCTGTCTAGGAAGGTTTGCCGGACTGCAGCAAACCGGAGGCGACCCAGCCCTGTAGCAGAGTCACCATGCGGGGAAGGGCATTGTCTTCCCCGTGAAAGTCGGCCAGCCGCTCGCATAGGGAGGAAAATGGCTTGCCGGCTATGGCGTCGATTAGTACGGCCAGCTCGTCGGCAGCGAGCTGACGGTAGTGCACGCTCAGATCCTGTCGCCAGATCAACAGGTGGCGTGCTTTGCTGTGGCGCCGCAAATGTGGCCGCGGTTCGCCGCGGTCAGCAGCCCGGCGGAAGGTTTCCAGGTTGTAACCGGTAGCAAGAATTTGCAGATGAGATTGAGGCTCCAGGACCAGGCCTGCCCAGGCTTCCGGTGGCACCGCGCCCAGATCGGCTGCGGTCAGTACAGGGACATCGGGAGCGTCGAAGACCGTGGAGATCGCCCAATCCAGCCGGGCCATATCGGCCAGTTCCGGCTTGTCGCGCCATGGCAGGCCGTAATCGAGAAAGGCGGCCAGCCCGGCGCCATGCCAGCGGATGTTGTAGTGGCCCGAGGGATGAGCCTCGACGTAGGTTTCCAGCAAGCTGGTAAAACGCCGTCCGGCCAGCAGCGCGAGCCCGGGGTATTCCACTGCCAGCGCATCGCGCAGACGAATACGGTAGCCGTGACGGTACACATCCAGGCGGGCATCGGCATCGGCGCGGCTGTCGCCACGCAGCAGCGACGGTGTCGCCGCATCGCCCAATACCGCATGCATCATCTG
>NZ_DATCRY010000128.1:0-2219 GCF_036568765.1 Dyella sp. | reverse complement strand
GAAGGCAGGAAAGCGGACACCTCGGTCGCGACTACGGTCGTACATGCCGGCGACGGAGATACAGGGCTTGTTGTTGCCTCGGTTGCACTGGTCGTGGCGCTGGCTTGTTGGCTTTTCGGCTTACCCGAAATCGATGCCGCGGCGATGGACGACCTTGGCCTCATATCCGTGCTGCCGTGGCCGATCTGGATCGCCTACCTGCTGCTCGCGGGAGGGTTCTGCGTCCTCCTAAGCGGCAGCGCGGCGCACGGTCGGTTGCCGCAGCTCTATCTCGCCGCCGTCGTCCTCCTGCTGCATGCCACGCCTGCAATCGCTTATGGAACCCTGCGCTATTCCTGGGCCTGGAAGCACCTTGGAATCGTCGACTTCATCCAACGGAACGGTGCACTCGATCCCGATGCGCCTTTTCTCGCCGCCTACCACAACTGGCCGGCGTTCTTCGTTGCATTTGCCGCAATAGCAGAGGCTTTCGACCTCGGAACCCAGCAGCTGGCGGCACTGGCGCGCTTCTTCCCCACGCTGCTGAACCTTGTTTACCTGTTGCTCCTGCCCCCGATCCTGCGCCGGTTTACGACCGATCCGCGATTGGTGTGGTCTGCCGCATGCCTCTTCGTCGTCGGCAACTGGGTTGGGCAGGATTACTTCTCGCCGCAGGGCACAGCCTACGCGATGTACCTTGCCGTCCTCGCACTTTGCCTCGGGCCGCTGTCGACGCCAGCAGCGGCAGCTGTGCCAGGTCGCCGGGCGGGGATAATGTCCCGGTGGTTCACTTGGGCCAACCAGGGTGTGCCCCGCGAGAGACGAGGATATTCGCCCGCCGCTCGCACGGTGTTTCTCCTCAGCGCGCTCCTGTTGATCATTGCCATTGCCGCTACGCACCAGCTCACCCCCTTGCTGCTGATCTTTGCCTTCGGCGGCCTGGTCCTTATTGGCAGGCTCAGTCTCACCTTCCTCTTGTTCGCTCTCATTGCCGAGCTGCTCTGGCTGTTCTATTTCGCGGACCAGTTCGTCTCACGCGTTCTGTCGGCAGCCGTTGCCGATGCCGGCCTGGATACACAGCGGCTGGCTGGCGTCGTCGATCTCGCCGTTGTCAGCCAAGGGCAACGCCTGGTTTCAATCGCTTCACGCGCTCTGACCGGAGCGATAGCCCTTCTTGCGGTGCTGGGTGGGTTCCGGCGCCTCTCGGCCGGCTATCGCGACGGCCCGGCGATCGTACTGACATTGGCTCCAGCGCCCCTCCTGGTGGCGACATCTTATGGCGGCGAGATCCCCTTTCGGCTCTACTTCTACGCGCTGCCGTTCCTCGCGTTCTTCGCAGCCGCGCTATTCTTCCCGTCGCCGGCGAGGGGTCGATCTCCGATCTGGAGGATCGCGCTGTGTGGCTTGCTGCTGGCCTGCACATTCGGCTTTGTGCTCGCCAATAACGGCAAGGACCGGCAGTATCGATTCAGCGAGGAAGAAGTAGCGGCCGCAACCTGGCTCTACGAAACGGGGCCGCCAGGTTCGCTCCTCGTGGAAGGCGCTCGCAACTACCCCTCCCAATTCAGGAACTACGAAAACTTCGTCTATCTACCGCTCGCAGACGAATCGGCGGAAACGCTCGCTCGCGTCCTTGCTGATCCCGTGACGGTGCTTGGAACATGGCTGGCCGACCGACCGTCCGGATTTGTGATTATCACGCGCAGCCAGAAGGCGATCGTCGAGTCCTTGGGCACCATGCCTCCAGGCACGCTTGACCGCATAGAGCAGGCGCTGACTGCATCGCCGAGATTTCGCGTAGTCTACGCCAACCCTGATGCGCGGATATTTGTCCTGAACCCTGCCGTCGCCGGGTTTAGGGACTTGCCCGCAGTCGACGGCGAGGTGGGCCAAGAATAGTCACGTGGGTGCGGTGGGCTTCAGCTCTCGCTAGCTTTGATCCACGCCGGCCATAAGCAGCAGCTCGGAGCGTGTGGTGACGGCCAGCTTTCGGAAGATATTGTTGAGGTGGACCTTGGTTGTTCCTTCGGAGATATGCAGCGCGAAGGCGATTTCCTTGTTTGATCGTCCTGCAAGGATGAGACCAACCACCTCTGCTTCTCGGCTCGTCAGCGAAGCAAAAGCTCTCCGCCAGTGTTCGCGACGACTGCGTTCGAGTTCGAGTGCCTGACCGACTGTGTCTTTCGGCAGCCAGCTCCTTCCGCTTGCCACCGTGCGCAAACACTCGATGAGTGTGGCGG
>NZ_DATCRY010000127.1:0-3933 GCF_036568765.1 Dyella sp. | reverse complement strand
CGCCGGTGCGCTGAACCTGATCGAGGCCAATTGGTCCGACGATTCCCGCGCGGTCTTCGTCAACACATCCGACGGCGGCGATGCCGGTACCTGGACCACCCATGTCTTCGTTTTCGACGATGGCGACTCGATACACGAGCTGCCGGTGGAAAAAACGATCGTGGCGGCGACCAAGCTCAAATCCGATTGCATCCATAACGTCGGCGCGGCTGCCTGGCTCGAAGGGCACAAGCAACTGCTGGTCGTGGAGCAAGTGCCGGTTTCAGGCTGCGCCGACGGCGGTGCGACCGCAGGTTATGTCCTGGACACCGCCAACGGCACGATTGCCCGGACGCTGACCGCCAAGGAACTGAAGAGCGACTACGCCAAATACCTGGGCGAGTCGCCGAAAGCGAACATGGTCGTGGTGGCCGACAAGCCGGACCCGAAGGAAAAGAAAAGCCGCAAGAAGTAAGTCCGCCGCGGGCTAGTTGCCGTCGAGCTTGGGACCGCGAATGGGATCGACGCGCTTGCGTGTGTCGATCTCCACGTGGAGCACGCCAGGCTGCGACTTGAGGACGGTCATCGCCCGGTCGAGATCGGCATCGGGCGGCAGGGTCACGACGGCGGCTTTGCCCGAGCCCATCGGTCGGACAAAGATGCTGCCGACCTTGGCGTTGGCCGCTTGCGCGGCCGGCGATGTCGGGCCGTCTCGATAAGTGACGATCAAACGTTTGGCGTCAGGTGCCGCATCGGCGGGCATGGCATTGCCTCGCGGGGTCTGGGCGTGAACGGCGCCGGCAAACAAAAAGGCAGCCAGCGATATCCGAAACAGGTTCCGATAGCGCATGGCTGCCTCCGTTGTCGATGGGTTTTATTCGTTGGCCAGACCGATCCCTGGCCCTTGCTCCAGCGGCGGCGGGGTACCGGCGACGGCCAGCAAGGCTTGAGCATAGCCGTCATCGATGCTGACGGTGGAAACCTCGTCCCAGGAGAAGAACGAAGCCTCGCGCAGCCATTCGGCATCCGGGCTGATTTCCTGCATGCTGAAGCCGTCTTCTTCCACGCCGACCAGGCGGCCGATGTAGCAGACTTCGGCCTCTTCCTCGCTATCGACGTGCACGCCGATTACCGCCGATTGTCGCGCAGCGGCTTCGACGACCTCGCGGATCGAGTCGAGCGGGAAATCCTTCGGCAGGTTCGGCGTCAGCGACTTGTGTGCCAATGCCTTCTCCATGAAGACATGATGCTTGTCCGGCGCTTCCAACTCGGTCACGTCGCGGTGGCGCATGATGTAGATGCCGTCATATGTAATGGTGTCGCCCATCACCCAGAGCAGGAAAAACTCGCGGCCGACGCCGCCGACGTAGCCACAAAAGCTGCCGTGCTCGAGTTCTTCACGCCATAGCCTGACCAGTTGCCGGCTTTCCTGGGCCTCGCGCAATTGCGCGCGCTGCCCAGTGGTCTTCAATTCGATGATCTTGCCCATGGCACGCATTTTACCAGAGGGGGGTCGCCGGCTTGTTAGGACTGGCTAACGGGTAGGTGCTTCCCCTCTTTAACATATTAAAAACAATAACTTGTGTTATTGCCGCAGGGCTTACAGGATGTACCGGCTCAAATCCTCGTCCTTGACCAGGCTGCCAAGGTTCTTATCGACATAATCGGCGTCGATCACATATTTTTCGCCGGACTTGTCGGCGGCTTCATAGGAGATCTTCTCCAAAAGCCGCTCCATCACCGTATGCAGACGGCGAGCGCCGATGTTCTCGGTGCGCTCGTTCACCTGGAAAGCGACCTCGGCCAGGCGATCCACGCCGGAGTCGTCAAATTCCAGGCTCACGCCTTCGGTGCCAAGCAGGGCCACATACTGCTTGGTCAGCGCGCTATGCGGTTCGCGCAGGATGCGCTTGAAGTCATCGACCGACAGCGCCGACAACTCGACCCGGATCGGCAGGCGGCCTTGCAGCTCCGGGATCAAGTCCGAAGGCTTGGCCAGGGAGAACGCTCCCGAAGCGATGAACAGCACATGGTCCGTTTTGATCGGGCCGTACTTGGTGGAAACGGTGGAGCCTTCGACCAGCGGCAGCAGGTCGCGCTGCACGCCTTCGCGGCTGACACCGGCGCCGCCCCATTCGGAACGCTGGGCGATCTTGTCGATCTCGTCGAGAAAGACGATCCCATTCTGCTCGGCCGCTTCGACCGCCTGGGCGCGCACTTCTTCATCGTTGAGCAGCTTGCCGGCTTCTTCTTCGATCAGCAGCGGCCGGGCTGCCTTGATGGAAAGCTTGCGGCTCTGGGTTTTGGCGCCGCCGAGATTCTGGAACATCTGACGCAGCTGCTGGCCCATTTCTTCCATGCCGGGCGGCGACATGATCTCCACGCCGACATTCATGGCGAAATCCAGCTCGATCTCGCGATCGTCCAGCGCCCCTTCGCGCAGCTGCTTGCGCAGCTTTTGTCGGGTATCGCCTTCGCCACCCGCCGGCGCCGGATCCTGGCTCCAGTCGGTCGGCGCCTGGCGGCGTGGCAGCAGGGCATCGAGAATGCGGTCTTCGGCGCGATCTTCGGCCTGGGTGCGGACGCGTTTCATGGCCTGCTCGCGAGTGAGCTTGTAAGAAACATCGGCCAGATCGCGCACGATCGATTCGACATCCTTGCCGACATAGCCCACCTCGGTGAACTTGGTTGCCTCGACCTTCACGAACGGCGCGTTGGCCAAGGTAGCCAGGCGTCGCGCAATTTCGGTCTTGCCTACGCCGGTAGGCCCGATCATCAGGATGTTCTTCGGTGTGACTTCGTCGCGCAGGCCCGGTTCCAACTGCATGCGGCGCCAGCGATTGCGCAGCGCGATGGCAACCGCGCGCTTGGCATCGTGCTGACCGATGATGTAGCGATCCAGTTCGTTGACGATTTCGCGAGGAGTGAGTTCGGACATATAGGGACTATGAGAAGGCAGAGGTGGAAGACGAGGAATGGGAGCGCACGCAGGGTGTCTGGGATGGATTCGGGTAGAAGCGCGTCATCGGTTGGCGCTGACGCAGCTGGCATCCCGTTTCCGCTCAGAGCTCTTCGATCGTCGTGTTGTGGTTGGTGTAGATGCAGATATCGCCAGCGATCTTCAACGCCTTTTCGACGATGGTACGCGCGTCCATGTCGGTGTTCTCCATCAGCGCCAGTGCGGCCGACTGCGCGAATGGACCGCCGGAGCCGATGGCAATCAATCCGTGTTCGGGCTCGAGCACGTCGCCGTTGCCGGAAATCAGCAGCGAGGCTTCTTTATCGGCCACCGCAAGCATGGCTTCGAGTCGGCCCAGGCGGCGATCGGTACGCCACTCCTTGGCCAGCTCCACCGCGGCGCGGGTAAGGTTGGCGCTGTGCTTGGCCAGCTTTTCTTCGAACAGCTCGAACAGCGTGAAGGCATCGGCGGTCGCACCGGCAAAGCCCGCGAGCACGTCGCCGTTCTTGCCCAGACGGCGAATCTTGCGGGCATTGGCCTTCATCACCGTGTTGCCCAGGGTGACCTGGCCGTCGCCGCCGATGACGATGCGGCCGTTACGGCGCACCGAGACAATGGTGGTGGCGTGAAAGGAGTCCATGGTGTTGCTCCAAAAAGCGTGAACTGGTTAGGTGGGGGTGGGCTCCGGTGGATGCAAGTTTTAGGGCGACTTCCGCCCTACGTCCCTGCTGCCTCAGCCCACAGAGCCGGCCTCACCCGCCCCGCTTCTTCGCCCGGGGATGCGCTGCGTCATACACCTTGGCCAGATGTTGGAAGTCCAGGTGTGTATAGATCTGCGTAGTGGCGATATCGGCGTGGCCGAGCAGTTCCTGCACCGCACGCAGGTCGCCGGAAGATTCGAGCATGTGGCTGGCGAACGTGTGGCGCAGCAAGTGCGGGTGCACACGTTTGGCGAAACCCGAAGCCAGCGCCAGGTGCTTGAGCCGCGCCTGTAC
>NZ_DATCRY010000126.1:0-30975 GCF_036568765.1 Dyella sp. | reverse complement strand
TGGCGCCCCCGACACGATTCGAACGTGCGACCTTCCCCTTAGGAGGGGGACGCTCTATCCAACTGAGCTACGAGGGCAGCAACGGGATTTTGACATGGTTCGGCCGGCAGTGCGATCCGTCCCCAGGGGGTGGCCTGCTAGAATCGCGGTTTCCCCGGGCGTCTTGTACGCCCCATAGTCTGGTTTTCAGGAGTACGCATGTCGCACGAAATCCTCAAGGCGCTCGGTCTGGGCAACGAGCAATCCGGCACGTATCTCGGTCAGGGCGAGTGGTCCAAGACCGTCGATGCCGGCCGATTGCAGCCGGTGAACCCTGCGACGGGTGAGGTGATCGCGAGCGTTTTCGCCTCCAGTACCGCCGACTACGAAATCATCGTCAAGCGTGCACAGGAAGCTTTCAAGGCGTGGCGTACCACCCCTGCCCCGCGTCGCGGCGAAGCCGTACGTCTGTGTGGCGAAGCTCTGCGCAAGCACAAGGACGCCCTCGGCTCGCTGGTCGCGCTGGAAATGGGCAAGATCAAGCCCGAAGGCGACGGCGAAGTGCAGGAGATGATCGATATCGCTGATTTCGCGGTAGGCCAGAGCCGCATGTTGTACGGCTATACCATGCACTCGGAGCGCGTCGGCCATCGCATGTACGAGCAGTACCAGCCGCTGGGCCTGGTCGGCATCATCAGTGCGTTCAACTTCCCAGTCGCCGTGTGGGCGTGGAATGCCATGCTGGCTGCGATCTGCGGCGACATCTGCATCTGGAAGCCTTCGCCCAAGACGCCGCTGTCTGCCGTGGCAACGATGAAGATCTGCAACGAGGCGCTGAAGGCTGGCGGTTTCCCCGATCTGTTCTTCCTGTTCAACGATGCCGGCACGGATCTCTCGCAGGCCTTCGTCGACGACAAGCGCATCCCGCTGATCAGCTTCACCGGCTCGACCAAGGTCGGTCGCATGGTGGGCGAGCGCGTGGCTCGCCGCATGGGCCGCTCGTTGCTGGAACTGGGCGGCAACAACGCGATCATCGTCGACCAAACCGCCGACCTGAAGCTGGCGATCCCGGCCATCGTGTTCGGTGCGGTCGGTACGGCCGGTCAGCGTTGCACCACTACGCGCCGCTTGTTTGTGCACGAGTCGATCATCGATGACGTGACTGCCACGTTGGTCACCGCCTACAAGCAGGTCGAGGGCAAGATCGGCGATCCGACCCTGGCGACGACGTTGATGGGCCCACTCAACAGCTCTGACGCTGTGCAGGCCTACCTGGCTGCGATCGAAAAAGCCAAGGCCAGCGGTGGCACGGTGCGCACCGGCGGCGCAGCGCTGACCGATCGCAAAGGTAACTTCGTGCTGCCGACCATCGTCACCGGCCTGAAGAACGACGACGAAGTCGTGCAGACCGAAACCTTCGCACCGATTCTCTACGTGATGCCGTTCAAGACGCTGGACGAGGCGATCGAGCTGCAGAATAGCGTGCCGCAAGGCCTGTCCTCGGCCATCTTCACGCAGAACCTCAAATCGGCCGAGCAGTATCTTTCGGCGGCAGGTTCCGATTGCGGTATTGCGAACGTGAACATCGGCACCTCGGGCGCGGAAATCGGTGGCGCGTTCGGCGGCGAAAAGGAAACCGGCGGCGGGCGCGAATCCGGCTCGGATGCCTGGAAGGTCTACATGCGCCGCCAGACCAATACGATCAACTACTCCGACGCATTGCCGCTGGCGCAGGGCATCAAGTTCGATCTGTAAGGCCGATCCCGGCACCACGGGCGGGACGCCATGCGTCCCGCTCCGATCCCCTGGCAGGCGAGGAAATGCGCCGCATGAGTTCCATCCCCTCCTCCGCCGCTTTCGATTTCCGTGGCTACCGCGTTGTCGTCGCTGGCGGCAGCCGCGGCATCGGGCGCTGTATTGCCCTGGCATTCGCGCAGGCTGGTGCAGCGATATCGATCTGTGCGCGTGGGCGAGATACCCTCGAGGAAACGCGCACGGCAATGGCCGCCACAGGCGCCACGACGCACGCAGCCCCTTGTGATTTGGCCGACGGCGAAGCTATCGCAGCCTATATCGAGCAAGCGGCCACATCGCTCGGCGGTATCGATGTGCTGGTCAACAACGCCAGCGGCTATGGTTTTGCCGATACCGACGAAGGGTGGACCGCCGGCTTCAACGTCGACCTGATGGCGGCGGTGCGCGCATCGCGCCACGCGTTACCGCATTTGAAGGCCTCACCTTACGCCAGCATCGTGCACACCTCGTCGATTGCCGCGTTTCATCCCGGCGTGCGTGGCCCGGCTTATGCGGCGATCAAGGCCGCATTGAATCAATACACGACATCGCAGGCACTGGCGCTAGCGCCGGAACGCATCCGCGTCAACGCGGTAGCACCCGGCTCGATCGAATTTCCCGATGGCCTGTGGGATCGACGCAGGACCGAAGCACCCGAGCTTTATCGACAAACACTTGCCAAGATCCCTTTTGGCCGTTTTGGCACGTCCGAAGAAATTGCCCACGCGGTACTGTTCCTGGCCTCGCCCTGGGCCGGCTGGATTACCGGCCAGACGCTCTGCGTCGACGGCGGCCAATTGCTCACAGGTTGAACCTATGTCGAACCTTAAATCCACCGAGCGGTTCAGCGATCGCGTCGAAGACTACGTCCGCTATCGCCCCGACTATCCGACCGCCCTGCTCGACTGGCTACGCGATGCGCACGGCGTGGCGGCAGACTGGCCCGTCGCCGATGTGGGCGCCGGCACAGGTATTTCCTCCAAGCTGTTTCTCGATGCCGGTCATCGGGTAATGGCAGTGGAGCCGAATGCCGCGATGCGCACCGCCGCCGAACGCTGGCTCGCCGACTATGACCGTTTCGACACGACCGACGGCACTGCCGCGGCGACCGGCCTTGCGGATCGGAGCGCGGGCTTGATCTCCGTGGCCCAGGCATTTCACTGGTTCGAACCGGAAAGCACGCGCACGGAATTCCGCCGCATCCTGCGCGCCGACGGCCTGGTGGCGATCTACTGGAATTCGCGGCGACTGACGGGCATTCCATTCCTGGAAGGCTATGAAAAGCTGCTGCTGGAATACGGTACGGATTATGTCAGCGTCGCCGAGCGCTACGCTGACGACGCTTTCATGCAGCGCTGGTTCGGCCAGGGCTATCGCGGCACTGCGCATTTCGATCACAGCCAGCGGCTGGACTTCGATGAGTTGCGCGGCCGACTGATGTCCTCGTCCTATGCGCCCAAGCCGGGCCATATCAATCACGAACCCATGATGGCCGCCTTGCGCGTACTGTTCGACGCCTGCGCCGACGAAGGCCGCGTCAGCTTCGACTACGATACCCGCGTCTATGTAGGTCGCTTCGAGTAAAACCATGTACGACACGCTACGTCCCCTGTTGTTCAAGCTGGAACCGGAAACGGCTCACCACCTCACTCTCTATGGCCTGGGCGTAGCCCAGCGCAGCGGCTTTGCGCACCTGATCGCCAAGCCGCCAGCGGAGCTACCGGTCAACATCTTCGGCCTGCGTTTTCCAAACCCCGTCGGCTTGGCCGCCGGCCTGGACAAGAACGCGGATCATCTGGATGCGCTGGCAACGTTGGGCTTCGGCTTTATCGAAGTAGGCACCACCACGCCACGGCCGCAGCCGGGCAACGACAAGCCGCGCATGTTCCGCTTGCCGGAACACGAGGCGGTGATCAATCGCCTGGGCTTCAACAACGATGGCGTCGATGCACTGGTGCGCAACGTGCAACGCGCCACTTATCGCGGCGTGCTCGGCATCAATATCGGCAAGAACAAGGATACGCCGAACGAAAAGGCGGTCGACGACTACCTGTTCTGCCTGGAGCGCGTGTATCCGCATGCCAGCTACATCACGGTAAACATCTCCTCGCCCAATACCCAGGGGCTGCGCGATCTCCAGGAAGAAGCCACCCTGCGGCGCTTCATCGAAACGCTGCGTGAAGCGCAGGAACGCCTCGGATCGCAGGCCGGTGCGCGCAAGCCGATGTTGCTGAAGATTGCGCCCGATCTGAACGAATCCGAGCTCGATGCCATCGCCGAAGTGCTGTCAGAAGCCAAGGTCGACGGCCTGATATGCACCAATACCACTATCGACCGCACCGCCGTAATCGGAGCGACACACGCCGAACAAACCGGCGGCCTGTCGGGCAAGCCGCTGTTCAAGCGCTCCACTGAAGTCCTGCGCGGCATGCGCCAGCGCCTCGGGGCGGATGTCGGCATCGTCGGTGTAGGCGGCATTCTCGATGGCGACAACGCAGCCGAAAAGATCGCCGCAGGCGCCAACCTGGTGCAGTTGTATTCGGGCATGGTCTATCGTGGTCCGCACCTCATCGGCGAATGCGTCGAGGAAATTCGTCGCCAGGGCATGATGCATGCGCGCTGAAACGACCGATATGGGCGGTTACACGCTGATCGAAAACGCTCCTCTGGGCGCGCGCAACACCCTGCGCGTGAATGTGCATGCCACTCTGCTGGCTGAGATTCGCGAAGCGACCAAACTGCCGGAGCTGCTGAATTTTCCGGCCATTCGGCAACGTCCGTTGCTTGTGCTTGGCGAAGGCAGCAACATGTTGTTCACCGGCGACTACGATGGCACCGTGCTGGCTATGGCCACGCGTGGCGTACACGTGGAGCACGATGGCGACAATGCGCGCATCGCCGTAGCCGCGGGAGAACGTTGGGACGATTTCGTACGCTGGACGCTGGGTCAGGGCTTGGCAGGGCTGGAAAACCTGATTCTGATCCCCGGTACCGTTGGCGCGGCACCGATCCAGAACATTGGCGCCTATGGCACCGAAGTGGCCGAGTTCATCGAAAGCGTCGAAGCCTGGGATACGCGCGAGCGCCGTGTCGCGGTACTCGGTCATGCCGACTGCGCTTTCGCCTATCGTGATTCGCTGTTCAAGCACGAGCCGGGCCGCTACATCGTGACGGCGGTGCGCTTTGTGTTGCCGCGCCTGCGTGCTCCACGGCTGGACTATGCCGGTATCCGCGAAGAGTTGACACGCATGGGCATAGACAAGCCCGCACCTTTCCATGTCGCCGAAGCCGTGATCCATCTGCGCTCGCGCAAGTTGCCCGACCCCGCCGTGATCGGCAACGCGGGCAGTTTCTTCAAGAATCCCATCGTCGATACGGCTACGGCCGAGGCGCTCAAGGCCGAACATCCGGAATTGGTCGCTTGGCCGGCCGGCATCGGCAAAACCAAGCTTTCCGCAGCTTGGCTGATCGACACGGCGGGCTTGAAGGGGGCACGCGAAGGCGATGCCGGCATATCGCATCGACATGCGCTTGTACTGGTCAACCATGGCGGCGCCAGCGGTGGTCAGCTCTGGGCTTTCGCCCAGCACGTCATCGATACGGTACGCAAACGCTTTGGCGTGACGCTCGAACCGGAACCGTTGATTGTAGGCGCCGATTCGCAGTGAGCGAAATCTGAAGGCGAGGCGCGCAGGCTCTTTTTAGCCTGCCGCTTCAGCTTGAGGAACCACCTGTGACAATTTCTTCTGTATCGCCATCGCTATCAAACCCGCACAGCCGCACAGCAAATACAGCAAATAACGAACACGATTCAGTAGCGACGGAACCTCATGGCGCCGTCCAACGAATCTTCAATACGCCCGACGGACGGGAAAGAGGAGCTGTCGAGTCAAACGCCTCAGAACTCGACTATAAATCCAGAATCCAGACGGAAGAGATAAGTCTCAGGAACATTCAAAAACGCGACGATGATTTCAGAGAAAAAACTCGCCACCTGAAGCTCATCGAAGGCCAGCAACTCCGTCTCAAAGACGACCGCATCAAACCCGCGCGATATTATGGCGCCAATCCCTTCAAGCATATGCTTCAGGCCATAGGCGCGCGGTCGCACACTTATGAGAAGCAAATAGGTGCCTTGCGTGAAAAATACGATCTCCACAGCCTTCCCTCCGTGGACCACGGCGCGATCTCTGAGCATTTCAAGACCAGCTTGGAAAATCAAGAAAGGCTGCTCGATCGGCTCAAACTAGCTTGCTTGCGTGAAGAGTTACGCCCATTGCAGACCGAGGCAAGGAAACACGCCACCTCGCATCCTGCGTTGCAGGCTCTTGTCGTGGATACCGATAAAAAACGTCGAGACCTAAACAGCAAATTGAACGAATTACGCACACGTCTATCATCGTATCAAGCCGATCGGCTCAACAAAAAAGAACAATGTCGCCAACAAACTGGCAATCATCGCTTAGTCGAAGATCTCGAAAAGATTGCGCATGCCATCAACGATACGCAGCTCGACATCGAAAAGACGGCCTCGGAAGCTGAAGTAAAAAGCCAGTCCTACAATGAGCTCGATGCGCTAAGCGAGCAAATAGCCTCGAAGCAACGCGAAATCCATAAACAGAGCGGAACACTGATCTCCGCCGCCCCTCTCCCCGTCGACCTGGGCCTATTCCTGGCCATCTGGCACACCCCGCCAGGCTGGAAAGCCATACAAGCATCGTTTGAGCAGAAGACAGATGTCTCCATTAACGCTACCGAGGTCGCCCACGACCTGGAGTCGCGCCATCAAATGGCCGGCAACAGCTTCAGCTTGTCGCCAAGGCAGCAATCCCAGCTCCGTGACGCAGCCGCTCTACTTTCAACATATGAGATCCTCGAGAAACAGTGTCGCCAAGTGTACCTCGACACGCTGAAGCGCTACGAGGACGCGCCGGACATTGAGCCATTTCGTCGGCTTACCTACTTCCCGAACAAGCTATCCTCGCAGCAGCTGGATGAGTTCGATCGGCTCATGACCAGACAAGTACCGTTTTCATTCCCTAAAGTGCTTGAGACCTATGACACACTGATCGAGAGTGATTTTCACGACACCAACACCGTCTTCGAAGTTTATGGCTGCAGCATGAAAAGAGCTTATGACGCGCTATTGCCTGGCACGCCTGAATTCATGACCACTAATCTTTTCACGCCCTTTGCGGTCTTTCGAGTCGAACACATCGCCCGCAAAGCTGACAGCGTAACGATGGTGCGACTTGTCGAACATTTGATGCCACTGGATGCCGCAGTCAGACCCAGAAACCTTGAAAGATTATTCATCTGACAAGTCGGCCGAACTTACCGATTCATGATCATGCCGGCGCGCCTCAGGCGCGCCGCCTGCGCACTTCGAGGTTGGGCAGGAACACGGTGATCACTCCGATCAGCGGGAGGAACGCGCACAGGTGATAGACATAATCGATACCCTGCGCGTCGGCGACACGGCCCAGCACCGCCGCACCGATACCGCCCATGCCGAAAGCAAAGCCGAAGAACAACCCTGAAATCATGCCGACGCGACCCGGGATCAACTCCTGGGCATAGACCAGAATCGCCGAGAACGCCGAAGCCAGGATCAGGCCGATGACCACGGTCAGCACGCCTGTCCAAAACAGATTCGCATAAGGCAGCATCAGGGTGAATGGTGCGACACCCAGGATGGATACCCAGATCACCCACTTGCGACCGATGCGATCGCCCACTGGCCCTCCGATGAGGGAACCTGCCGCCACCGCGAACAGGAACACGAACAAATGCGTCTGCGCGTTCTGCACCGACACGCCGAACTTGTGGATCAGAAAAAAGGTGTAATAGCTGCTGATGCTGGCCAGATAGAAATACTTGGAGAAGATGAGCAAGCCAAGGATAGTCAGCGACGCAGCGATCTTGCCCTGCGATAGCGGCAATGCCATGGCATGAGCCACGCGTCCCTTGCTTATTCTATGCTGGGCACCGTACCAGCGGCTGACTTGCAGCAGCACGACGATAGCCAACAGCGCGGCCAAAGCAAACCACGCAACGCTGCCACGACCGTGCGGCACGATGATCCAGGCGGCCAGCAGCGGCCCCAGCGACGAGCCTGCGTTACCGCCGACCTGGAACAACGATTGCGCCAGCCCATGCCGACCGCCCGAGGCCATGCGCGCCACGCGCGAGGATTCGGGGTGGAACACCGAAGAGCCGGTGCCCACCAGGGCCGCGGCTACCAGCAGGATCGGGAAATTCGGGGCCGACGCCAGCAGGAGCAGCCCGCCCAGCGTAAAGCCCATGCCGATCGGTAAGGAAAACGGCATCGGCTTTCGGTCGGTCACCATGCCCACCAACGGTTGCAAGAGCGACGCGGTGAGCTGGTAGGTCAAGGTGATCAGGCCGATCTGACCGAAGCTCAGATGGAAATCGCCCTTGAGGATCGGATAGATCGCCAGAATCAACGATTGGATCATATCGTTGAGCAGGTGCGAGAAGCTTATCGCGCCGATAATCCGATATTCGGTCTCGCCCTCGGTCTGCTGCGCGGCAGCGGGTTCGACGGAAACAGCGGGGCTGAGCGTAGTTTCGGCTTGAGCTTGCATGGGTCCGATGTCGCAAAGGTCGGGTATGGGCGGGGACTTGCACCTTATGGGGCGTCACCTTAGAGTCATGCGCTCCGGCCCGCACACGTTATTGGGTCAAGAATCGGCGAATTTGGGCCAATCCATGCGTAATGCCCGTATCGACCGTCACGAAGACACGCCGCGCGACCTCGTCGCGACCGGCAACGATTATCCTGCGCACTACGTACTGCACCCGCATTCGCACCGGCGCGCCCAGCTCCTTTACGCCATGACCGGCGTGCTAACCACCATCACCCAAGAAGGCAGTTGGGTGATTCCCCCCCGGCGCGCCTTGTGGATTCCGCCAGGCGTTACGCATGAAGTGCATATGGGCGGCCCGGTATCCACACGCAGCGTGTATGTCCGTGAAGATGTGGCTCGCGCGGCCGGCCTGCCGACACGCTGCGAGGTGATTGCGGTCTCTCCTCTGCTGCATGAGCTGCTGCTCGAGGCGGTCGATGTACCCATGCTCTATGAGCTCGAAGGTCGCGACGGCACCGTCATGCGTCTGCTGCTGGAAGAGATTCGTCGCATGCCTACCTTGGCGCTTAGCACACCGCTGCCACGCGAGCGTCGCCTTGCCGCGTTGTGCCGCCATTTGCTGGAGCAACCCTCGCAAGAAGTAAGCATCGATACGATGGCTGCTCGTGCAGGCATGAG
Organism: Dyella sp.; assembly: GCF_036568765.1. Taxonomy (GTDB): domain Bacteria; phylum Pseudomonadota; class Gammaproteobacteria; order Xanthomonadales; family Rhodanobacteraceae; genus GSA-30. Next base: position 21,913 of record NZ_DATCRY010000126.1, on the reverse strand, counting down.
CCGACGCAGTTTCACTCGCGTCTTTCGCGAAGAGACCGGCATGAGTTTCGCGGCATGGCGGCAGCAGGCTTGCTTGCTGGCCGCCCTTACCCGATTGGGTAACGGCGAACCGGTGACGCAAGTCGCGATGGACTTGGGTTACAGCAGTTCGAGCGCCCTATCGGCAGTGTTTCGGCGGGTGCTTGGCGTGCCGCCTAGTGAATTCAGGGGGTGAACGGTGCGAGCTTGCTGGCTTCGTCTGTTATGGGACGTTGATCGTGCAAAGAGCCCCCACCGCAACGCGCATTACCAGACATTATGGGAGATCTGCCCTTCCAAGTGACCGCACAACGTCGCCTATCGGCGCTCAAATGGCTCCCACGGGCCGTAAAACCATCCCTAATTTTTGCACTGATACATTTTCGCAACATCATACCCCTGTAACATTCGGTTGCTCTTAATGAGTGACATTGCCTTGCCCAAGCGACAAACCATGAATACCAGCATCGCCAGTCCCGAGCCCGTTCCGCCATCGCGCGCCGAAAAGGTATCCAAGGATGCCACGGCCGAGACAGCCGTCGCGCCCGACCTGAACGACGCCAGCCTGTATATCCATCGCGAGATCTCACAACTGCAGTTCAACATCCGCGTGCTGGATCAGGCATTGGATGAGAGCAAACCACTGCTGGAAAGATTGAAATTCCTGCTGATCTTCTCGACCAATATGGATGAGTTCTTCGAGATTCGTGTGGCGGGCTTGAAGAGCCAGATCGCCTTCGATCATGAGATCGTCGGGCCCGACGGCATCGCACCCAAGCGCGCATTGGCGGAAATCAGCGAGATCGCGCATAAGCAGATCGAACGGCAGTATTCGATTCTCAATGACAAGATCCTACCCGAGCTCGATAAGCAGGGACTGCGTATCGTGCGACGCAATCAATGGACGCACAAACAAAAGCTCTGGGTTCGCCGCTATTTCCGCCACGAGGTGGCACCGTTGGTCACGCCGATCGGCCTGGACCCGACCCACCCATTCCCATTGCTGGTCAACAAGAGCCTGAACTTCATCGTGCAGTTGGAAGGCACCGATGCCTTCGGACGCGACTCGGGCCTGGCGATCGTACCGGCGCCGCGGGTGCTACCGCGCCTGATTCGCCTTCCGGACGATGTCTGCGAGGGCGGCGACAATTTCGTACTGCTCTCCTCGATCATCCACGAGCACGCTGACGAGTTGTTTCCCGGCATGTCGGTACTGGGCTGCTATCAGTTCCGCCTGACCCGCAATGCGGATTTGACCATCGACCCGGAAGATGTCGAAGACCTCGCGCGCGCGCTGCGCGGCGAACTGTACTCGCGCCGCTTCGGCGATGCGGTACGCCTGGAGGTCGCCGACAACTGCCCACGCAATCTTATCGATTACCTGCTCAAGCAATTCGGCTTGGCCACCGATGAACTTTATGAAGTAAACGGTCCGGTCAACCTTGCACGCCTATTTGGCATGGCCAGCAAAGTGCAGCGTCCGCAATTGAGCTATCCACCGTTCACGCCATCGATTCCCAAGTCCCTGAAGAAGGCCGAGGACTTGTTCCAGGTCATCGCCAAGCAGGATGTCCTGCTATTACATCCTTACGAATCGTTCGCACCGGTGGTCGACCTGTTGCACCAGGCGGCCAAGGATCCGAATGTGCTTGCGATCAAGCAGACGCTTTATCGTAGCGGCGCCACTTCCGAGATCGTCGATGCCCTCGTCGATGCGGCACGCGCCGGCAAGGAAGTCACCGCGGTCGTCGAGCTACGCGCGCGCTTCGACGAGGAGTCCAACCTCTCGCTGGCCTCGCGATTGCAGCAAGCCGGCGCGGTAGTGATCTATGGCGTGGTCGGCGTGAAAACGCATGCCAAGCTGATGCTGATCCAGCGGCGCGAGGGCGCGGAACTGGTGCGTTACGCGCATCTGGGTACTGGCAATTACCACACCGGCAATGCTCGCCTGTACACCGACTATAGCCTGCTCACCTCCGATGAAGCGTTATGCGAGGATGTGCACCGGTTGTTCAGCCAGCTTACCGGCATGGGCAAGGTGCAGCATATGAAAAAACTGCTGCATGCTCCGTTTACGCTGAAAAAGACCTTGCTGGAACTGATCGCCCAGGAGACCGCGCATGCGACCGCCGGCCGGCCGGCGCAGATCATCGCCAAAGTCAATGCGCTGACCGACCCGAAAATCATTCGCGCGCTGTACAAAGCCAGCATCGCCGGCGTAAAGATCGAGCTGATCGTGCGCGGCATGTGCTGCCTGCGCCCTGGCGTGCCAGGTGTTTCGCACAACATCCGTGTGCGCTCGATTGTTGGACGCTTCCTTGAACACAGCCGCGTGTACTGGTTTGCCAATAACGGCGAAGAGCGTTTCTACCTGGCCAGTGCGGACCTGATGGAACGCAATCTGGATCGTCGCGTCGAAACCGGCTTTCCGATCGAAGGCAAAAAACTGCAGCAGCGCGTGCGCAAGGAACTGGACCTTTACTTGGCCGATAACGCCAATGCCTGGCTGCTGCAGAGCGACGGCCAGTACCAGCGCCCCTCGGCCAGTGGCCTACGCAACGTGCAGGCACAGCTTCTGGAAAAGCTTTGCGGTGTCGGCGCCGCCACCGAAGCGTGACGGCGTCGCGGGTACATCATGGCTTGAAGCGGCGCACCCAGGCGACGTAGCGGCCGACGAAGCCCTGCAGGAATTTCTGTGTGCTTTCTACGCCGATGTTGCCGTCGGCGTCAAACAAGCCTTCCTTGAAATGGATAAATACTTCCGGCTGGGCGAGCACATGTACATCCAGGTAGGCCAGCACATTGCGCAAATGCTGCTGCGACATGGCCGTGCCAGTAGCGGCCACCGAGGTGCCGATGACCGCACCGGGCTTGTCGGCAAATGAATTGGTTCCCCAGGGCCGCGAGCCAATATCGATAGCGTTCTTGAGTACTCCCGGAATGGAACGGTTGTATTCGGGCGTAACGAATAACAGGGCATCGGCCGCTTCGATCTGTTGCTTCAGACGGGCGGCGTTAGCGGGGTAGTCGTGATCGAAATCCTGCGTGTAGAGCGGAAGGTCGTCGATGCGGACATGCTCAAAGGCGAAATCCGCCGGCGCCAGCCGCTCGACCGCCCGCGCCAGGCAGCGATTGAACGAGTCCTTGCGCAAGCTGCCCACAAACACCGCCACCTTCACCTGACTCATGACCTTCGCCTCCGCTCTCGGTTTGCCGCATGGGGACCGGCAAGATTTTGGCCGTGGAGTGATTTAGATCGTGTGATGGCAGCCATCTGGCCTACGCCGTGAAGGGGAGCTCATTTGGGCTGCCACTCCTCTATGCTGTAGCTCACATCCATGCAACTGCGGAGGGGACGCCCTCCGGATAGCAGGAATACCGGCAGACAGGGGACCGGGGATGGACCAACAGGCGCTCGCCACGACCAGACGCCACCATGGATGGAGGTATGCAGCAGCTTGTCTGCCGGCCTTGCTCTGCGGCCAAGTGCAGGCTGAGCTGGCTATGCGGGCGGCTTGGCTGCCGTTGCGCAGCGCCGATACCCCCTCTATCGCGATGGCGGCCTATCGACACGGCGACTTCCAGCGATTCGATCCGACCCAGCTGATTCGCCTGCCAGCCGAGGGTAGCTGGCTCGTATTGACGGCCGAACCGCCCTGGGTCGGCTCCGAACGCCAGCTTTCGATCTATCCGCCCACTGCAGGCGATGTCAGGCTCTACGATGCCGATGGCGCAGGACGTATCCCTCCCAGTGATAGTCATGGCAGGTTGAGTTTCCGACTCGATGCCGATGTGCCTGCTTCGCAGCCGATGCTACTTAGGTTCGCGCCGTTCGACGCAAGCATTCCAGTCAGTTTTACGCTGCAGGATCGCGACGAGTACGAACGTGACGACGCACACCGTTTGGCCCTGGCCAGCGCTTGCCTTGCAACCATGCTGGCCATGGCTTTGATGGCAGCGTATTTCGCACTGGTGCTCAGCGACCGGACCTTGATCTGGTATGTCGGGCATGTCATCTGCGCTGCGCTCTTTCACGGCATTCGCACAGGCTATGTTGTCGAACCGCTGGGTTGGCCCCCACAGATTGCAACCTTGCTCGGCCCTATCGCCTCTGCACTGTCGATGATGTTCGCGGCCTTGTTCGCGACGCGCTTCTGTCAACTCAAACGCTATGCCACATGGCTGCATCCGGTCGTACTTGCCTTGGCAGTGGGCATGGGCTCGATCGCCGCCCTGCTTGTCAGTCACCTGCCCTTGTTAGAAGATGCCGCTCATACCCTGCTTGAACCGCTACGCCTGCTGTGTGCAGCCTTTCTGTTGCTGGCGTCCGTGATCGCATGGCTACGCGGTGCGCGACATGCCTGGTTCTTCCTGCTGGGTTGGACGCCGTGGCTGGTGATAACCGCCTTGCGCAGCAGCCAGGCCGGCGGAGCGCTGCCCCATGCGGTATGGCTCGGCGATGCGAGCCTCGCTGCCAGCGCGTTCCAGGCCTTAGCCCTGTCCCTTGGCTTGGCCGACCGTGCTCTTCATGCCCGGCGCGATCGCGAGGTAGTGCAGGAGCTGGCCGACTACGACGCGCTGACCAAGATCCTCAATCGCCGGGCCTGGACCGAGCGCGCGCAGGCGCAATTCGTAACGGGCCCGTGCCAGCCGCTGGCATTGCTGTTCATGGACCTGGACAACTTCAAGACCTTGAATGATCGGCTAGGCCATGCCGCCGGCGACCGCGCCTTGATGTCTGTCGCGTCGGCGTTGCGTCAGGAGCTGCGCCCGGGCGACTTGCTGGGTCGTTACGGTGGCGAGGAATTTGTCGCGGTATTGCGCTGCATCGACCAGAACCATGCCCTGCAAGTCGCCACGCGTCTGTGCCGGCGCGTGAATCGCCTGGAAATTCCGGTCGATGGCAAGGGTCTGACGCTGAGCATCAGCATTGGCGTCGCCATACGCATGCCGGAAGATACCGTCGCTTCGCTAGCCGAACGCGCGGATCAGGCCATGTATGCGGCGAAGTTGAATGGCCGTAATCGTGTGCAGCTCGAAGAAAGGTTCAACCGCGAAGTGGAGCGGCGTGGAAATGCCCCGGAAGTGCACCGCCATCGAGAATGAAAGCCCTCTAAAACCTGACTATCCCATAGGAGCGGCTTCGGCCGCGACCGCCAGGGCGCGGCACCGCCGGTCGCGGCTGAAGCCGCTCTTGCAAGATAGCTGGCTTTTTGGAAGTTTTCTTCACCAGCTACCCGCCCTAAGCCATCTCGGCGGCGGCAGCCACCACATCCTTTTCGCTCGGCAACACCAGCAACGCGGCGCCGGCCAATGGCGTATAGGTATCGGCACCGACCACGCGGCGCAACGGCGTAGCGCCATAGCCCGTTTCGACGATCGCGGTAATGACACCCTCGCCCACACCCGCACTACGACGGCCTTCGTCCAGCACAATGATGCGCTTGGCCATGCGCGCATGCTCGGCGATGAATGCGTCATTCAAGGGGGCTAGCCAGCGCAGATCGACCACGCGCGTTTTCCAGCCTTGTGCTTTTTCGATGTCACGTGCGGCACGCAATGCCATCGGCACGCCATTGCCGAAGGTAAAGACAACCAGATCGTCGGCATCTTCGCCGTAGACACGACCTTCGCCCAACGTCATCGCCGTGCCTGGCTCGGGATAGCCAAACTGCCACTGGCCGTCGCCGGCCTCGTAAAGGTCCTTGGTCATATACAACGCGATCGGCTCAAGAAAAGCACAGACACGGCCGTCGATCTGAGTGAGCGCAGCCAGCGTGCGCAGCATCGTTGCCGCGTCGTCGCCACGACTGGGGCAGCCCACGATCAGACCGGGAATATCGCGCAGTGCAGCAATCGAATTATCGTTGTGAAAGTGACCGCCGAAGCCCTTCTGATAGCCCAGAGAGGCCACTCGCATCAGGATCGGGTTGCGATACTGATCGTTGGAGAAGAACTGCAGGCTGCTGGCTTCGCCGCGGATCTGATCGCAGGCATTGTGGAAATAGGCAAGGTACTGGATCTCCGGGATCGGCAGCATACCCATATTGGCGAAGCCCTGAGCCAACCCCAGGATCACGGTCTCATCCAACAAAGTGTTGAACACGCGGCTGTTCTTGAATGCCCTGTGCAATCCCTTGGTAACTGTATAGACACCGCCCTTCTGCGCGACATCCTCGCCGAACAACAACGACTGCGGATACTTTGCCATCAAGTCGTGCAAAGCCTGGCCGATCTGAATCGCCAAGTGACGCGGAGGTTGCACCTCGGGCAACTTCTCGGCACTACCGAATGCGGCAAGACGGCGCTCGGCGTAGTCGCTGCGCTCAGCCTCGTGCTTGACCGCTTCGGGCGTATAGGGCGCCAGCGGTTGCATGACCTCTTCCAGGCTCGAAAGCTTGGGACGACGGTCGGCCTCTTCGGCCGCCGCAAAGCAGCGCTTGCGAATGGCTTCGTACAAGGCCAGCAAAGTTTCCTTGGTATAAAGGCCCGATTCCAACGCAATAGCTGCCGATCGCAACAAAGGATCGGTGGCTTCGACGGACACCAGCTCCTCGATGCTGCGCCATTCGATCTCGAAGTCCGTACCAGCATGTCCCATCACGCGTGTCGTCTTCATATGCAGGAACGTCGGCCGACGCGTGTTGCGGCAGTGCTCGACCGCGCGGCGCACCTGCGCATAACCCTCGGCCAGATCCAAGCCATCGGCAAAGAAATAGTCGAGGTTGGCGCGCTGCTGGAAATTGCTTGCCACCCAGCCCATCGGGGTCTTCACCGAAATGCCGATGCCGTTGTCTTCGCAAACGAACAGCACCGGTGCGGGCAGCTTCTGGTAAGCCGTCCATGCAGCGGCGTTGAAAGCCGTCTGTGCGGTGGCATGGTTGCTCGACGCGTCGCCAAACGAACAAATGGCGATGGAATCGTCCGGTATCGGCAAACGATGGGCGATGCGGCGCGCCTGCTCGATCGCCACGGCCGTGCCCAGCGCCTTGGGCAGGTGCGAGGCAATGGTCGAGGTTTGCGGCAGCACCCACAACGGCTTGCTGCCCCAGACCTTGTGGCGACCGCCGGATGCGGGATCTTCGCTGCTGGCGGCGAAGGAAAGGGCCGAATCCATCACCGGATCCATGCCTGGCAACTTGCGGAAGCGCTCGGCCATGAAGCCGCCGGAACGATAATGCAAGAACGCCGGATCGGTGTGTCTTGTCAGGCGTGCGACCATCGCGTTGCCTTCATGGCCGGATGAGCCGATCGTGTAGAACACCTTGTTCTGCACGCGCAGAACGCGTGCCATCAGATCCAGGTGACGTGAGATCAACTGCGATTCGAACAGCTCGCGAAAACCGCGCGCGTCGAGCTCACTGCCCGGCAAGACCGGCGCGTCATCATCCGGTGCGGCGTACGCGTCGCCCTGCCAGAACTGCACGAACTCGGTGAAGTTCTGATCGACGATTTCGGCACGATTGAAGCCTTTATGACGTGCGGTGATGGCAAACGGAACAGACATGTCGGTATCCAGTTCAAGAGCGCGGACGCACCACGCAGCAAAGTTTCAAGCCAGAGCGCGCAACAAGGCGGCGCGCTGCAAATCCTTGGGCCGGGCAAAGCATTCCAGGATGCGGATCTGGTCGGCAATCGCAGGCACCGGTATCTGTACCGGGCCGCACGATACAAACATCCGCTCACCGATCTGTACCGCTTGCCAGGCGCCCTGGTCGAACAACTCCAAACCACCCATCACTTCCAGTGGCAAGCCCGAGAAGCGGAAGCGACCGAAACGCGACCGGAAACGCTCCGCACCCGCCGGCGTGTAATTGTCCTCGCTTCGAGATCGCCAACAACTCGCGAGGCGATCGGCGTCCTCCACACTGGTCAACACATCGATATCGGCAACGCTCACCACTGCACCGACCAGGCTCACCGCGGCACTACCGATAACGGCCCAGCGATCGTGGCAAAGGCGATGCAAGTCCGGGGCAGCCTCGGCCAGGGTGAGCCCTATCTTTTCGTTCATGCCAGGCGGCGACGGCGCCATTCTTCGCGGCTCTGCCCCCAGATTTCGATCTCCACGTGCTCGTATGGCGCAGGCAGCTTGCCGGGACCACGATTGACCGAACCCAATCGCCTCGCCAAAGCCTGCGAGGGCGCGTTGTCGCGATCGATACTGTGAATGACATCGGTCCAGCCGAGGCGATCGAAGGCCCAATCCATGCTGGCGGCGGCCCCTTCGTGCGCATAGCCCTTGCCCCAGGCTTCCCGGGCGAGGCCCCAACCCACTTCGGTCCCGGGCCAGCCTTCCGGCTGCCATGGGCCCAAGCGGCCGATCCAACGACCCGTGGCTTTTTCGATCACGGAGAACATGGCGAAACCCTGCATCTGCCAAGCGCCGACCATGACCAGGAAATTACGCCAGGCGGCGGCGCGGGGCTGATAGCCGCCAATGTAGCGCGCCGCTTCTTCATCGGCCATGTTCTGCGCCCAGCCGTCGAAATCCTCGAGCACGGGCGGCCGCAGGATAAGACGATCGGTTTCGATACGGATGCTCTGCCAGTCCACCGACGGCTCCTCCCTACCCTGCCTTTGGGCTCAGAACGCGTTGATGCCGGTCAACTCGCGACCGACCACCAACTGGTGGACTGTCTCGGTACCCTCGTAGGTGATGACCGATTCCAAATTGAGCGCATGGCGAATTGCCGAATGCTCAGTGGTGATGCCCGCGCCGCCGAGGATATCTCGGCACTCGCGCGCGATATCGATCGCCATGCGACAGTTGTTCCACTTGGCCAGCGAGACCTGCGTAGGCTGCATGCGGCCCGCGTCCTTCAGTCGGCCAAGTTGTAGCGACAACAGCTGAGCGCTGGTGATGCGGCGCGCCATATCAGCCATCTTCAGCTGAACAGCTTGATTGGCTGCCAGCGGGCGGCCGAACAGGACGCGCTCCCGGGTGTAATCCAGCACTTCGTTCAAGCAGGCAATGGCGGCACCGATCGGGCCCCAGGTGATGCCGTAGCGCGCCTGGGTCAGGCAGCCCAGCGGACCTTTCAAGCCCTTGACGCCAGGCAGGCGAGCGCTATCGGGCACGCGTACATTGTCGAAGAACAGAGCCGAGGTCACCGACGCGCGCAAGCTCATCTTCTTGTGCACTTCCTGCGCAGTGAAGCCCTTGCTGTCGGTCGGCACGATAAAGCCCTGGATGCCATCCTCGGTCTGTGCCCAGACAATGGCGATATGCGCCAGGTTGCCGTTGGTGATCCACATCTTGGCGCCGTTGATGACCCAATCGCTGCCATCGCGTTTGGCCTGGGTTTTCATATTGGCCGGATCCGAGCCGCCATGCGGCTCGGTCAGGCCGAAGCAGCCGATGACCTCGCCCGCGGCCATCTTCGGCAGGTAGTGCTTCTTTTGTTCTTCATTGCCGTAGGCGTAGATCGGGTACATGCATAGCGAGCTCTGCACGGAGGCAAAGCTACGCAAGCCCGAATCGCCCCGCTCCAGCTCCTGGCAGATCAAGCCATAGCTGACACCGTTCATGCCGGCACAGCCGTACTCTTCGGGAAGGGTCGCACCAAGCAGGCCGAGGCTGGCAATCTCCGGAACCAGTTCCTTCGGGAAGCGGCCCTGGTCGAAGCAGTCGCCAATGATCGGCAGCACTTTTTCGTCGACAAAGCGGGCTACGGTGTCCTGCACCATGCGCTCTTCGTCGGAAAGTAACGAGCGGACGTCATACAGGTCGAACGGGTTCAAGCGAGCGGACATGCGTTGAGCTTCCGGGAGGACGATAGACAAGATGCCTATTCTATCCGCCCCGGGGTGGGCGGTCATGGTGCGGAGCAACCGTGGGGGGCGGTGGCCCCACCAGTCAGGCCAAGGGTCATGCCCCGGCCTTGCGGCTAGCCGGCACTCGTCGAGTCTCCTGCGACTGTCCCCGCCCACTCGCTGCCCTGTTCAACTGAGCCTGTCACGGACTCGATCCGGAAAGGGGCTGGAAGGGGTAAACCCCGGCGGGAAACTGGACACCATCGTTTGGAGCATGGCGACCGAGGTAATGATTCGTCCCCGCTCCCGTAAACAAGGAACCGCATCGTTTCCCTAGGAGGATCACTACGGTAATTCGGAGGAAACACTCATCTCGCGCTGGAGCCAGTCCCTGAACGAGATCAGCGCATGGACCAAGGGCTGCTCTTCCCGCAGCACGAACCAATAGGAGTGGTTGCCGTCGACCTGAACGTCCATCAACTGCACCAGATGCCCCTCGCGCAGCGTGCGCGCAACCATGCGCTTGTCGGCAATGACGATGCCCAAGCCATCCACAGCCGCCCGAATGGCCATGTCGGTCTGCTCGAACTCGTAGCCTCCCTGAGGATTGATATGGTCCAGCCCCGCCGCTTCGAGCCATCGCGGCCAGATACTCCGGCGCTTACCCTGTTCGGTGACAACGTGCAGCAGTGGCATGCGCGTGAAGTCCGGCGCGCGCTGATCGTGCCCCAACAACAAGTGGGGCGAGCAGACGGCAATGTGCTGCTCGCGCATCAGGAACGTGCTTTGCAAATCCTCCCACTCGCCATCGCCGTAGCGAATGGCACAGTCGATCGCACCCGATTGCGTAAGATTGTCGTCATTGAAGTGCGTCAGTGTGATTTCGATATCCGGATGCAATTTTCGCAATCTGGGCAATCGGGGTAACAGCCAGCGGCCCGCAAATGTCGGCGGCGCATTGACGCGCAATCGGCTCAAATGCTTGCGATCCCGAATATCGCGCACCGTCAGCTCGATCTTGTCGAACGATTGCTTGAGCGCCCTGAGCAAGAGCCGTCCGGCGTCGGTGAGTTGAAGATGATGATGTCGCCGCAACAGTAGCGGCTCATCCATTTGTTCTTCGAGCTGGCGTACCTGGCGGCTCACCGCGCTCTGTGTAACGCCAAGCAACTCAGCTGCGCGTGTGAAGTTGCCTGTCGTTCCGGCAACTTCAAACGCCTTGAGTGCATTAAGCGTTGGCATGTTCCTGTTCAAATGCCTGCCCTCCATGGCAATTCTTCCCTCTTCCCTGCACATGTCTTCCTGACGCGTGCTTTCCGCGCACTCCGACGCCAGCAGGGCCGCTTCCTTGCGAGCCTTGCGGTCTAGTACTTTGGTGCTCTTCCTTGCTCGATATCGCTTTCGCCGCACCACTGGTCTCACCAAAAGAAGAAGCGGCACATGTGTACGCCCCATCTCAAGCGCGAAAGGTCTCGCCCTGAAATACGGGTCGCCACGACAAGGCCGTCATGAGGAGGTTTGCCCAAGCGCTTCGAGTCCATTCGAAAGCCTTCAATCATTCAGGCCGGCCTATCCACACCTGCTCGGTTGGCCGCGTTGAAATCTGGAAACACGTTAAAAGGGTCAACGCATTGGCACAACCGACTAAATCGAAGGCTAAACCCGAGAAAAACGCCAGACGCTTCCCAAAATATCGGGTGCAACGTGCCCTCGCTGCGAAAAAGCAGCGACCAACTGATTGATTGACAAAGAAAAGCTCAACCGCTTTTGAGCACTCAGTTGTTGCTCACTCCGTGCGGCACATGACCAGTCGCGACATGCCTGCGCGCAGACTCGACATTGGCCGGCGAATCGTCGAAGAAGATATCCGCACCAAACGCAGCCAAAAACGGACCCTTATCGCGCCCGCCAAGAAAGAGCGCCTCATCGATGCGCACACCCCAGCGGCGCAAAGTCAGGATCACGCGCTTATGGGCCGGAGCGGAACGCGCCGTAACCAGAGCCGTGCGGATGGGCGAATTCTCGGCCGGGAACGCCGTTTGCAATCGGTGCAAAGCAGTAAGAAAACCGCGAAACGGTCCAACCGATAAAGGAGTATCGGCCTGTTCGCGCTCGTTACGATGAAAAGCTTCCAGGCCTTCTTCGCGCGATACACGCTCGCCCTCATCGCCAAATATGACCGCGTCGCCATCGAAGGCGATGCGCAGTTGCTCGGTGGCACGCGGTGGCGCGACCGAAGGAAGAATGGTGGCCGCAGCCACGCCTGCGGCTAACGCCCGTCCGACATCTTCGGCATTGGCCGAGAGAAACAGGTCGGCCTTGAACGGTGCAATGTAGTCCGAGGTCGGCGCGCCGCTGGTGAAGGCCGCGCGGCTGATCTCCAGGCCGTAATGCTGGATGGCGTTGAAGATGCGTAAGCCGGTATCGCCCGAATTGCGCGAGAGCAGGATGACTTCGACCGGGGGCAGATCGCCGGCAAGCTTGTTCATTCCGAGCAGCTTCTGTACCAGCGGAAAGGCGACGCCTGGCTGCAGGATCTCGTTCTCATGCTCGATCTGATAGGCCCGATAGGCGTCCAGACCGTCGCGCTCGAACAGATCGTGGCTATCGCCCAGATCGAACAGGGCTCGCGACGAGATAGCCACCACCAGCCGGTTATCGGCCGCGGCGCGAGGATCGTGAGCGTCGGCGGAGCTGCGAGTCATGCGCGAAGATTAGCAGACCTGAAGTTGGGCTTACTCAGTCCGGAGCGAATTGTTCATCCAGAATACGCTGCTCCAGATTGTGCTCGGGATCGAACAGCAGACGTACGCCATGGTCGGTTTGCTGACGGATCAATACCGATCGGATATCGCGCACCTCATGAAAATCGGCCGTCGCGCTGACCGGGCGCTTAGCCGGATCGAGGACGCGCAGGTTGACCTCGGTTCGGTGAGGCAAGATGGCTCCACGCCAGCGGCGCGGACGAAACGGGCTGATCGGCGTCAGGGCAAGTACGTTGCTGTCCAGCGGCAGGATAGGTCCATGCGCCGACAGGTTGTAGGCGGTCGAACCTGCAGGGGTGGAAACCAGGATGCCATCGCAGACCAGATTCTCCAGTTTCACCGCATCGTTCAATTTCACTTCCAGATGTGCGGCCTGGTTGCTCTGGCGGAGCAGGGAGACTTCGTTGAACGCCAGCGCCTCATGCACTTCGCCCGCGCCACAAGTCACCCGCATGATCAGCGGATGCAGCAGGGCCGCATGCGCGCGATCGATGCGCCCAGGCAAATCGTCCAGGCGATGCTTGTTCATCAGGAACCCGACGCGTCCGAGCTTCATGCCGTAAACCGGCGCGCCGGTCTCGCGATAGGCATGCAGAGTACGCAGCATGAAGCCATCGCCGCCCAGGGCAACGATGACATCGGCCTCGTGCGGTGGCGTGTCCGCATAACGATCGACGAACTTACGCCGGGCTTGTTGGGCAACCGAAGTTTCGCTGGCGACAAAGGCAAAACGCATAAGCGGCTGGCACGTCCTTGATCGAGGCAGTCAGTTGAGCCCAGAAAGCGCGCAGGCGCAAGACCGAACGCACCGCCCCTGCGCCGGTTGACGGCACAGGGGCGGTACGCGGCGTTAGCCTGCCGCCGGCACCTGGGCGAGTTGTGCCAAGCGACGCACCGCTACCGAGGCGATCGGGTAGTCGGCGTTCTGAGTCAGGATTTCTGCCAGCATGCCACGCGTGTATTTCAACGTCGGGTCGTCACGGTTCAACCAGGCCTGCACCGGTGAAACGTCCTTGCTGTTGCCGGTCAGAGCGAGCACCTGCAAGGCCAGCGCGCGGTGCTGGTGGGTCAGTTCGTCCAGCAGCGAACCGCGTGCCTGAGCGTGCCAATGGCCATCCACCGGCAAGGCCTCGATCTGGCCGCGCAGCCACTCCAGATCCAGCGCCTCGCCAAGTTCATAGAACACCTTGGCAACACTGTCGATGGGCTGGCCGCTCTGCTGCGCCACTTCGACAATATCCAGCATCGGTCGCTGTACCGGCAAGCGCGACAAGCGCAATGCCAGTTCCGGCGGCAAGCCGAGACCTTCCCACTTTTCCTGGCTGGTACCGAAATCGGCCTTGCCGGTTTCGGTCAACGCGCCTGGCAGGGCCGTTGCCAGCACGCTGACGCCGGCGTGGTAACGCTCGACATTGGCCGCGATGTCCAGCGTGCCGCCGGGTCGGTTGAGCAACCAGCGGGTAAGATGGCGCAACAACGACCAGATCTGCATGATCGCGTCGATCTGCGTATCCTCGGCCACCTTGCTGTCCATCGCTTCGATCTGAGCCCAGAGGTCGCGGGCGCCGAGGATCTCGCGAGCGGCAGTGTAAGCCTTGGCGATTGCCGCCGGACCGTGCCCGGTATCTTCCTGCATGCGCATCATGAAAGTGGCGCCCATGCGGTTGATCGTCGAGTTGGTCACTGCTGTGGCGATGATCTCGCGCTTCAGACGATGGCGCTGCATGTGCGCAGCGTACTTGTCGTGCAACGGCGCCGGGAAGTAGCGCACCAGCTCCTTGGACAGGTATGGATCTTCCGGCACATCCGATTCGAGCAGTTGCTGGTAAAGGCGCAGCTTGTCGTAAGACAGCAGCACGGAAAGTTCCGGACGGGTCATGCCCTGCCCGCGTGCCTTGCGCTCGGCCAGCTCCGACTCGCTTGGCAGGTTTTCGACCTGGCGGTCGAGCGTACCCTCGCCTTCGAGTGTGCGAATGAAGTGCGCCATCGAGCCCAAGCGGCGCGCCGATTGGTGCTCCATCAAAGTGATGGCCTGGTTCTGACGATAGTTATCCCAGAGCACCAGGTCGCCGACCTCGTTGGTCATCTCCGCCAGCTGACGATTGCGCGCATCGACGGTCAGTTCGTTGCGCTGTACGGCATCGTCAAGCAGGATCTTGATGTTCACCTCATGGTCGGAGGTATCTACGCCGGCGGAGTTGTCGATAAAGTCGGTATTGAGCAGCACGCCATGCTGTGCGGCCTCGATGCGTCCCTTCTGGGTCAGACCGAGGTTACCGCCTTCGCCGACGACCTTGCAGCGCAGTTCCGCGCCATTGACGCGCAGGCCATTATTGGCGCGATCGCCGACATCGGCGTGTGTTTCGCTGGATGCCTTGACGTACGTACCGATACCGCCATTCCACAACAGATCCACCTGCGCCTTGAGGATGGCATTCATCAGCTCGTTCGGCGCAAGCTGCGTGACGTCGGCCTTCAGGCTGAGCGCGGTGCGCACTTCAGGCGAAATCGGAATCGACTTGAGGGTGCGCGCGTAGATACCGCCGCCAGCGGAGATCAACGACTTGTTGTAATCCTCCCAGCTCGAACGCGGCAGCTTGAACATGCGCTCGCGCTCGACGAAAGAACGCTCCGCATCCGGGTTGGGGTCCAGGAAAATGTGACGATGATCGAACGCGGCAAGCAGGCGGATGTGGCGGGACAACAGCATGCCGTTGCCGAACACGTCACCGGACATGTCGCCGATACCGACACAGGTGAAATCCTGGCTTTGGCTATCGCGACCCAGCGCCCGGAAGTGACGCTTGACCGATTCCCAGGCACCGCGCGCGGTGATGCCCATGCCCTTGTGGTCGTAGCCGTTGGAACCGCCCGACGCGAACGCGTCCCCCAGCCAGAAGCCATGCTCCACCGAAATGGCGTTGGCAATATCGGAGAACGTCGCGGTGCCTTTATCGGCTGCCACCACAAGATACGGGTCGTCCTGGTCGTGCCGCACCACGTCGTGCGGCGGGACGACCTTGCCTTCAACCAGGTTATCCGTGATGTCGAGCAGGCCGCTGATGAACATGCGGTAGCAGGCAATGCCTTCGGCCAGCTGGGCATCGCGGTCGCCGCCGACCGGCGGACGCTTGACGAAGAAGCCACCCTTGGAGCCGACTGGCACGATCACCGTGTTCTTCACCATCTGCGCCTTGACCAGGCCCAGTACTTCGGTGCGGAAATCCTCGCGACGATCGGACCAGCGCAAGCCGCCGCGCGCCACCGCGCCGAACCGCAGATGGATGCCTTCCACGCGCGGCGCGCTGACGAAGATCTCGCGATACGGCACCGGCTTGGGCAGGTCCGGCACGCGGCGCGAATCGAACTTGTAGCTGATGTAGCCCCGATAGGCACCTTCCCATTGCTGGAAAAAGCTGGTGCGCAAGGTCGCGCGGATCAGCGCCACGAAGCTACGCAGGATGCGATCTTCGTCGAGGCTGGAGACCGTCTCGAGCAAGGTGCCGATTGCCTCTTCGAGCACCACGACCTGCTCGGCGCGCGGGCGAGCCATCGCACCGACCATGGTATCGATCAGTGCCGGCTGGGCCGAACGGATCGAAGCCGGAATCAGCGCCTGCATCTCGACCGTAAAGGTATTGCCGGCAGCCTTGAGCTCTTCGACCGAAAGCTGCTCGCGGCGCGGATCGAACTTGGCCAGGAACATCTCGACCAGCAGGCCGGCAATGGCCGGGTAGCGGTTGAGCGCATCTTCCATGTAGGCCTGAGAGAAAGCCACGCCGGTCTGCAGCAGATACTTGCAGTAGCCACGCAACATCGACACCTGGCGCCAGTTCAACTTGGCGCCGAGCACCAGGCGATTAAAGCCGTCGTTCTCGGCATTGCCGCGCCAGATCTGCTCGAAAGCATCCTCGAACAAGCCTCCGACCTGCTCGACGCCGAAGGCCAGATTACTCGCCGGCTGCACTTCGAAATCCTGGATATATAGCGTGCCGTCGCCCATCGGCAGGTCGTACAGGTGCTCGGTGAGCACGCGCAGGCCGAGGTTCTCCAATTGCGGCAGCACTTCGGACAACGGCAAATCGGAACCGCTGCGATAAACCTTGAAACGCAGCGATTCGGGCTGGTGTTCCGGATGGTAGAACGACATGCGCATCGCATCGTCGCCCTTGAGCAAGGACAGCTGATGAACATCCTCTGCGGCCACGGCCGGCGAGACATCCTCGACATAACCGGCCGGCAACGCCTTGCCGTAGCGATTGGCGAGCACCACGCCATCGTGCTCGCCCCGCGTGCGGATCAGCGTATCGCGGAGCTCGTCGTGCCAGTTGCGTACGATCACGCCAATCTGTTGTTCCAGGCGTTGCGCGTCGTAGACAGCCTGGTCGCCGATCTTCGGCCGCACAACGACGTACAAACGAGCCAGCGCGGCCTCGCCCATCAACACGGCCGAATCGACCGTCTGGCCATGCAAGGCATCGCGTAAGAGGCTTTCCACGCGCTCACGCACCGCGGTATTGAAACGATCGCGCGGGATGAACACGGTGCAGGTGAAGAAGCGGCCATAGCGGTCGCGGCGCACGAACAGGCGTGTGCGGGCACGCTGGCGCAGCTCGAGGATACCGTTGGCGATGACATTGAGTTCGTCTTCGCTGCTCTGGAACAACTCGTCGCGCGGCAGCGTCTCGAGGATATGGCGCAGCGACTTGCCCGAGTAGGAGTCGCGCTTGAGCCCCGAGCGGGCCAACACCGCCTCCACCTTCTGCCTCACCATCGGCACGTCCTGCGGACGAGCCATATAGGCGTTGGAAGAAAACAAGCCCAGGAAACGCTGCTCGGCCACCGGACGACCTTCATCGTCGAACTTCAGCACGCCGACGTAATCCATGTAGCCCGGACGATGGACCACGGCCCGAGCGTTGGTCTTGGTCAGAATGATCGCATCGGTCGAGCCGGACTGTGGCAGCTCGCTTGCGACCAGGCTGCGCAACGAACGCGGCGCTACCGAGCGCTCACGCTTGTGCAGGATGCCCAGGCCAGACCCTTCCACCGCACAGAGAATCTGCTCGCCTTCGCCCTGCTTGACCTCGTATTCGCGATAACCGAGGAAAGTGAAATTGTCATCGGACAGCCAGCGCAGGAATTCCACGCCCTCCTGCACCGAGGCGCCATCCAGCGGCAATTTGCGCTGCGGCAGTTCGGCGGCGATGGCCTGCACTTTGTCGCGCATCTTGGCCCAATCGCGCACGGCCTCGCGGACATCCTCCAGCGCGGCTTCCAGTTGCGCACGCAGCTGTTCCAGTTCGACCTGGCCATCGACACGGTCGATCTCGAAATGCATCACCGACTCGGACGCGCCGTTATCGTCGCCCAGACGCTTGAGCTTGCCGGTGTCGTCGCGGCTGACCTTCAGCACCGGGTGGATCACTGCATGGATCGGCCAGGGCGCAAGGGTCAGGGTGACCGTATCGACCAGGAACGGCATATCGTCGGTGACGATCTGCACCAGGCTGCGGCCGGCAAAACCCGTTGCCGGATTGACCACGCGCACCGACGCGCGCCGCGGCGTGCGCTGCTGCATGAAATCGATCAGGCCAGCCACCAGAGTGGCCCACTCCGCAGCGCTATGCAGGTCCAGGTCGACCTGCGGAATCCGCGCAAAGAAAGCGTCGATAAAAAATTGCGCCTCTTCAAGGCGCGTCGTAGTGAAGCCGCTCTTTTTCAGTTCCTCGAAAACGACGGTCTGGATCAGACGATCGCCGGACGCTCGCATTGCATTCATGGCAGTTACTAGCTCAGTGAGAGGCAAAAAACCCTTAGAAGGATACGCCGCGAAAGAAGGCGAATCCACCGCGAGCCGTGCTGTGGCGCATCAATGTTTGGTCTTTGTGCAGCTATAAAAATCGACGCGGCTGTATGCAATCGCAGCCGTCTCGGCGTTGAGACATCTCGTCGATGTCGATTCGCGCACCGTGCAATCGTCATAAGGAGGAAGCTGGCGTTCGCGAATGCGGCGACATCCGCCATTCGTATGCTTACCTTCGACCCCCTACTTGGGTCAAAATCCACCCTGTCCGGCTCGTCTCGGCGGAAGGAACCCTCACTCCCTCCGGAAAAACGCGGATGCTTACCGTCAACGGATCGCACTCAATCCGCTCGGCCACCCCATCCGGGGCTAGACCTCGATCCGCAGCAAATTATAAACTGTACTGTGTAGTCTACTTCCCGGCCGGGACGCCAGGAGGCTTAGCAGCAAGTCAGCCGCAGGAGGCGGCCACGCCCGTCCGTCCGACCATTGGCACTGGGCAGCGTGTTGCATCGCAGTAAGCTCACCGATTTAAACGCGCTCCCGTAAGGGCACGCGTTCCACCTCGAATACGCAATAAGAACGGAGTCCCCATGAAGTCCACGTCACTGCGCACACCCGTGCTGTGCCTGAGCCTGCTTGCGCTGGCCGCTTGCGGCAAGAAGGACCAGGCCCCGCCACAGGCGCCGCCGCCGGAAGTCGGCGTAATCAAGGCGCAGACCCAGAGCACTCCGCTCACCGAGGAACTGGTCGGCCGCCTGTCGCCCTACCGCAGCGCCGATGTCCGCGCCCGCGTGCCCGGCGTACTGCTCAAGCGCACCTACACCGAAGGCGCCAACGTCAAGGAAGGCCAGGTGATGTTCCAGATCGATCCGGCGCCGCTGAAGGCCGTGCTGGCCAACGCTCAGGGCAACCTGGCCCAGCAGGTGGCGACCTATACCAATAACAAGATCGCCGCCCAGCGCGCCCGCGAGCTGGCTCCCAAGGGTTATATTTCGAAGTCGGATCTCGATAACGCCGAAGCCGCCGAGCGCAATGCCGCTGCCGCCGTGCAGGCAGCCCGCGCCAACGTGGAATCGGCCAAGATCAACCTGGGCTTCACCAGCGTCACCGCACCGATCTCCGGCCGCTCGAACCAGCAGCAGGTGACCGAAGGTGCCCTGGTCGGCCAGAGCGATACGACCCTGCTGACCACGGTCGATCAGATCGACAAGCTTTATGTGAATTTCACCATGAGCGTGGCCGATCTGGACCGTCTGCGCGGCGCGGCCAGCAAGGGCGATGTGACCCTGGCCGGCCAGGACAAGACCACCGTGCAGGTCACTCTGCCGGATGGCTCGCGTTACCAGCCCGACGCCCTGCTCGACTTCTCGTCGACGACGGTCAACCCGACCACGGGCGCGGTCAACCTGCGTGCCGTCGTGCAGAACCCCGACCAGCGCCTGCTGCCGGGCCAGTACGTCACTCTGACCGCCAATCTCGGCGAACAGCACAACGTGTTCCTGATTCCGCAGCAAGGGATCCTGCGTGACGTATCCGGCGCTTATGCGCTCATTGTCGGTGCCGACGGCAAGGTAGTACGCAAGGGCGTCACTGCCAACAACATGAGCAACGGCAACTGGATCGTCACGGGGGGTCTGACCGCGGGCGACCAGGTCATTGTGTCGGGCGTGCAGGCTGTCCAGCCGGGTGCCCCGGCCAAGGCTTCGCCATGGCAGCCGGGCCAGAATGCCGGCCCACCCAACGCTGCGCAGGGCGGCAAGCCTGCGGCCGGCAAGCAGTAACGGGAGTCGACCGATATGCCCAGCTTTTTTATTGACCGCCCGATTTTCGCGTGGGTGGTAGCGATCCTCATCACCATGGTCGGCTGTATCGCCATGTTGAACATGGGTATCGAGTCCTACCCCAACATCGCGCCGCCGCAGGTGGTGGTATCGGCGACCTTCCCTGGCGCCAATGCCGATACGGTGGAGAAGAACGTCACCCAGGTGATCGAGCAGCAGCTCACCGGTATCGATCACCTGCTGTACTTCAGCTCCTCGTCCAGCGCCAACGGCACAGCGACCATCACGCTCACCTTCGAAACGGGCACCAACCCCGATATCGCGCAGGTGCAGGTACAGAACAAGGTGTCGCTGGCCCAGCCACGCTTGCCTACCGCTGTCACCCAGCAGGGTGTGGTGGTAGCCAAGAACAACCCCGACTTCTTGATGTTCGTGTCGCTGGTCTCTACCAACCCGGTGATCGACGGCAATCGTCTGGCCGACATCATCGCCTCGCAGGTAGCCGACCAGGTGGGCCGTATTCCTGGTGTCGGTAGCACGCGCGTCATCGGTGCCGAATACGCGGTGCGCATCTGGCTGAACCCTGACAAGCTCCAAGGTTATGGCTTGTCGGCCAGCAGCGTGCTCAATGCCGTCTCCACCCAGAACGTCCAGTTCGCCGCCGGTTCGCTGGGCGCCGACCCCGCTCCCAGCGATCAGGCGTTCACAGCCACGGTATCGGCCGAAGGACGTTTCTCTTCGCCCGAGGAGTTCGGCAACATCATCCTGCGCGCCAATAGCGACGGCACGGTGGTGCGCCTCAGCGACGTGGCCCGCGTGTCCTTCGGTCCGCAGACCTACGGCCTGGCTTCAACCTGGAATGGCCAGCCGGTCGGCGGTCTGGGCGTGCAGTTGCTGCCGGGTGCCAACGCGCTCGACGTGGCCACCGCAGTTCGCGCCAAGATGGACGAGCTGGCGAAGGACTTCCCGGAAGGCGTCAGTTGGTTCGCGCCGTACGACACCACCCCGTTCGTCAAGGTGTCGATCAACGAAGTGGTGCACACCCTGGTCGAGGCGATCATCCTCGTCTTCCTGGTGATGCTGATCTTCCTGCAGAACTTCCGTGCCACGATCATCCCGACCCTGGTGATCCCGGTCGCGCTGATGGGTACCTTCATCGGCCTGATCATGCTGGGCTTCACCATCAACCAGCTGACGTTGTTCGGCATGGTGCTGGCGATCGGTATCGTGGTGGACGACGCGATCGTGGTGATCGAAAACGTCGAGCGCATCATGACCGAGGAGCACCTCCCGCCCAAGGAGGCCACCCGCAAGGCCATGGGCCAGATCACCGGTGCGGTGGTTGCGATTACCGTGGTACTGGCAGCGGTGTTCGTGCCTTCGGCGCTGCAGGCCGGTGCTTCCGGCGTGATCTACAAGCAGTTCGCGCTGACCATCGCCGTATCGATGGGCTTCTCGGCCTTCCTGGCCCTGTCGTTCACGCCGGCCCTGTGCGCCACCATGCTCAAGTCGAACCACCACGAGAAGAAGAACGTGGTGTACCGCGGCTTCAACAAGGTGTTCGACTGGGTCACGCATACCTACGGCGGTCACATCGGCAGCGCCGCGCGTCACGCGCCGCGGTGGATGTTCGTCTTCGCGCTGGTCGCCGCACTGGCCGGCTTCCTGTACACCAAGCTGCCGACCAGCTTCGTGCCCAGCGAAGACCAGGGCTTTGCGCTCGCCATCGTCAACCTGCCGCCGAAGGAAGCCACCCGCAAGGCGATGGGCCAGATCACCGGCGC
>NZ_DATCRY010000125.1:0-5274 GCF_036568765.1 Dyella sp. | reverse complement strand
GGAAGGAACGAGGGGCGAGCCACCTTCGCGGTGGCTCGCCCCTCGTCGCTATCTTTACGCTGCGTCAGCCTCTTTCAACTTCCGAGGCCCGTGCAGCAGCGCTTGCCGCACCGCGCTTACCACCAGGTCCACTTCTGCGCTGGTCACCTTGAAATGAGGAGTGAAGCGCAGTGAGTTGACGCCGCCATGGATCACGCCGATGCCGCGCTCGCGCATGTACTCCTCGATCGAGTGCGCGCCGTAGCATTTGAACTCGGGCGCCAGCTCGCAGGAAAACAGCAGGCCCGTGCCTTGTACTTTGGTGATCAGGCCGCCCAGTTCGCTCTTGAGCGTATTGAGCTTGTCGACGAACTCCTTGCCGCGCTCGCGAATATTGCGCCGTACCTCGTCGGTCAATTGATCCAGCGTCGCCAGCGCCACGTCCAGTGCACGCGGGTTGCCGGTCATGGTGTTGCCGTAGATGCCCTTGCGGTACAGGCCGGCGGCGCGCTCGCCCACCGCCAGCACCGAAAGCGGGTACTGGCCCGCATTGAGCGCCTTGGAGAAGGTTTCCATATCCGGCGGCGGCAGATTTTCGAAGCCCGGGTAGTCGGTCATCGACAACACGCCGTGCGCACGCAGGCCCGCCTGAATGGAGTCGACCATCAATAGCGTGCCATGCGCCTCGGTCAGCGCGCGTGCCGCCTTGTAGAACTCGGGTGTGACGGCGCGGCCTGGATCGCCTTCGCCCATTACCGGTTCGAGGAACATCGCCTCGATAAACCAGCCGTGGCGATCGGCATCGGCGAAGACGGCTTCCAACTGCGCTATGTCGTAAGGCGCGACGGTAATCAACGTGTCTTCATGACGATAACTCGCCAAGTGTTGCAGATATGTTTTGCGGGTGGAGTCGGAGTAGAGCGCGGGGCGCTCGGTGCGTCCGTGGAACGCGCCCTTGACCGCCAGGCGCTTGATCGTGCGCCCGGCATAGCGGCCGCCGGCGTCCGTCATGGTCTTGGCGTTGACGTCGGCAATGCGGCAGGCGAGCGAAACCGACTCCGATCCCGAGTTCAAGCACAAATAACGTGCATACGGGTTGCCACCGCGGTTGCGGCCCAATTCGCGATTCATCGCCTTGACGAAGCGCATCTGCGAAAGATTGGGCGTCATCACATTGGCCATCACCTGCGGTGCGCTCATCGCAGCGCGAATCGCTTCGTCGTTATGGCCGAAACCGAGCATGCCGTAGCCGCCGTTATCGTGGATCACTGCGCCCTTGAGCGTGACGACCCAAGGTCCGCGAGCGGCCGCCGGAACATAAGGATTGATACCGTCGTCCGGATAGAAATTGACGAAGCCCGCCTGCGCCTGCTCCAGCTGCTCGACCTCGTCGAGCTTGAGAAAGTCGGATAGGTCCGCGCGTAGGTCGCGGTGGCGCACGAGCGCCTCGTCGATGGCTTGCGACAGCGCCGGGTGGCTGGCAGCGAAGCGCTCGATAGCGGCGTCATCCAGGCCGGTGGTACGCGGCTTGCCGCCAAATTCGCGCATTTCGCGCAGCTGATCGATCACACCCATGATGGTTCTCCTCGGTCCGCGCCAGTCATGTCCAGTCCGTCGAACCGGGGCGGTTGATAAGTCAATGGCTGGCGCCACGCCGGCGAAAGTGGGGGCTGCCGGCGTGCCGCGGCCTGCTTTGCATGACACCCGCGAGGCAGGCATGTCGACATCGAAAAGCGGATGCGACGAATGCTCAGGATACCGTGCCGCCGAGCCGCCCGTAACCCCCGGATGACGGCTGTCACACCCCCTTGTTGACGCTGGCGACTGCAAGCCGTGTCAGGCGAGGCCTAGCCTGTAGCCATAAAGGAGGAGCCCATGTCCCACTCGCATGAACCTGTCGCACGGCTCATTGGAACGATCAAAAACTACGGAGCGCTGCGCGCGCTCGATGGTGTCGATCTTATGTTGCACCGCGGCGAACTGCTCGCCTTGCTCGGGCCCAACGGCGCCGGCAAAAGCACGGCGATCGGCCTGTTGCTTGGCCTGACGCGTGCCGACGCCGGCAAGGCCGAGCTGTTCGGACGCGATCCGCAGAATCTCGAAGCCCGGCGGCGCATCGGTGTAATGCTGCAATCGGCGACGCTGCCGGCGACCTTGCATGTGGGGGAACTGCTGCGTTTGACTGCGAGCTATTACCCGTCGCCACGCTCGCTCGCGGAGAGTGCGAGCCTGGCCGGGATCGGCGATTTGCTTAAGCGACCTTACGCGAAGTTGTCCGGCGGACAGCAACGTCGCGTGCAATTTGCCATGGCGCTATGCGGGCGTCCCGAGCTTTTGTTTCTCGACGAGCCGACGGTCGGGATGGACATCGACGCGCGCCAGGCGCTGTGGGCGGCGATCCGTCGATTGGTGGGCGAAGGTTGCTCTGTGGTCTTGACTACGCATTACCTGGAGGAGGCCGAGGCGCTGGCCGATCGCGTGTGCGTGCTGGCGCGCGGGCGTGTGATCAGCGAAGGTAGCGTCGATGCGCTGCGCGCACGCGTCGCGCTCAAGCGCGTACGTTGTGTGACTACGCTGGCGCCGGAACTGCTGGCGACATGGCCGGAAGTGTCGGAGGTGCGCCAGGAGGGTGAGCGCGTCTGGCTCGCCACCGCTGAAGCGGAGAGCCTGGTTCGGCGCTTACTTGCCGGCGATGCATCCTTGCGTGAGCTGGAGGTGCAACGCGCGGGCCTGGCCGAAGCGTTTACCGAACTGACCCGCGATGCGGGCAACGAAGACATTCTGCAACGCGAGGCTGCCTGATGAATGCCACCACGCAATCCCTGGCTGTGGAGACTTCGTCGACACGCATGTCGACCGCGCGCCTGATCGGCGCCTATCTCGAGGAGATCCGCAGCGAATGCGTGCGTTATCTGCGCGCGCCCAGTTTTCTGTTGCCGACACTATTGTTTCCGACCGTGTTCTACCTGATGTTCGGTATCTTCCTGGGAAAAGCGAATGGACCGGATGCGCCGCGCTTCTTTCTCGCGGCCTATTCGACGTTCGGTGTCATGGCGCCTGGGCTATTCGGCTTTGGTGTGTCGCTGGCCATCGAGCGTGACGGCGGTTTGTTGCTGCTCAAGCGTGCGCTGCCGATGCCGCCGGCAGCTTATTTGTTTGGCAAGATGGTGATGGCGCTGCTGTCGGCCTCGGCGATCGTGGCTCTATTGCTCGGCATGGCCCTGGTGCTGGCACACGTGCCGCTGACGTTCGCTCAGGCGACCGCGACATTCTTCACCAGCGTGCTTGGCGTTCTGCCGTTCTGCGCGATGGGCCTGTTTGTCGGCAGCCTGATCAAAGGCCAGGGAGCGCCGGGCGTGATCAACCTGATCTACCTGCCGATGGCCTTCCTGTCCGGCTTGTGGTTCCCGTTGACGATCCTGCCCGGTTTCCTGCAGCAACTCGGTCCCGTCTGGCCGAGCTATCATTTGAACCAGCTGGCCTTGAACGCGGTTGGCTTGGGCCAGGAGGGGACCTGGATACACGTGGGGGTGCTGGCGATCTACACGGCGGTCTTCATTGCACTTGCTGCGCGCCGCCTGCGCCGACACGGCTGACCGCAAGCTTCGTTGAAATGGGGAACCTGGCATGAACCTCGAACCGCTGCGCCACTGGTTGAAGCCAGCGATCGATTCGCCGATGGCCGAGAACATCCGCCATGGCAAATCGCCGTGGACGGACATGGTGCACCTGCTGTGGTCCGCCTGGATCTTCGTCACGCCGCTATTCGGCGGCGGTTACGGATGGTCGTGGGCGGCGTTCACCGCTGCCAGCTATCCGGTCTTTATCGTCCTCTACCTGCACTACATGGTGGCGACGCGCCGTGCCGGACAGTGGTATGCCTTGGCTGCGGTGGCGCTGGGTTTGGTCCTGCTGCCGTGGTACCCGAGCTCGACCACCTATTTCGTGTTCGGCTGCATACTGGTGCGCTGCCGGGGCGTGAGCATCGTCAATTACATGCTGCGTGTGGTGGCGCTGAATGCGTGTTACATGGCTGTCGCAGCCGCTGCGGGTTTTCCCTGGCAGATGATCGTCACCATGCCGCTGGTGACATTTATCGTCACTACGATCGTCAACGTCGAATCGATGAGCGAGGAGCAGAATGTCCGGCTGCGTCTTTCGCACGACGAAGTGCGCCGATTGGCCGCGACCGCCGAGCGAGAGCGGATCGGCCGAGATCTGCACGACCTTCTTGGACATACGTTGTCATTGATCACGCTCAAGCTCGAACTCTCGCGCAAGCTGTTCGATCGCGATCCGGAAGCGGCACGGCGCGAAATGGCCGATGCCGAACGTGTCGCGCGTCATGCGCTCGCCGAAGTACGCTCTGCGGTGACTGGCATTCGCGCCACGGATATTGCCGCGGAACTGGCGTCGGTGCGTCTGCTGCTCGAATCGTCCCATGTTCATATGGACTATGTGCTGCCGGCCCTGGTCCTGCCCGTCGATATGGAACGCAGTCTGGCGCTGATCCTTCGCGAAGCGGCAACCAACATTGCACGTCATGCGCAAGCCAGCCGCGCGACCGTCAAGCTGGAAACGGGCGAGCGGCACCTGCACGTAACGATTTCCGATAACGGTCGAGGCGGGGTTTGTTCGGATGGCAACGGCTTGTGCGGCATGCGTGAGCGCGTGCTTGCCTTGGGTGGTCAACTGGAGATCCAGTCGCCCAAAGGGCAGGGCACGATCCTGAAGATCGTCATCCCGCTTCCGGAAAAGCGTCTGTTCGAATTGCCCGATGAGGAGCTGGCCGGCAACGCTGAAGATACTTCGCTTCCCATCCATCAAAGCCGAGGTTTTGCATGATTCGCGTATTGCTTGCCGAAGACCAGGCGATGGTGCGTGGTGCGCTATCGGCGCTGCTCAAGCTCGAATCGGATATCGAGGTACTCGGTTCGGCGTCGGAGGGCGAGAGTGCCTGGCGGGAGCTTCAGCGCCTCAAGCCCGATGTGCTGGTCACCGATATCGAAATGCCGGGACTGACCGGGCTCGAGCTCGCGCAGCGGATCCAGCGCCATGAGTTGCCGATCAAGGTGATCATCGTTACGACGTTCGCGCGCCCCGGTTTTCTGCGCCGCGCACTTGACGCGGGTGTCTCGGGTTATCTGCTCAAGGATGCGCCGGCGGAAAACCTGGCCGAGGCCTTGCGAACGGTGCATCGAGGTGGCCGCGCGATCGATCCGCAGCTTGCTTTGGAGGCATGGTCGGATGCCGATCCGCTCAACGATCGCGAGCGCCACGTACTGCGACTGGCGG
>NZ_DATCRY010000124.1:0-24460 GCF_036568765.1 Dyella sp. | reverse complement strand
GTGCGGGACTACTGAGTCCTGGCCCGAGCTTCATCGCGTCTGCATCTTGCTGTCTATCGGGTGCATGGACGTGCGCCTTCATCCAGACCAAAACCTTTCAGGTTCGCTATCCTGTAACTGCAGGGCTGGCCCCGCGTGAGGCCCGGTTTTGCAAGCCGGCACCGCTTCCTGTTTAGATACAAGCCAAGGGACATCGTGATCGAAGTGAACCGCAGCATAAGCAAGGGGCTTTGCGCGCACCATGGATGAACACGGGTCGGATACCGGGCGGCTTGCCGTCGTCCTCATTGCCGGGCTGGTCCTGGCTACCCTGATCGCTCTCGATGTATTGCCTTCACGGCAACCGGCGGCGGTGCCCAAGGGCGCCGCGTCCGCACAGCCGGTCGTACCCGTGGTCGAGGTGTGGCTGAGCACCGCCGATCGTCGATTGAAGCTGGCGCCGCAACCCGATATCGAGATGACTGCCCGTGGCGCACAGCCCGCCGATGTCGTCATCGACATAGGAAAAACGTACCAGACCATGATGGGCTTTGGAGCGGCGATGACGGACTCGTCCGCCTGGTTGCTCCAGAACAAGCTCAATGCGTTCCAGCGTGCGGCCTTGCTGCAGGAGCTATACGGTCCGCCGCCCAATCTCAATATGAACATGATGCGCCTGACCATCGGCGCTTCGGATTTCTCGCTGGCGCCTTATACCCTGGACGATATGCCTGCCGGCCAGATCGACCCGGATCTCGAGCATTTCAACGTCGCGACCAACCTGGTGGATGTGATACCGACGGTGCGCGAGGTCCTTTCCATCGCTCCTCAGTTGCGTATTGTCGCGTCCCCATGGAGCGCACCGGCATGGATGAAGACCAACGAGGATCTCATCGGTGGCTCGCTGCAGCAGCAGTACGAAAGCATCTATGCGGACTACTTGATAAAGTACATCCAGACGTACCGCGGTTACGGCATCCCCATCTTCGCGCTGACCTTGCAGAACGAGCCTGCGTTCCTGCCGCTCACCTACCCTGGCATGGAGCTGACAGCGATCACGCGGTCACGCCTGATCTCGCAATACCTGGGACCGAAGCTGGAGAGCCGCAAGCTGCCCACGCGCATTCTGGAATGGGATCACAACTGGAATCACCCCGAGCAGCCATCGAGTGTATTGGCCGATCCGGAGGCCGCACGCTACATCTCCGGTGTCGCGTGGCATTGCTATGCAGGCAGTCCGTACGCGCAGAATCGCGTACGCCGCGCGTTTCCGCAAAAGGATGTCTATATCACCGAGTGTTCCGGCGGCGATTGGGCTTCGGCCATTCATGGCGAACTGC
Organism: Dyella sp.; assembly: GCF_036568765.1. Classification (GTDB taxonomy): domain Bacteria; phylum Pseudomonadota; class Gammaproteobacteria; order Xanthomonadales; family Rhodanobacteraceae; genus GSA-30. Next base: position 23,141 of record NZ_DATCRY010000124.1, on the reverse strand, counting down.
TCTGGTTCTCGCGCGATTTGTTGATTGCCGGCATCCGTCAGTGGGCGCGAGGCGTGATCTATTGGAACCTGGCACTCGATGAGAACCACGGTCCGCATTCGGGTGGCTGCGACTTATGCAAAGGCATGATCGCGATCGACTCGCTGACGGGGGCGGTCAGTCGCAACGACGAATACTATGCCATAGCGCATTTCAGTCGCTTCGTCTTGCCCGGCGCGTCGCGAGTGAGTTCCACCGAAACCGAAAAGGGCATTGCCAATGTGGCATTCCAGAATGCATTCGATGGATCGGTCGTGCTGGTGATGGTGAACAGCAACGCCGAAGCGCGCCCGATTTCTGTGGCCGAAGGCGCCACCCGGTTCGAATACACCATGCCCGCGAAAAGCGTGGCTACCTTCCTGTGGAGCCGTGACCAGGGCATCACCTGGATCCGACGGGCTATATGGTGGTTGCGGAGTCGATCGCAGGTCGGCGAGTGAGCGGCGCGGCTTGCATCAAGCTTGCTGGCTTTTACGCGCATCGGAAGGCACGAGCCTCTTCAGCCCGCTCGCCACGATGTCGGCAAACACTTTCGGATCGCCATATGCGCGCGCCGCCAGCATGGCCCCGTAAACCATCGCCATAAACGCCTCCGCTTCCTGGCGCGCCGAACCCTGTAATTCGAAGCGCCCCATCTGTGCGCCCTTGGTCAGCACGATTTCGAGCCAGTTCGACAAATCGCGGAAATGCATGCGTACCGCATCGGCCAGGTCGGCGGGCAGGGTGGGCAATTCGCTGGCAAGCATGCCGGCGACACAGAAGGGTGCCGACGCGTCGGCAATGCACCTCTCCCAATAGCCGGTGTACATGTGTAGCTGCTCTTCGGGTTCGAAGGCGCCGGAAAGTGTGCGCGTCTGTTCCAGGATCACCGCATGCGATTGCTCGACCACCGCGCGCGCCAAGTCGGACTTGGCAGGGAAGTGGTGATGGATGCTCGCCTTGCGCACCTGTACCTCTTCGGCGACATCCGCATAGCTAAAGCCGTTGTAGCCCCGGGTCTGGATAAGGTGGCGAGCCGAGTCGATGAGTTTCTGTTGGGTGGTCATGCTTCCATCCTACCACTAGGTAGGTAAATGACCAAGCAATAGCCCATTTGACAATCAATCTACCTACTAGTAGGATGATTCCACTTTCCCCCTCAGGCTCCTCCCATGAACTCGCTTCGAAACTTCTATTTCCTCCGTGCCGGCGTAGCTTTCGTCTGGGTCGCCCTGGCTTTCCTCTCCGCTTCCGCGCCAGCGCTTATCGCGGGTACGTTGCTCGTGCTTTACCCCGCCTGGGATGCGGCTGCCAACCTGCTCGACGCGCGACGTAGCGGCGGGCTCCAGGCCAACCCAGGACAAAAATTCAATGCGCTCACCAGTATTGCCACGGCCGTATTCATGGCGATCGCCTTTGCTCTTCGTGGCAACGCGGGTGCGGTTTTGGTGTTCGGTATCTGGGCGCTTCTCGCGGGCCTGTTCCAGCTGGCGGTAGGCATCCGGCGCCGCAAGCTAGGCGGCCAGGTTTTCATGATGATCAGCGGCGCGCAGTCGGCGCTGGCCGGGCTCATCTTCATCAAGCAGTCTTTTGGCGTGGCACCTGGCATTGCCCAGCTGGCTCCCTATGCCGCGTTCGGCGGCGTGTACTTCCTGTTGTCGGCGCTCTGGCTTGTTTTCAGGAAGGAGCGGGCTGTGCCTGCGGTTTGAATGGCAGGTGTTTTTAATGATGTCAGGTCGTTCTTGCGTGCGGGGTTGCCCCCTCACCCCGACCCTCTCCCCCGGCGAAGCCGGGGGAGAGGGAGCACACTGAGGCGAACCTCAATACTTCGCACTTGCGTAACCCGCTCCCTCTGCCCTGGCTTCGCCGGATAAGGGTTGGGGTGAGGGGACGCCGCAACGTGCCGCTACGCCTGACGATCAAACCCGAACATACACAACACCTTCATAATCGTTTCTGCCGTACGCATCCGCGTTCGTAAGTTGGCCGTCATACGGCCCAACCTTGGTTATCTCGCGCCCATCGCGAAGAACGAGTTGAAGGCCATGCTCCTGCTCCCAGTCGCAATTGCATTCAAGGGAAATATAAACGCGGCGATCGCCATGGCTCCTGCGGCTAACGATAGCTTCGCCGCCGAACTGGACATGGCGCCATACGTCCATCGGAGCGGCAATACTCAAAGGCACCCATTCGTCAGATGAAAAATATCGCTTTGTATCTTCGTAGTACTGAAACACGAACGCCGCCGCCGCTCATAGAACATCCTCATCGATCGATAGCAGATTCGCTATCGCTTCGTGGAACGCCTCTTTATCGTCGTCATCGTCATATCCCTCCAGGCAGATCCGATACGGTTGCGCGCCGAGCGCCTTGATCGTGACCTCGTCGCTTATGTACCAACCGAGGCTCTCGTCCTCTATGAGCGTTCCAAGCCCTGGAATATGCACGTGCGTCTCCTTCAGGTTCTCGATCAGGAAGCCGGCTTGAGAAGCTACGTGTCGGCATTGCGTAAATTTATGCCATTTTCCCAGCAAAAGCTTTCATCGGCAGATGAAAGCCGGGTGTGCTAAAGTTTCTCCCTCAATAGCCGTAGTTTAACCTTGGGGCCATACGGGGGTTGCACGGCAGATGGGCGCCTTTGAATAACTGCCTGGCCTTGTAGGAGCGGCTTAGCCGCGACCGTCCAAGGCGCGGCGCTCCCGGTCGCGGCTAAAGCCGCTCCTACAAGGCAGCCAGGTTTTTAAGCATTCCAAAATATCGCGAATGCACGCAGCAAGACACGGAAGTAAATCGCTTTGGGGGCGATGTCACATTTGAAGTCAGGGTCATTATGGAAAGAAAATCCAGGAATTCACTGGCAGCTGCCGGTGTGAGTCGCGTGCGCATTTCAAGCGTCGCAGGTACCCATAGAGAATACATAGCGGCCGAATGCGGGAGCGCCGCGCTTCGCCAGCGACGCTGCTTGATTTTGTCGACTGCCATTGCCGCGCTTTTGACAGTTGCCGGCGCACCTCCGGTGAATGCGCAATCGGTGGTCGGCAGCGGCGATCTGAATCCGGGGCCTGCTCAGTCGCCGAACTGGAATCTCGGCAGCAATGGCATGCTTTATGTCGGCGATACCGGCACCGCCACCTTGACCATTACGGATGGCGGCTCGGTGAACAGCGGGGCCGGCGTACTTGGCAACCAGAATGGCAGCCAGGGTACGGTGACTATTTCCGGCGTCGGCAGCAACGGCGCTGCTTCGACCTGGACCAGTGCCGGTGACTTTTTTGTCGGCGAGTCAGGCTCGGGAACACTGCAGATCGCCGATGGCGGTGCGATGAACAATGCCGGTACCGCCTTTATCGGCGACCAGGCCAGCGGCACCGGTTCGGTCACCGTCTCCGGCCGCGGTAGCAACGGCAGTGCCTCGACCTGGTCCAATTCGGGCGATCTGGTCGTTGGCCAATCGGGCGCGGGCACGCTTCTCATTGAAGGCGGCGCCGCGGTAAGCGACGACAACGGCTACATCGGCGGCAGCACCGATAGCTCGGTCACCACCGTCAGCACAGCCACCGTCACAGGCCGCGACAGTAACGGTAACGCCTCCATCTGGGCCAACGCCGGCCAACTTACCGTCGGCGCCAACGGCACCGGTGCATTGAACATTACCGATGGCGGCCTGGTAACCAACGGCATCGGCTCAATCGGACTTGAAGCCGGCAGCAGCGGTACCGTCACTGTTTCGGGCAGCGATGGCAATGGCCACGCCTCGACGTGGACCAGCAGCGGCCAGATCTATATCGGCGAAAATGGCACGGGTTCGCTCCTCGTCGAAGATGGCGGTGTGGTGAACAGTGACCAAGGTCTGATCGGCGGCAACACGGGTGGCGTGGGTACCGCCACAGTCACCGGCAAGGGCTCGACCTGGAATACCGGCAATATCTACCTGGGCGGATCGGACGGCCCGGGCAGCGGAACACTGTCCGTTGCAGACGGCGGTACCGTGAGTGTGGCGACAGGGAACGGAGGGGCCGCATCCCTCTATATCGGCTTCGCTGCCGGCGGCCAAGGCATTGTCAATGTCTCGAGCACCGGTGACAGCGTCTCGACCCTGACAGCCACCGATCGCATCGAACTCGGGGTCGACGGTACCGGCACGTTGAACATTGGCGCGGGCGGCTTCGTGAGCGCCGGCAGCGATACTTATATCGCCGAGCAAAGCACTGCCAGCGGAACACTTAATCTAACGGGCGATGCCAACGGCCGCGGTGTTCTCGAGACCGGCTCGGTGATCAAGGGGGGTGGAACCACCGCCGTGCTGAATCTCGACGGCGGTATTCTGCGCGCGAACCGCGACGAGGCCAATTTCCTCAATGGCTTCCAGACCCTGACGGTGGGCAGCGAAGGCGCCTGGTTCGATACCAACGGCCACGATATCGGCATCGCCACCGCCTTCTCCGGATCGTCGACGTTCAACAAGCTGGGGCTGGGCACGCTGGCTCTGACGGGAGACAGCTCCGGCTTTACCGGTCCGACGACGATCTCCGCGGGCACCTTGCAGTTGGGGGACGGTGGCACCACCGGCATGATCGGCAGCGATGTCACGGATAACGGCACGCTGGCCTTCGATCGCTCGGATGCCTACACCTTTGCCGGCACCATCTCGGGCACGGGCTCGGTCGCGCAGACCGGTTCCGGAACGACGATTCTGACCGCGGCCAACAGCTACAGCGGAAACACGAGCGTAGCGGCGGGCACGCTCGTCGTCGGCGATCCGTTGCATATGAGCGCTACGCTTGGCACGGGCGAAACAACCGTGCAGGCCGGCGCGACGCTCGCTGGTTACGGCACGGCGCCGGGTTCGGTCACCAACGCGGGAACGCTTGCCGTGGCGAACGCACTGCCTGCGTTTGCATCCGACGCAAACGGTACATTCACGATCGGCGGTAACCTGACGAACCAGGGCATGGCGAACGTCGCAGCCGCGTCCGGGCAGATCGGCAACGTGCTGGAGGTGGGCGGTAACTACGTCGGAGCCAACGGTCAGTTGGCATTGAACACGCTGCTCAACGAAGGCGGCGCGGCGACAAAGACCGACCGCCTCGTCGTCGCAGGCAATGCCAGCGGCAGTACCGTAATCCAGATACATGCCACCGGTATCGGTGTGCAGACGATCGGCGATGGCATTGAAGTCGTGCAGGTGAGCGGCACATCGGCGGCCAACAGCTTCCGCTTAGGCAACGTAATTCAAAGCGGTGCGTACCAATATTTGCTGTACCAGGGTGGCACCGCCAGCGCGAACGACTGGTATCTGCGTTCGACACTCGAAGCTCCGCCCACCACGCCAACCGGCCCCACCGAGCCGCCGGGCGGACCGACGACCACGCCTCCACCCCCGACCGCCTATCGTCCAGGTGCGGTGGGTTACGCCATGACGCCGATGCTCAATGCCGACTATGGCTTTACGATCATGGGTCGGCTGAACGAGCGTGTGGGCGATATCGCGAGCGTCGAGGCCGGGCAGCCCGACAAAAGTAGCGACGGCTCGTGGGCACGCATCGGCGGGAAAGACTTCGATGCCAACGCCAACGATCAGTTCTCAGCCAACGAACACGTCTTCTTCGGACAATTCGGTAAGGACTGGACCGTCGCACAGCCCGACCAGGGAGGCAGCACGCATGCAGGCGTGATGATGACCCTGGGGTCGACCTCGGGTAGCTTCGACGACACCATGCGAAGCATCAACCCGTTGCTCTCCAATGCCACCGGCTCGGTAGAAACGCATGCGCAATCCATCGGCGGCTATTGGACGAAATACCTCGCCGACGGTGCCTACTTCGACGGCGTAGGCCAGTTCACGCACTATCACAACAAATACAGCGACATCTATGGCGGCGGAGCCGCGCAGAGCGGTTATGGCGCGGCTGCCTCGGGCGAGGTAGGCAAGCCCTTCAAGCTGGGCTCGAGCGAGGTGATGCTCGAACCGCAGGCGCAGCTGATCTACCAGTACCTGCACCTGAGCGGCACCAGCGACCAGATTTCGCCGATCTCCGGCACCAACACGAACGGTTTGCGTGGTCGCGTAGGCGTACGGTTGTTCCGACCTGATCTGAGCAACGACAGCCGGACGATGTCGACAACGCTCTACCTGACTGCCGATGTCATGCACGACTTTTTGACCCCGGGCCAGACCACCGTCAGCGACATGCCATTCAGGGCCAACACGTCCAGGAGCTGGTACGACCTGGGGGCAGGCGTAACGATGAGGACAGGTAAATCGTCCGTGCTGTATTTCAACGTGAAGTACGCACGCAACCTTGGCGGTGAATATCAGCGCAGTATCTTCGGCCAGGCCGGCTATCGTTACTCGTGGTAGTTACGAGTCGTTTGGATCGGTGAAGCGAAGCTTTTAAAGGGAATCTGCCTTGTAGGCGCGGCTGAAGCCGCGCCCACAAGGTAGCCAGGTTTTTTCAGGTACTGCAAAATGCACGTAGACGTAACGATGAGCACGCGGATCCATGCTGCGAAGGAATCATGTGCAATCGAACAGGGCCATGAAGCCAAAGTCCATGTGCAGTTGCATATGGCAATGAAACAACGACAGGCCGCGTTGATCGGCGACGAAGTCTATTTCCATGGTTTGGTAGCCTCCCAGCATGGCGACATCCTTCAGGATGCCGCTAGTCGGTTGATTCGCGATGCGGACGATTTCAAAGCTGTGTCTGTGCAGATGCATGGGATGGATGTCGTCGCTGGCATTGTGCATGCGAAGCCGATAGCGACGTCCGTGGCGTAACTGGAACATGGGTTTCATTGCCTTCATGTCGAAGGCCACGTCGTTGATCGTCCATCGATTGAAGCCGCCGAGGGCGGCGTTCTGCTTGGCGAACGTCATCTCGATGATTTCGTCGGGCTCCGCCGGCTGGGCGTCGGGCTTGGCAAATCGCCGGTAGTCCCAGGCAAAGGCCTTCGGTTTCTCCCAGCGGGGCTTGCCGTGCTGGCCTGCGTATTCAACGACTACGCCCATGCCGTGCCGACGGTCGTCGTCGGCCAAATCGCCCATCACCCAGACACCCGGGCGGTTCATTTCTACGATGGCGCTGATGCGCTCAGCCGTGCCTAGCCACAGCACGGGAACGTTGGCGGGACGCGGCACGGGATTGCCATCCAAGGCGACGACCTGAAAGGTGTGACCGGGCAAAGCGAGGCTGCGGATCTCGGTGGCGCTGCCGTTGACGATGTGGAACATCACGCGCTCGCCAGCTTTCACCCGGATGGGGTCGCCATGCCCGAGCATGCAGCCGTTGATCGCAAATGCCTGATAACCCACTTCGTAGCCATGCGCGGCGCCACTGGCCAGCGATTGCTTCATGGCGGTTTCGCCGCGCTCTTCGAGCGAGCGGTCGCGCGCTCCCGGCTGCAAGAAATCCATGGCCATGTCGCCTCCCTTGCTAAAGAGCGGGTCGAACTCTTTCAGGACAAGGAACACCTCGCGGTCGAAGGCGCCGGGCTCCCGCCGGGGCTCGATGTACATCGCGCCGACCTGGCCGCTGTACTGGCCAAGAGCCAGGTTGCTGCCGGCGACTACATGCGTGTGGTAGAAGCGCAGCCCCGCCGGCCCCGGCATGAACGACAGGCGACGCATGCCGTGCGGTGGAATGAAGGGCGTGCCTTCTTCGGCGGCTCCGTCCACGTCGACCGGCACGGTTTGTCCATGCAAATGGAGCTGTTCCGGTACATCCGTGTCGTTGTAGACATCCAAGATCACGGGCCGTCCTTCTTTGAGTCGAAGGAGCGGGCCGGGAAACTGACCGTTATAAGTTGTCGTGGAGACGATGTGGTCGGGCGAGAGCTCCACCAGGCTGCGGGCGATATGCAGTGTCTGATCCGCCTTGCCAGCAGGCTGCATCTTCGGTGTGTCCTGGGCAAGGGCCTGATGGGCCCATTCGGGGAGACTCGCAGCTGCGGCAGCCAAGCCGCCGAACTTCAGGAAGTTGCGACGATCTATCGACATGATTTGCCTCGCCATGGGGGGAGATGTTGAGGAGCAAAGGGTGGGTATCGATAGCCGGGATGTTCGGTACCGACCTGTCGTCTGGGCGTGAGTACGGAATGCCGTATGGCGTCACCGGTCCGGCTGTATGGGAGATCGTAGCAGGCAGTGTTTAAAATCCGGGGCGATGCCGTCCATGACGTCGTTCCGAATGCAATGTTGGACGCCCCTATCTCTCTACAAGGTTCGAACGACAAATCGCGGCTGAAGCCGCTCTTACAAAGAGCGCCGGATTTCCTTATCGAAGTTGCTTTGCTACCAAAGCAAGTCCGGCTCGAAATGCGGTGGCGCCACCATTGGAAGGATGGCGGATCTTGTTCGCGTCGACACCGAGTTCCCGCAGCGAATCGGCGGCCACGTTTCCAACGGCAACGACGGTGACATCGGGCAACGCGGCAAGAAGGTTGTGCAACACCGACGCGCCGGCGATCTTCTCGGCTCTGTTGGGCGCCCGATTCGACAAAGGGGAATCCCCGTAAGGGTGCCACGGGAATGCGCCCCACAGGATGGTGCGGTCTGCCAGCCCTTGCTCGTGAAGCGCACGCCATACGATGGTAGACGATGGCTCGCGCCAGGGAAGCGATCGTGAGGTAAGCCGGCTGGTCAACGGCGTAATACGCGGCACAAGGCCTTCCAGCAGTAGCGCTTCGGACGTGAACGGGCAGCCCGTTATCCGCGTCCCCTGATAGCCAGGTGCTTCGCCGACTAACAGCAGCTTGGGAGCGGGGGCGGACAAATGAAGCCTCAGGCGTTCGCGGCGTCCTTCCACTGGCGCGGTAGCGATGTCGTCTGCGGAGACCGTATTCCACGGATCGAAAACATGTGGCATCTCCGCGGTTGGCGCCGAAAAAAGATCGTGAAGGAATGCTGCGATGTTTGGCTTGGTGCGGATGGCCATGCATTCACTCCAAAGATCGATTGAGCTCGGGACGCTAGTTACCCTTGGCGCAAGAAATTACTCATTCGCACGGCGGGCTGCAAATCATCCCTCCTATTCAAAGCTGTGATTGAAGTCACTTTGTGCGGATGTAACCGGCTGCGTGACACACCCGAAGCATGAGAAGGCTGTGCGCACGGTCGGGAATAAACATAGCGGCAACGGGCGTTGCCGCTTGCTCACCTTACATCGAGGAACAACCATGAAAATCGCAATCTACGGATCGGCGCTACTGGCGCTGATGTCGGCCGGTGTTGCCTGCGCACAAGGCAGTTCGGGTTGGAACGATGGAGATCTCATCGTTACCGCGTCCAACACCGCCAACAATGCGTTGTTGGTCTACAGCACCCATGGCGGGCTGGTCGATCGGATTCCCACCGGCGGGGCCGGCGGTGTCAGCGGCAATGCGGGTGGAATAGCCCAGAATCATGACCTTCTTGCCGTCGTCAATTTCGGCTCGGATAACGTCTCGGTGTTCAGCAAGTTTGCCGGCCGCAACACGCTCCGCCTCGAAAAAGTGGTGCCGGCCATTACGAGCCCGGTAAGCGTCGCGTTCGGTCGCAATCATCTCTATATCCTGACAGCCACTCATATCGAATCGCATCCCATCGGTCGTGCTGGGGTAAGTCCTGTTGCAGACGGCAAGGCTCAGCTGGTGGTCGCCGACGGCTCCGCCGCGCAGGTGGGTGTGATCGATGGTGAGCTGGTGATCACCGAGAAGACCAACGTCATCGAAAAGATCGGCCTGAACGATCAAGGCGCGGTGACCGGTGCGACCCGCGCGGTGGCGAATATCCCCGCCAACGTCAACGCGCCGTTTGGTTTGGCTACGCGAGGCAATGACGCCTACGTGACGATTGCCCATGCCAACGAGATCAGCCTGGTACGCGACGATGCCGTGCTGACAGTGACCGATTCCGGTACGCAAATGTCGCCTTGCTGGCTTGCGCTGGATGGGCCGTTCCTGTTTTCCGCGAACTCCCCCAGCCATTCCGTATCGCGCTATGCGGTCTATGGCCAGAAGATTATTCAGGACGCGGCGGTTGTGGCGACCTTCAATGGCAATCCCACCGATATCGCCTACCGTGACGGCCTTGCGGCAGTAGTAGACGCCAATGCATCGGTATCGCATCTCTCCGTCTTCGACGTCGATGGCGATGGCAACTTCAGTCTGAAGCGCAGTGTAACCATCGACAATACCGCGACCAATGGTGTTGCGATCCTTCATGACAACGAAGGTTTCAACGATTGATCTGGCGTAGATCGCCACGGTAGCGATATGACTGTTGCGTGTGAGGCTACCCCCTCACCCCAACCCTCTCCCCCGGCGAAGCCAGGAGAGAGGGAGCGGGTTGCGCAAGTGCGAAGTATCGAGGTTCGCCTCAGTGTGCTCTCTCTCTCCTCCGGCTTCGCCGGCGAGCAGGTTGCGCAAGCGCGAAGTATTGAGGTTTGCCTCAGTGTGCTCTCTCTCTCCTCCGGCTTTGCCGGGGAGCAGGTTGCGCAAGCGCGAAGTATTGAGGTTCGCCTCAGTGTGCTCTCTCCCCGGCTTCGCCGGAGGATCAGGTTGCGCAAGCGCGAAGTATTGAGGTTCGCCTCAGTGTGCTCCTTCTCCCCTGGCATCGCCGGGGAGAGAGAGCAGGTTGCGCAAGTGCGAAGCATTGAGGTTCGCCTCAGTGTGCTCCCTCTCCCCCGGCAAAGCCGGGGGAGAGGGTTGGGGTGAGGGGGGCGCCGCAAGGCGCGTGTCACTCAATCCAACGATCGCACCCAGATATTACGGAAGCTGATCGGCAGCGACGGATCGCCATGTGCCTGCAGCTTGATCGCCGCATCGGTATAGGGCTTGTACTTCGGCTTGCCGATATAGAACGTCTCGCCAGTGAGCTGAGTATGGTTCTGCACCAGCACGCCGTTATGGAACAGCGTGACATAGGCCGGCGTCTTCACCGTGCCATCGGCTGCAAATACCGGCGCTGTCCAGACGATATCGTAGGTCTGCCATTCGCCCGGCGGACGCATGGCGTTGACCAAGGGAGCAGCCTGCTTGTAGATGCTGGCCGCCTGACCGTTGACGTAGGTCTTGTTGTTGAACGAATCCATGATCTGGATTTCGTAACCTGCGTCACCGGGCCCGGTCGAGGCCAGAAACACACCGCTGTTGCCGCGCGCCTGACCTTCGCCGGTAATGCCGACAGGTGCCTGCCACTCCAGATGCAACTGGTAGTTCTTGAAATGCTGCTTGGTCTGGATATTGCCCGATGCCTTGTCGACCGTTACCACGCCGTCGTGCACTTTCCAGCGCGCGGGCGACTGGTCCTTGGTCGACTCCCACTGCGACAGATCGCGGCCATCGAACAGCACGACGGCATCCGACGGCGGCGCGCTGTCCTGCCTGCCCGGCGCGATGACCTTGGGCACCGGCTCCCACTGTTCGGTCGCCTTGGGATCGGTCTGTGCCCATGCGGGCGCCGCGAGAACGAAGAGAGCTAGAACGATCGCATTCTGCTTTGTCATGGACATCTCTCGATGAAGTTTCAAACCGTGCATATCTTGAACGCCTCGGCAAACGAATCGAAGGGGTCCGATTGCGACGGCATGAACTCGTGCGCGATAAAACCCTGGTAATTGAGGTCCGCAATCGCCTTGGCGACGGCGTGATAGTTGAGCTCCTGCGTACCATCGATCTCATGTCGCCCCGGCACGCCGCCGGTATGGAAATGCCCGATCCACTGGATGTTGTCGCGGATGGTGCGGATCACATCGCCTTCCATGATCTGCATGTGATAGATGTCGTAGAGCAGCTTGACGTTCGGCGAGCCGATGCCCTTCATCACCGCGACGCCGAAAGCGGTATGGTCGCCCTGGTAGCCGTGATGATCGACCTTGCTGTTCAGCAGTTCCACGCATAGCGTGATGCCGTGCTCGGCGGCGTACGGCGCGATCTTGGACAAGCCCGCCACGCAGTTATCGACGGCTTGCTGTTCGTCGATCCCCTCCTTGCGGTTGCCGAACATGGTGATCATGTTGGTAAGCCCGGCGCTCTTGGCGAGCGGGATAGTCGTTTCCAGCTCTTTCAACAACGTGGCGTGATTGGCCGGGTCGTTGAAGCCCATCGTGATGAAATTATCGCGCTTGGCGGGATAGCCCATCGATACGGCAAGCCCACTGTCGGTCACCACCGCCCATTCGTCCTGGTACAGCAGGTCGACGCCGGCGAAACCCAACGCTTTGAGGCGCTTGCACAGCTCAGGGAGCGGTGCCTTGGAAGTCCAGCGGCTCAGCGATTGCTTGAGGCGTCCAGGTGTCGTTCTCTCGGGAGCGACTTTGCCGGGAGAGGGTTCGGCGGTCGCGAACAACGGCATGGCACCGACAGCGGCCGCAGCGGCAGCAAGTCGACCCAGCGCGGCACGGCGCGTGATATCGGTGGACATGGTTATTCGAGACCCAGTAGCTGGCGGTTGAAGGTGCGGTCGCTGCCGGTCGCGGCAAAATCATCGAACGCGCGCTCGGTGACCTTGATGATGTGATCGCGGATAAAGGGCGCACCTTCTTTCGCACCTTGCTGGGCATCCTTGATGCAGCATTCCCACTCGAGCACGGCCCAACCCGGATAGCCGTATTGCGCCAGCTTGCTGAAGATCGCGCGGAAATCGATCTGACCGTCACCCAGCGAGCGGAAGCGTCCGGGTCGATCGATCCAGCTCTGGTAGCCGCCGTAGACGCCCGCGCGCCCATTCGGGCGGAACTCGGCGTCCTTTACATGGAACGCACGGATGCGCTCGTGGTAGTTGTCGATGAACTGCAGATAGTCCATCTGCTGCAGCACCATGTGGCTGGGGTCGAAAAGGATGTTGGCGCGCGGATGGTGTCCGACGGCATCGAGGAAGCGCTCGAACGTGGCACCGTCGTGCAGATCTTCGCCCGGATGCAGCTCGTAACAGACATCGACACCCGCTTCGTCGAATGCATCGAGGATAGGGCGCCAGCGCTTGCCGAGTTCAGCAAAGGCTTCTTCGATCAGCCCGGCAGGGCGCTGCGGCCACGGATAAAACAGATGCCAGGCCAGCGCGCCGGAAAACGTCGCATGCGCTGTCAGCCCGAAATGCTGGCTCGCCTTTGCAGCCAGCTTGAGCTGCTGCACGGCCCAGGCCTGGCGTTCTTGCGGACGACCACGCAACGCGGGGGGCGCGAAACCGTCGAACTGCCGGTCGTAGGCGGGGTGCGAGGCCACCAGCTGTCCTTGCAGATGCGTGGACAGTTCGGTCACCGCCAACCCATGCTCGGCCAGCATTCCGGCGATGTCGTCGCAGTACGTCTTGCTTGCCGCAGCCTGCTCCAGATCGAACAGGCGATGATCGTTGGAGGGAATCTGCACACCGACAAAGCCGAGCGATGCCGCCCACCCGGCGATGGCGGGGAGCGTATGGAACGGTGCTTCGTCCCCCGCGTATTGGGCAAGAAAGATCGCCGGACCCTTGAGTGTTTTCATGCGTATGCCCTCCGCCATCGGTGCATGGGTCAGATCCTCAATTCCGTCTCGACCGCCCAGGCCCTGCCGTTGCCCGCTTCGGTCAGCGGGATATCGGCCTTGAAACCGCCGGGAACGGCGACGTACTGCAATACCTGCGTACTGCCGGGCTGGGACATGAAGAAGCCGAGCATGGTCAGCTTCTTGGTCATCATCACAAAGTCGGCAGCGGGTGTCAGCGCGACTTTCATGGGCCCGGCGATGGCATCGCCATGGAGCTTGGTGACCCATGCCTTGCGTTGGGCCTCATCCAACTGGAGGAACGGTTTGCCGCCGGCCTTGTCGAATGCGGCCAGTGCAGTGAGGTATCGCTGCTGCTCGGCCTTGGTATAGACATCCTTGAACATCGAATCGATAAAGGCGGGCACGCCCGCATCGAGCGCTCCCGGCGTATCGGTATGCGGGATGATGATGTCCGCCACCGCAGCGATCGTGCTGGTCTGCTGCGGGCTGAAGAAGCGCGGTGCCGCGCCCGGTTTCTGGGAGGCCGCATGGGCATCGAAGACAGCCAGCAGGGACGGCCCGGCCACGGCGCCCACGGCAAGCGCGGACATGCATTTCAACCATTCACGACGATTCATGGCCGGTCTCCTTAGATATTGCCGCGCTTGAGTTCTTCCACGGCGTGGCTGGCCGCGCGTGCGGTCAGCGCCATGTAAGTCAGGGAGGGGTTCTGGCAGGCGGAGGAGGCCATCGCCGAACCGTCGGTGATGAAGACGTTCTTGCACGCATGCATCTGGTTCCATGCGTTGAGCACCGAGGTCTTCGGGTCGCGGCCCATGCGTGCGGTACCCATTTCATGGATACCTGCGCCGACGTTGGCCTGCATCGTGAAGGAGCTGACATTGCGATAGCCGGCGGCGTTAAACATCTCCAGCGCGTCGTCGATGATCTCCTTGGTCATCAGGGTTTCGTTCTCCCTGTGCATGGCATCGAAGTTGAGCACGGGCAGGCCGTACTTGTCTTTATGGTTGCGGTCGAGCGTCACCATGTTCTTGTGATTGGGCAGCATTTCGCCGAAGCCCATCATCGACACCCACCACGGTCCGGGTTTCTCCGCTTCGCGCTTGAGATCGTCGCCCAATGCCGGCGTATCGACCAGCCGCGTCCAGTCGCTGCGGCTTGCGCCGCCCTGGTAGCCGAAGCCACGCAGATAGTTGCGCTTGTCCGAGCCGACGTTGCGGTAACGCGGAATATAGAAGCCGTTGGGGCGGCGCCCGAAGTAGTAGCGGTCTTCATGGCCTTCGACCAGCGCACGCGCGCCGTGGCCGAAAATATGGTCCATGATGTTGTGGCCCACTTCGCCGCTATCGTTGCCGAAGCCGTTGGGGAAGCGGCTGGAGACGGAGTTCAGCAAGATATGCGTCGTGCCGAAAGTCGAGGCGTTCAAGAAGATCACGCGCGCGAAGTACTCCGTCTGGTGCCCGGTCTCCGCATCCAGCACGCGCACGCCCGTCGCCTTGCCCTTGACGTTGTCGTAGATCACTTCATAGACAATGGCATTGGGAACGATCGTCATATTGCCGGTTTTCTCGGCCGCAGGCAGCGTCGATGAGTTGCTGCTGAAGTAGGCGCCGAAGGGGCAGCCGCGCATGCACAGGTTGCGATACTGGCACTGCGCGCGCTGCGGGCTCAGGTTGTGCTTGAGCGGTTCGGAGAGGTTGGCGGTGCGGCCGATGATCAGCTTGCGCTTGAACTTCTCCTCCAGCTTGCCCTGGAAATCCTTCTCGACGCAGTTGAGCTCCATCGGCTTCAGGAACTGGCCGTCCGGCAGCTGCGCCAGGTGCTCGGTCGATCCGCTGACGCCGATGAAATGCTCGACGTAGTCGTACCACGGAGCCAGGTCTTCATAGCGGATGGGCCAATCCACGCCGACGCCTTCCTTGCCGTTCGCCTCGAAATCCATCTGGCTGAAGCGGTAACTTTGCCGGCCCCACATCAGCGAGCGTCCGCCGACGTGATAGCCGCGGAACCAGTCGAAGGGCTTGGTTTCTTCATACGGGTTGTCGATATCGTCGACGAACCAGTGCTTGGTGGACTGCGTAATACCGTAGAACGACGGGCGCGTACTCTTGGGGTGGCGCGCGATGTCTTCCTGCGTCGGCTCGTCGGCGTAGGGCAGCTCCCAAGGCGCCTTCATCGCCGTGGGGTAGTCTCCGTGCTTGACCATCGGGCCGCGATCGAGCACCAGGGTCTTCAAGCCTTTTTCGGTCAGTTCCTTGGCGGCCCAGCCGCCACTGACGCCGGTACCGACAACGATGGCGTCGAATGTGTTCTTTTCCATGCGGTTACCTTGGGGCAGTTCAGCGCAGCGGGCGCAGGTAGGCGTAATCGACGCGCGCGGCGTCGAGCTGGCTCATGCGGTCGAACGGACCTTCCTGCTCGACGAAGCAATGCTTCAGTCCAGCGGTCGCCGCTGCCGCCATGATCGGCTTGTAATCGAGGGTGCCACGGCCGAGCTCCGCGCCCGGGTAGTTGTTCTTGCCGTCGGCCCCGGGCAGGAAATCCTTCGCGTGCATCAGCGGGATGCGGCCGGCATTGGCCTTGAAGATATCGGCGGGATTCTTGCCGCCTGCGTGCACCCAGCCGCAGTCGAGCTCGAACTGGACGAGCTTGTGGTCGGTTTCCTTGAGCAGCACATCGTAGAACGTCTGCCCACCGCCCACGTCGGTAAATTCGAGATGGTGGTTGTGATAGGCGTATTGCAGCCCGGCCTGCCTGGCTTTCTCGGCGAGGCGATTGGCGTATTCGGCAGTGCGCTTGGCTTCGTCGAGCGAGTAGGTCGGCTCCGGCGCGCTCTTTCCCTTCGCGGCCTGCTCCTTCTGCATGATGGACGGCAGCATGCTGCTGACGATGAACTTCGCGCCGAGCGTATGTGCCGCTTCGATACCCGGCTCGAAGCCGAGACTGTCGAAGTGCATGCTGGGGCAGCGCAGGCCCGCTTCGCTCAACTGGTCGCGCAAGGTCTTGGCCGTGCTTGTGACGATGGCTTCGATCTCCGTATAGCCGATCGACTTGAGCGTCTTGAGCGTACCGTTAGGGTCGTCCTGATACGCCTTCAACACCATATAGAGCTGGATGCCGAGCGGCTTGCCCTGCGCGGTCGCGGCAAGGATCTTTCCGGACGAGCCAAGTGCGAGCCACGCCGCCGTGCCGCAAAGGGCGGAGCTAGCGAGGAACTGCCTGCGATTCATCATGAACGGGTTCTCCCGTGGGGCCAGGGACGGTAGGGGAAATCAGGCGGCGTCGGTGACAGGGTGGGCCACCGTCGCCTTGCGATCCTTGAACAGCAGTACGAACAAGACCAGGACAAAAGCGGCGCAGGCGCCGGCGATCGTCCAGATGGCGCGCCAGTCGTGCGTCGCCACGCCCTGCGCATCGGTATGCGCATACGTGTCGACCACCAGCCCGGACAGCCACGAGCCGACGAACATGCCAAGGCCGTAGGTCAGGAAGGTGATCAGACCTTGCGTCGCCGCGCGCAAGGCAGGCGGCGCTTCGCGATCGATATAGATCTGGCCGACGACAAAGAAGAAGTCGAAGCAGATGCCGTGCAGCACGATGCCGAGCCACAGCATCCACATCAGTTCGCCAGTGGCGCCGTAGGCGAACATGGCATAGCGCACCACCCAGGCCAGCATGCCGGCGGCAAGCATGTACTTCACCCCCAGGCGCCGGAAGAACCACGGAATCAGCAGCATGCAGAACAGTTCCGACATCTGCCCGCCGGTCATCTTGCCGGCGGCGTTGACCACGCCGATCTCGTTGAGATACAGGTTGGTGAACGCGTAATAGAACTGCAGCGGGATACAGATCAGGAACGAAGCGAGCGCAAACACGGCCATCGAGCGATCGCGCAGCAGATGCAGGGATTCCAGCGGCAACGCATGGCGCAGCTCGAAGCGCGTGTTACGCGCGAGCGGCGGCGTCGGGGGCAGGGTAACGCAATAGATCGCCATCGCCAGCGAAAGCCCGGCAGCCAGCAGCAACGGCGAGGCCGTCGCTTCGACACCCCAGGCGCCGACGATCAGGCCCACGACGATCCAGCCGATCGTGCCGAACACGCGGATCGCGCCGAATTCTTCCTGCGGATCCTTGATGTGCCGCATCGCCAGCGAAGCGGTCAAGGCCAGCGTCGGCATGTAGCAGAGGCTATAGGCCAGCAAGGTGGCATACACCACCGGGAACGCGCTCTGCTGCGCGGCAACCACGAGCAGCAGAGCGCCGATCAGATGCAGCACCACAAGCACGCGGCGCGTATCGAACAGGCGGTCGGCGAGCAACCCGACAAACAGCGGCGAGATCATCGCGCCGATAGCGGTGGTGCCGGCGACGGCGCCGATTTCCTTGCCGCTGAAATGCAGCGTCTGGCCTAGCCAGGTGCCGACGGTGACATACCAGGCGCCCCAGATCGCGAACTCGAACAACATCATCAATCTAAGGCGCCACTTCATCCGCGTTTCCTCGTTGTACGTGGTGTTTCGAGAGGGTCTTCGATGGGCTGCCATACGCCGCCGGCGGCATGGCTCTTGAGCATCGCGTCGACCAGCAGGCTGTTGCGATAGCCATCGGCAAACGTGGGCAGCGCGGCCGGCTTCGTCGCGGGCGTGCCGCCGCGACGAATCCATGCATACGCATCCGCGATCAGGTTGCCGAAAGCATCCGCCCAGGCTTCCGGATGGCCCGCAGGCAGATGCGCGTAGCCGCGTGCGGTCGGATCGAGCAGGGCAGGGTCTCGCGTCAATACCGTATTGGCCTGCGCCTGATGGCCGATCCACAGATCGTTGGGCTGTTCCTGCCGCCACGCCAGCGAGGCCTGGCGTCCGTTGATCTCCAGGCGCAGGTCGTTCTTGTGACCGGGAACCACCTGGCCGACCGTGACACAGCCGCGCGCGCCGTTATCGAAACGCAGCAGCACGCTGGCCAGATCTTCGCTGGCGATCTTGATCTTGCGTCGCGGCGCAGATTTGGCCGCACCCGCAAACGCTTTCGGCGATGCCGCCGGCACCTCGCGCACCGGCACGGCGGTGTGCAGATCGGCCAGCACCGCGATAATGCGCGCGCCGGTGACATGCTCGGCCAGATCGCACCAGTGCGAGCCGATATCGCCCAGCGCGGAACTGGCGCCACCCAGCTTAGGATCCAGGCGCCACGAATAAGCGCGTTCATCGGTCAGCCAATCCTGCAGGTAGCAACCGTGCACGAACACCGTCGGGCCGACCTTGCCCTTGGCGATCATCGCGCGCGCCTGCTGGATCAGCGGATAGCCGCGATAGTTGAACGTAACAACATGCGCCACCTTCGAGTCGCGCGCGGCTTCGTACAGCTCGCGAGCCTCCTGCGCGCTGCTGGCAAGCGGCTTGTCGGAGATCACATGCTTGCCCGCACGCAGCGCGGCCAGGGAAACCTCCCGGTGCAAGTGATTCGGCGTGGTGTTGTGCACCACCTGCACGGCGGGGTCGGCCAACAGCGCTTGGTAGCTTGCATAAGCCCGCCCGGCATTCAGTTCGCGCGCCCGCTTCTTGGCCGATTCGAGGCTGGAGCCGGCGATGCCGACGATCTCGACATGGCCCAGGCGCCGCACCGCATCGAGGTGGTGCGCGGCGATAAAGCCGGGGCCGACGAGCCCCATGCCTAGCTTCTTCATCGGGTGACCGCCTTGGCGCTGGTCGACATGGACTGGCTTGCCATTCCCCTTCCGAGCTCCCCGTTGTCGCAGAAATGTATTCGATTACATCCGCATAAACACTGGCTTTTCCCACGTCGCCTGTGCGAAGTTGGCGTCGCCGCTCTCGAGTGGCTCGCCGTAAAGTCCTACAAATGCGGCGATGTTATGTAACAGATGTACAAACGTCGGTGCAACGATTTCATGTAATCCATTACATTGCATTGCACCAATATCGGTCGGAATGGCCGCCGGGGCCTATCGTTCTCCGGCGCTGCCGGCTGGTATCGTTCAAGACACAGTAGCGATAAAAGGCGGCCGAAGCTCGTGAGTGGGGATGGATCCAAGCCTAAGCGGCAGCGCAACAACGGCGAGCGTGCGGCGGCCGCCTCGCAGCCGGCACGTGTCCGGACGGTCAAGGAAATCGCCGCCATCGCCAAGGTTTCCGTGGCGACGGTCTCACGCGCCTTGCAGCGGCCGGAGGTCGTCAGCGAAACCACGCGCCAGCGCATCCACGACGTGGTCAAGCGCCTGGGCTACACACCCAATGCCCTGGCGCGCAACTTGCGCACCGCGCGCACGCGCCTGATCGTCGCCTTGCTGCCCGACATCGCCAATCCCTTTTTCTCGGAAGTGATCCGTGGCATCGAGCAGGTCGCGCACGAGAACGGCTACTCGGTGCTGCTGGGCGAAACGCAAAGCAGCCTGGTACGCGAACAGGCCTATGCCGACATGGTCGCGGCGCGGCAAGCCGATGGGATCATCACCATGTCGCATCGTGTACCCGCCGTTCCCATCGATGGCCGCCTGCCCGTGGTCAACGCCTGCGAGTACGTCAAAGACAACAAGATCTCCAGCGTCTATATCGACAACGTCGCCGCCGCCGGCGCCGCGGTCGACTATCTGGTGACGCTTGGGCACCGCGACATCGCCTTCATTGCCGGCCCGTCGTCCAGCCCGATCTGCGTCGATCGCGAACAGGGCTACCGCCTTGCCTTGCAGCGCGCGAACATCGCTGCCGATCCCGCCTTGATCACTGTCGGTGACTTCTCGATCGAAGCGGGCGAGCGCGCCATCGACCTGTTTCTTGCGCAGGGACAATCGTTCAGCGCGGTGTTCTGTTCCAACGATGAGATGGCGATCGGCGCCATACGCGCGCTGACCTCCAAAGGCCTGCGCGTCCCCGACGATGTCTCCGTCGTCGGCTTCGACGACATTCGCTTCGCCCGCTACACCTCGCCACCGCTGACCACCGTCGCCCAGCCGAAGAACGCGATCGGGCGCGAAGCCATGACGATGCTGATCGAACTGCTGAACGATCCCGGCGTGCCACCGCGCAAGCGCGTGCTGTCGGCCGATCTCGTCGTGCGCGGATCGACAGGTCTACGCTCGCCTGGGCGTTGATAACAACCAGCGCCACATTCCAACAGCCTTGCTGTTCTCACTTCGTCGCCCAGGCGTCCGCCAGGACGACGAGTGTGCAGCTTTGCGTGCCGATCCCTCCTCTGTAAACAAGGGAGGGAGCAGGCCACGCAAGCGCGAAGCGTTGAGGCTTGCCTCAGTCAGGCTCCCTCTCCCCTGGCTTGCCGGGGGAGAGGGTCGGGTTGAGGGGGCAACCCTCCACGCAACGACAACCCACTAACCCATCAGCCATATCCACACACCCAAACACCGAGGCATACACTCGACCCTCATGCCTCAGAGGGCCACCCCATGAAGCCAAGCGCCGCGTTGCTGATCGTCGCCACCCTCATGGGCGCCTCAGCCAGCATCTCAACTGCCTGGGCCCAAGAAACCCACTCCCATCCGGCCCCGGAAAAACTCGGCACCGTCAGCTTCCCGACCTCCTGCGCACCGAACGTCGCCCACGACTTCGAGCGCGCCGTAGCCCTGCTGCATTCCTTTGCCTACACCGCCGCAGAAACGGCATTCCAGAATGTCGCCAAAGCCGACCCCGCCTGCGCCATGGCCCACTGGGGTGCAGCCATGTCGTACTACCACGAACTCTGGGGGCCACCCAGCCCGGCCGAGCTGCAAAAAGGCCAAGCCGAAGTCGAGCAAGCCCAGCGCCTCAACGCCAAAACCGACCGCGAACGCCAACTCATCGCCGCCATCGCCGCGTACTACCGCGACGCCGACCGCCTACCGCCCCCAGTCCGCGCCAAAGCCTACGAAAAGGCGATGAGCACCGTCGCCAAAAACTATTCCGCCGACACCGAAGTGCAGGTCTTCTACGCGCTCTCCCTGATCGCCACCGCTCCGCCCGAAGACAAAACCCACGCCAACCAGAAGCGTGCCGCCGCCATACTGGAGCCGATCTATCGCAGTTACCCGGATCACCCAGGCATCGCCCACTACCTGATCCACGCCTACGACAGCGCGGAACTCGCCCCGCGCGGCCTGGCCGCGGCACGCGCCTACTCGAAGATCGCACCGTCCGCGCCGCATGCCTTGCACATGCCATCGCACATCTTCACGCGATTGGGCCTGTGGGACGACTCCATCGCATCGAACATCGCCGCCCGCACCGCGGCACACAACCAGCACGACGTCGGCGAAGAACTCCACGCCATGGACTATCTCGTCTACGCCTACCTGCAACGAGGCCGCCAAAAAGAGGCCGAGCAGGTAGTCGCGGAACTCGACGCCATGGACGCACTCAGCGGCAGCGATTTCAAAGTCGGCTACGCCGCCACTGCGATGCCCGTCCGACTCGCCATGGAGCGCCACCAATGGGATGCAGCCATCGCACTAAAAGCCCTGCCCGAATCCGCCCCGCATGTCGCCGCCGTCGTCTATTGGGCACGCGCTGTAGCCAACGCGCGCGCAGGCCATCCACAAGCGGCCAGCGATGACATCGCACGCCTCGACACCTGCCGCCAACAACTGCAAGCCGCCGGCAACGCCTACTGGGCAACGCAAGTCGATGTACTGAGCAAAGAAGCCCGGGCATGGCAGCTCGCCGCCAACAATCAACCGAAAGAGGCAGTCGACCAACTCAGCCAAGCGGCCGCCGAAGAAGATGCCGTCGAGAAACTCCCCGTCACGCCTGGCCCCATCATCCCCGCGCGCGAACAACTGGGCGACCTGTTGCTATCGCAACATCGACCGCAAGAAGCCCTGCAAGCCTATCGAATCGCCTTGGCCGATGCGCCGGGCAGACTAGGCGCGCTCACGGGTGCCGCCAAAGCAGCCGATCTCGCGGGCGACACCCGGACAGCGCAACAGATGCGAGCCAAGTTGCCGGAGAAGATCGACTAACCGCCCGCTCACCGTGCCCTTTGCCCTATTGCCGTATCCCAGGCGGAGCCCAAGAATCCATCGACGCATCGAACCGGCGCGACATCGTCATGAAAACAGGATCGGGCTCACCTCTCGCGCTGCTATGCGGCGCCTTACTGACCGGGCTCGCGATCGCAAGCCCGGCCGCGGCCCTCGACGCCGCCGCAGCACCGTACTACCAGCCCCACCGCCTGGTCGAAATCGCACCCGGCCATAAGCTCAACCTCTATTGCATCGGCTCCGGCAGCCCCGTCGTCATCTTCGACTACGGCTGGGGTGGCCCGCCGACCGCATGGGAATACATCCAGCCCGCCATCGGCCGCCTGACCACCGCCTGCACCTACGACCGCGCCGGCTACGGCTTCTCCGACCCCGGCCCGCTACCGCGCGACACCTCCGCGCTGGTAGACGATCTCCATCGCCTGCTGGTGGCGGCACACCTGAAGCCACCCTACATATTCGTCGGCCACTCCCTGGCGGGTCTGAACGGCGTGCTCTTCGCCGACAAATACCGCGACCAACTCGCTGGCATGGTGCTGGTCGATCCCGCGTTCGCGCACCAAGACGAAAAGTTCACCGCCATCCCCGGCGTCAAAGCCATCCTGGAATCGTTCAAGCCCGACTACGCCGAATGCATCGCCGTAGCCAAATCAAAGCAACTCCCCACCGACGCCAA
>NZ_DATCRY010000123.1:0-10017 GCF_036568765.1 Dyella sp. | reverse complement strand
CCGGAGCACCCGCCGCTTTCGCGCGCGCGCTGGGTTCCCAAGATTTTACAAAGGGCACAACCGCTGCGACGACTCCCACACCACCGACCACTGCCGTGGTCGCTGTGAGGAAGCGGCGGCGGCCGTGATCGACGACTTCGTTCGCCATCAGGCTCTCCGGTACTTGCATGCCATTGAGATGCAGGGACTACCGACCCACTCGAACTAGAATCTGTTATCCCCAAAAATCGCGTTAGTGTAGCGTCAGCCCATCACTCGTACAATCAAACCGATACTGTGGGCCCACGCCCGTCCAACCTTAGCCCACGCCCGCTTCGCAACGAAACTTCTCACGACATGAAACATGCCGCCGGCACGCTCGCCTTCATCGCCCGCTTCGTGGTTATCGGGCTGGCGGCTGCCTTCGTGATCAGCCTCTTATGGCCGGCGACGGGCGAGCGGTTGCGTGCGCGCATCGGCCTGACCGGCGGCACCGCCACGCATAGCGCGGCACCGGCAAGCACCCCTCCCGTACCGTCGGCACCGACGCTGTCGCGTCAGTCCGGCCCGGTGTCCTACGCCGACGCCGTCGCCAAGGCGGCACCGTCGGTGGTCAATATTTACGCAAACAAACTCGTCACCGCGCGCGCCATGCAGATGTATGCCGATCCGGTGCTTCGACGCCTGTTCGGAGGCATTCCTACCGGCCCGGCATACCAGAAACGCGAGCAGAGCCTGGGCTCCGGCGTGATCGTCAACAGCCAGGGCTATGTGTTGACCAATAATCATGTCATTGCCAACGCCGACGACATCCAGGTGTTGCTGTACGACGGCCGCGTGGCCAAGGCTCGTGTCGTCGGCGCCGACGACGAGACCGACCTTGCCGTGCTCAAGATCGACGTGGCCAATCCACCGGTGATCCAGATCGCCGATCAGAAGCGGATGCGTACCGGCGACGTCGTGCTGGCGATCGGCAACCCCTTCGGGCTGACCCAGACCGTGACCATGGGCATCGTCAGCGCGATCGGTCGTCAGCTATCGAGTACCAGCCCAGAGGATTTCGTGCAGACCGACGCGGCCATCAACCTGGGCAACTCCGGCGGTGCACTGATCAATACCCAAGGTGAGCTGGTCGGCATCAACACCTCGTTGATCGGCAAGGCCGCCAATGCCGAAGGCATCGGCTTCGCCATTCCGGTCGACACCGCGACGCGGGTGCTGGCTCAGCTCATGGATACCGGTCACGTGGTACGCGGCTGGATGGGCGCCGATTACGGCTTCGTCCCGATCGCCGCCGACAGCGGCCTGCCCGCTGCGGCGCGCGGCGCTCAGGTGATCGATGTCTATCCCGGCGGCCCTGCCGCCCAGGCGGGGCTCCAGCCCCACGATATCCTGCTGCGTCTTGGCGACGAGGATGTCGTCGACCCGGCCGATCTACGCCGGCATGAAGCTGCACTCAAGCCAGGCAGCAAGGTCAAGGTATCGGGCTTGCGCAACGGCACGCCTTTTCATACCGAAGTGACGCTGGCGCAGCGACCGCCAATGCCGCCTACGGTGCCGGCGGACAGCTGACGACCGAACTACAGCCCTCGCCCGCCCAGGGCGGCCACAGGCGGAGCTTTCGCAACCACCGTGCCGTAACGCTTGCGCAGCGTGCCCACGCGCTCGACATAGACCTGGGTTTCCTCATACGGCGGCACGCCGTTATAGCGCAGCACCGCATTGGCGCCGGCGTTGTAGGCCGCGGCGGCCAGACGTTCGTCGCCATTGAAATTGCGCAGCAACAAGGCCAGATAGCGTGCGCCGCCGCGAATATTCTGATCGGCGTCGAATGCATCGCGCACGCCCATGTCGTTGGCCGTGGCCGGCATCAACTGCATCAGGCCCTGCGCACCTTTCAGCGATAACGCGCGCGGATTGAACGCGCTCTCGGCATGAATGATTGCGCGAAGAAAAGCCTCATCCACACCGAACTCGGCGCTGGCTGCGCGGATCGTGTCGGCATATGCCGTCAGGTTGAGCGCCACGCTGTCCCAATGGATCGGCGAACGCAGGTTGCAGGCCACACAGGTGGCGATATAACTGAAGAGCATGGTGACCGCACGGCCTTTCTGGCCTGCCGGCGCCACATTGGTGTATTCGACCGAGCCATCCGGATGTACGACCCGGTATACCGATCCACGCAATACACGCTCGTTTGGCGCGGTCAATGCCGCGGCCGTGTCGTCCAGGGCCTTTTTCGATTCCGCGTAAGTCCACTGCCCCGGCTTGCCCGGCGGGGACGAGGCGGTCGCCGTCCTGTCCTCGCCAGCGGGGGCAATCGCCGGCCTCGCCTCGGCCACCGTGCGCGCAGTGGTCTCGACGGAACCCTTTACACCCAGTATCGAGGCGATCGGCGCCATCGTCGGGCGCGCACGCCGTGCCGCGGTGGGCGGAGCCGAGGTACCCGGCAGTTTGTGGCAGTCGCTATAGCCGACCGCGCTATTGCTGAAGACCGCCTCACCGCTGGCGCCGGTACATCGATAAAGCCCGCCGGCCCGTGCCGCTGCCGGGCACAGCGCCAGGATCACGAGCACGGCCACACCTGCCAGGGCCTGCTGCAGGCGCCGGACGGGTGTTTTCTGCGTGAATCCATCGGCAAACATGGCGCGCAGTGTGCAGCCCGCCCCAGAGCCGCTCAAGAGCTGACCACCGGATTCGTGCGCCATGACCGTTATCCCCGGCCCGGCCCAAGGCGTCAAAAAGGGGCGCAAGTGCTTGATCCTGTTACCCCAGGTAACTGGCGGATGCCGCCAGGTCGGCGTAAACTGCGCGGTTCGGCGCCTTCGCCCTCTATCACTCGAACCGGTACCCAAGCACTCCATGAGCGGCAAGCTTTTCATCAAGACTCACGGCTGTCAGATGAACGAGTACGACTCGGCCAAGATGGCCGACGTGCTGAAGGCTTCGCATGGCCTGGAACTGACGCAGGACGAGGCCGAGGCGGACGTGATCCTGATCAACACGTGCTCCATCCGCGAAAAGGCCCAGGAGAAGGTCTTCAGCCAGCTGGGCCGCTGGAAGGAGCACAAGCAGGGCGGCAAGCCGGTATTGATCGGCGTAGGTGGCTGCGTGGCCTCGCAGGAAGGCGATGCGATCATCAAGCGCGCACCCTTCGTCGACCTGGTCTTCGGTCCTCAGACCCTGCATCGCCTGCCCGAACTGATCGAGGCCAAGCGAGCTACCGGCAAGGCGCAAGTCGACATCAGCTTCCCTGAGATCGAGAAGTTCGACCGCCTGCCCGAGCCGCGCGCCGAGGGCCCCACGGCTTTCGTCTCGATCATGGAAGGCTGCTCCAAGTACTGCTCGTACTGCGTGGTGCCGTACACCCGCGGCGAGGAAATCAGTCGCCCCTTCGACGACGTGATCGTCGAGGTGGCCCGCCTGGCCGACCAGGGCGTGCGCGAGGTGAATCTCCTCGGGCAGAACGTCAACGCTTACCGTGGCCCGACCCACGACGGCGGCGTCGCCGACCTGGCCGTGTTGATCCACGCCATCGCGCAAATCGACGGCATCGGCCGCATTCGCTTTACCACCTCTCATCCGCTGGAGTTCTCCGACTCGCTGATCGAGGCATACGCCAATGTGCCGCAGCTAGCCAACTTCCTGCATCTGCCGGTGCAGGCCGGCTCCGATCGGATCCTCACCGCCATGAAGCGCGGCTACACGGCGTTGGAGTTCAAGCAGAAGATCCGCAAGCTGCGCGCGGTACGTCCCGATATCTGCGTCTCTTCGGATTTCATCGTCGGCTTCCCCGGCGAAACGGACGACGATTTCGAAAAGACCATGAAGCTGATCGAGGACGTCGGCTTCGACCAGAGCTTCTCCTTCATCTTTTCCTCGCGCCCGGGCACACCGGCGGCCAACCTGGCCGACGATACGCCGATGTCCGTCAAGCACGAACGCCTCTCGCGCCTGCAAGCCGTTCTCAACGAAAACGCTCGAAAGATCAACGAAGCGATGGTCGGCACCGTTCAGCGCGTGCTGGTGGAAAAAACCAGCCGCAAGAATGCCAACGAACTGAGCGGGCGCACAGAGAACATGCGCTACGTGAATTTCCCTGGCCCGACGCGCCTGATCGGACAGTTTGTCGACGTAACGATCACCGAGGCCATGACCAACTCGTTGCGCGGCCGCGTGCAGACTGCGGCCGACGATCGGGCCGATCACCAGGCCGCTTGAAAAAGCCGGCTTTCGCAATACATCGGTGGTGCGCTCCATGCGCGCTACCCTGTATCCGTTCCCGCGCCCAGGTGCGGCATCACCATGTTTACGACTGCCCCGTAACCTTATGACCAACGGTCTTAATCAACGCGATTTCACGCTCGACCCGGCAGACAACGGTCGCCTGGCCAACCTCTGCGGCCCGTTCGACGAACACCTGCGCCAGGTCGAATTGCGCCTGGGCGTAGAGATCGATCATCGCGGCGAGCTGTTCCAGGTCATCGGCGAAGAGGCCGCCGCACGCGCCGCGGAGAAAGTGCTGCGTGCGCTTTACGCGGAAACCGAGCGGGAAACGCTTACCGGGCCGCGCATCAACCTGCACCTGGCCGAATCGGGCATCGATGCAATTACCGACGAGGCTGCCGAGAGCGCCCAGGATGTCGTCATCAAGGTCAAGCGTGGCGTGATCAAGGGCCGCGGCCCCAATCAGGCACGCTACCTGCACGCGATCACCACGCACGACATCAATTTCGGCGTCGGCCCGGCCGGTACCGGCAAGACCTACCTTGCCGTTGCCAGCGCCGTCGAAGCGCTGGAAGCCAACCGCGTGCAGCGCCTGCTGCTGGTGCGCCCCGCGGTAGAGGCCGGCGAAAAACTCGGCTTCCTGCCCGGCGACCTGTCGCAGAAGGTCGATCCTTATCTGCGTCCGCTCTACGACGCGCTCTATGAAATGCTCGGCTTCGAAAAGGTCGCCAAGCTGATCGAGCGCAACGTGATCGAGATCGCTCCGCTGGCCTATATGCGTGGCCGCACGCTCAACGACTCCTACGTGATTCTCGACGAAGCGCAGAACACCACCGTCGAACAGATGAAGATGTTCCTCACGCGCATCGGCTTCGGCTCGGTCGCCGTGATCACTGGCGACGTCAGCCAGATCGACCTGCCCCGCCACGTGCGCTCGGGCTTGCGCCACGCCATCGAAGTGCTGCGCGGCGTCGACGGCATCAGCTTCACCTTCTTCACCTCGCGCGACGTCGTACGCCATCCGCTGGTCGCCAAGATCGTGCGGGCCTATGAAGCCTTCGAAGATGCCGACAAGAGCAACGCCAGGCCGGACCATGGCAACCACTGAGCACAGGGTGCACGTGAGCTATGGCGTGCCGCGTACGGGCGTGCCCGCAGCGGCCAGTTTCCGTCGCTGGGTCGATGCGGCATTGGCCGGCGCCAGGCATCGCAGGGTCGCGGAATTATCGATACGCATCGTCGATACAGACGAAGGGCGGGCGCTGAACCGCGACTACCGCGGTAAGGATTACGCCACCAATGTGCTCTCCTTTCCCGCCGAACTACCCTCAGGCATACGGCTACCGCTGCTCGGCGATCTGGCCATCTGCGCGCCGGTGGTGGCACGTGAGGCGGGCGAACAACGCAAGCCTGCCCAGCATCATTGGGCGCATATGACCGTCCATGGGGTGCTGCATCTACTCGGGTACGACCATATCGAAGATGCCGAGGCCGAGGTCATGGAGGCATTGGAGACACGAATTCTTGGGCGGCTTGGAATTGCCGATCCTTATGTTCAAGGAGTGGGTGCAGAAGACTGAGGAGAAAGAGAAAAGCATGGCCGCTCTTGGAAAATTGCGGCAGCACACAACAAAAACAATTAAATACAATAAGTTATAAAGCATCCTAACTCGTTACCCCTCTCCACTATCTTCTCCCCCGCCCCTGAACCGTCACGATTTTTCCGCTAGACTCCAATTCCCGCCCTTTTTCGGGCAGTTATCGCAAGCGTAATGAACGAGGACCCTGGCAGTACCAGCGGCCCGGCCCACCGCTCCTGGTGGGATCGACTGGGCCACATGTTTTCCGGCGAGCCGCGCAATCGCCAAGAGCTCATTGAGGAGCTCCGCGCCGCCCAGGCCAAGGGCCTGCTCTCCAATGACACCCTGACCATGGTCGAGGGTGCGATCAAAGTGACCGAACTGAGCGTCGACGATGTCATGGTGCCGCGCACCCAGATCGTCATGCTCTCTGCCGACGCACCGCTGGCCGATATCCTCGCTACCGTCGTCGAGTCGGGTCACTCGCGCTTTCCCGTGCATGGCGACGACAAGGACGAGATCGTCGGTATCTTGCTGGCTAAGGATTTGCTGAAGTACTTCGGCGATGGCCAAGTTTTCGACATCCACACCATTCTGCGCCCGGCGGTGCTGATCCCTGAATCGATGCGGCTGAACGTGTTGTTGGCGGAGTTCCGCCATACGCGCAACCACATGGCCATGGTGGTGGACGAATACGGCGGCGTGGCCGGCCTGATCACCATCGAGGACGTGCTCGAACAGATCGTCGGCGAGATCGACGACGAGCATGACGACGAGGAAGAACCGCAGCTCATGCACGCGCAAGCCAACGGCAGTTGGCTGGTCAGCGCGCTGACGCCGATTGCCGATTTCAACGAGCAGGTCGGTGGGGATTTCTCCGATGAGGAGTTCGATACCATCGGCGGCATGGCGACGTCGGAGTTCGGCCACTTGCCCGAAGTGGGCGAAGAGATCGTCATCGGTGGCTATCTGTTCCATGTTACCGAGGCTGACGACCGTCGCGTGCAGCAGTTCCGTGTGACGACTGCGGGTTCGTGACGGAAAGCCCCCCTCGCCCCAACCCTCTCCCCCGGCAAAAAGCCGGGGGAGAGGGAGCCGTCTCCGCAAATACAAAGCACTGAGGTTCGCCCGAGTCGGCTTCCTTTCCCGTGGTTTTGCGGGGAGAGATGGTAGAGATGAGGGAGAACGCCGCTTAGTCCCGATGCGGACCCTGTTCAAGATTCCATAAAGTCACGAGATACGACCATGCACCCGCTGCGCCGCCTCCTACTGCTGGCCCTCCTGCTGATCGGCCTCGTTCCAGCGGCACAGGCGGACGTCGCCAACGCTCCCGGCGCCAATCTCGAAGTCTCGCTGATAACCTACGGCCCGGGCGCGATCTACTGGGAGCGCTTCGGCCACGACGCCATCGAGTTGCGCGACACCGTCAGCGGCGAATCGGTGAACTTCAACTACGGGGTCTTCGATTTTGACGAAAGCGGCTTCCTGCTCAACTTTGCGCGCGGGCGCATGCATTACCTGATGGATGCTGCGCATAGCGAGGACGACGAAAGCTACTACGTGCAGACGGGCCGCTCGATCACGCGTCAACGCCTCGCCTTTACGCCCGAACAGGCCGCCGCGCTACGCGACTACCTGTTGTGGAACCTGCGGCCAGAAAACGTACGCTACGACTACGACTACTACACCAGGAACTGCACCACACGAGTGCGCGACGCACTGGATCAGGCCCTGGGTGGGGTACTCAAGACCGCCTTGCAGACACGAGCCGGAGGCATGACATTTCGCCAGCAAACCGCTCGATTGATGGACCAGCAAGCATGGCTGATGCTGATCCTGGATCTCGGCCTGGGGCCCTATGCCGACCGTCCGCTCGATGCGTGGCAGGAGAGTTTTCTGCCCATGGTCCTGCAGCGCGAAATCGCCACGGTCAAAACCAGCGATGGCCGGCCGCTGGTCACTGACGAACAGGTACTGTCGCCCAACCGCCTGGTACCTCCTGCGGAAACCGCCCCAGACCTGCGTATGCCGCTGGCGATCGCCGGGCTAATCCTGGCTGCGCTGCTGATCGTCCTGCAGCGTTTCGTTCCTATCGGCCATGCCCTGCTTGCCAGTCTTTTCCTGCTATTGGCGGGCACGGTCGGCACGCTATTGCTGATCCTTTGGTTCGCCACCGCGCACCAATCCGCTTGGGCCAATGCCAACTTGCTGCTGTTCAATCCACTGGCCTGGCTGCTACTCGCCACCGTATGGCGCGCACGTCGCGGCGTGCCAGCTAGCCGCCTTGCCAACATCGTACTGATCGTCCAATTGGCTGCCTGCCTGGTCGCTATTGGCCTGCACCTGCTGCCGGGAACGGTGCAGCAAAACCAGCCTTGGCTACTCTTCGGCCTGCCTTGTTGGGTGGCGCTGGCCTGGACTCTGCGTCGCGTCAGTATCCGCTGATTTGAAGCTCTTGTCCTAAGACGGGCGCAAGCGAGGCAGCGTAGCTGGCGGTCAAATGCTGGCCATCGCGAAAGACGATCACACCCTGTCGTTGTGCGTAGCAAATCCCACCGGGACAGATACGGTCGTTAAGGTCCACGATGCTCGCATTCGGAACGGTTGTTACTGCATGACTCAATGCGTTCAGCACCATCAGTGCATGTGCATCGTCCGATGGCGCGCTGCACAGGGCCTTGGTCCCTAGCCATGCCGGACGCCCTTCTCGCTGAGCCAGGCAGTTGGGGCCGTCGAAAGGCAGGTAAGGCGTTGCGCGCAAAATGTAGATATGGCCGGTTGCTTGGCTGAGCCTCTCTAATACACGCTCGGTACCTTCTACCCATTGTTGCTCACTGAAACCATTGGTGGAGACGGTGCTAAGCATCACCAGGTCCGGCCGGAGCGTCCGGACATAGTCCAGCGCCTTCTCGCGCCAACGCGAGCACTCGGTGTATTCGCGCCCAATGCGCGCATAGAAGAACGGTTCCTCCACCATCGGACAGGAGGACTTTGTCAGCACAACCAAACGCCATCCCTGCTGTGCAAACAGCTTTTCCGTCGCCGGAAACCATTGCCCCGCAATGCTATCGCCCATGAGCACCGCCACATGCGCGCTTGTGCCGTTGCCAAATGCGCAAGGCTTCAGACGATCGCTTGCATACCAGTCGTCGCAACCCATGCCATAAATCGCCGGAGAGTCATTATGCGCGCGTGCATACTTAGCCTGCCGACCATCGTTGGATGCATCGCCTGCGCGATCCGACCATTGCCCGGCCAGCATAGCCAGCGCCCCCATGGCCAGCGTAGCAACCAACAAAGTACTTAAGCGCCTTCGTAGCCAGCCTTCCTGATGACGGATCGGCGCCTCGATGTAACGATAGCTGAGTGCGGCAAGGAGCAAAGAGGTCCCGACTGCCATAACACGCACTTCCCAGCCATCGCTATCGGCTAACACCTTCGCTAGCAGCAGGGCCGGCCAATGCCAGAGATACCACGCATAGGAAACACGCCCGATCGCTTGCAACGGCTTCCAGGACAAGAACGAGGAAACTCCCTTGGCACCTGGCGCCATCCCCGCGGCGATCACTATCGCCGCACCGAGGCTTGGCAGCAGGGCATACACCCCTGGATAAGGCCGATGCGCATCGAACAATGCGCCTGCCGCCAGAATGGCTCCTAACCCCAACCATCCGAACTCCATAGGCAAGCGCGGGCCGCGCGGTGACGACATCGTCAGCTTCACTAAAGCACCGAGCGCAAACTGCCAAGCGCGCATCGGCATCAAATAGAACGCGGCGGCTGGAGCCACATAAGTCAGATAGATACACGCGCCAAGGCTCAACACAAGTACGCAATACAAGCCAAGTCGCAGGCGCCGCTCGCCACGCGCGGCATCTGTATCGGAGCACAGCCAGAACAACAGCAACGGCCAGACCAGGTAGAACTGCTCCTCCACCCCGAGCGACCAGGTATGCAGGAAAAGATTGGTGTCGTTGCCCGGTGAAAAATAATCGAGCCGGTTCAGCGTGAAATAGATATTGCTTAACCAGAGCGCCGCCATGCCGGCCGCGTTCGCTTGCTCGCCCTGCTCGGCGGGCGCAAGCAGTAGCGCTGCGGCGGCGCCGGTTACCAGGATCATCGTCGCCAGGGCCGGCAACAGACGGCGCAGGCGACGAATATAGAAACCGGCCCACTGCACGTGCCCGGCCTGGCGAATTTCCTCGACCAACAGCCCCGTGATCAGGAATCC
>NZ_DATCRY010000122.1:0-13260 GCF_036568765.1 Dyella sp. | reverse complement strand
CCGCCGGCATGCCGTTCTGGAGCCATCAGCCAAACCGGCCGATCGCCCGTGTCTCGCACACCGCCAATGGCCTGATCAGCCGGCTGGAGCCCACCGAGGTGCTGACCTATCCGCTGCCCAGCCGCGTGCCGGGCCGCGGCGCGCTGCTGGCGCGTTTCGGCTCGGGCCAGGATGCACTCGCCGTGATGATCGCCCATCTGTCATTGAGCGCGGTCGCGCGCGCACGCCAGCTTGGTTTCATCGCCGAGGTGCTCAAGGATTATCCGCACGCGGTGTTGATGGGTGACCTCAACACCGATGTGCACAGCGCCGAGATGCGCCACCTGTTCCACACTTCGACCCTGCAACCGCCACCGCAGGCCATGCCGACCTTCCCGAGCTGGCGACCGCGCAAGGCACTCGACCACATCCTCACTTCCGAGGCGATCCACATAGACAAGCTGTGGGCGCTGCCCCAGGCGTTTTCCGATCACTTGCCTGTCGCCGCGGAAATCCGTTTGCCTGGGCATGTGGCGCCAAGAGCGCATAAACTTCGCCGATGACTTCTTCGCTTCGCGTTTCCCTGCCCTGGATGTCGATCCTGCTCGCTGGCGTTGCCGCGGCGCTGGTGCGCTATCTGTTCATCGAGCCGGCCAACCTCGCACACCTATGCGACGAAGCGAATGGCCCTGCCTGGTGCAGTGTGCGCCAGGCGATCGTGTTCGCGTTCTACACCTATGGCCTGGGTTATGCCGCGCTTGCCAGTACCGCGCTCGCGCTGGCTTGGAAGCATCCGGCCACTGCCTGCCTTGCCGCCGCGCTCGGTTTCATCGCTCTGGTGATGTATTGCTACGAAGCTGGCGCCCTCGCGTTACTGGTAGGCAGCCTGCGCCTGATCCGACTGCAGTCGGGCAGCCAGATACCAACCGATCAGCACCGGGGCGGCAATCGCCAGGTTCAGCAGCAGCCATAACCAGGTCGATGGGTTGAGACCCAACTCCTGCGCAACGACTACCGCAGCCAGCGACGGCAACCAGAACGCCAGGAAGCGTTCCTCGATCAGTGGCATCGCCACCCGATGCCTGCGATCCAACCAGCCCAGCAATGCGTAACCGACACACGGCAACGCGAACAGGCCCAGCGGGAAATCACGGTAGCGTCCGTCGAAAACCAGCAACAGGCCAAGCAGGGCGAGCACGAACATCCAGCCTGCACGCCACCAGCGCAAGCGCCAACCGTTCGGCGATACGCTACCCGTAAGGCGCGCAACTATACGCCGCGCCAGCATCAATGCGGTGACGAGTGCGAGCACGCAGGCCGTGCCCGAAATCGTCCACTCGAGCACATCGCGGCAGGCATAGATCATCTGCCGGTATTGCCAGGCCAATGCCGTGCCGGCAGCGAAGCCGGCCAACAGCGAAGCCAGCCAGCCGCCGGCGCCGCGCCAAGCGCGACGCCACGCGACGACCAGTGCGAACAACAACGCACCGGCGGCACCCGCATACATGCCCCTGTACCAATGCGCCTCCTCGACGACCGGTCCCTTCATCGCGAACTTGGGCTGCGCATGGACGTCGTAGATACCCCAGTAGCCGCCGACCGTGCCTTCTTGCGCACGCTTCCATGGTTGATCGAAGGTTTCGATAACGTTGTAGGGCATATCCACGCTATTGGCGTAGATCAGGAACTCACGCAGATAGCGCGCCTCATTGACCAGACTGGCGCGCGCATCGCGGCGCGGCCGACCGGCGCTAGGCCAGCCCGTTTCGCCGATCATCACCTGGCGGCCGGCAAATGCTTCTTTCACCTGCCGATAGACATCGGCAACGTGGCGGACCGCATGCTCCGGCGGTACCGGCTGATCCTCCCAATACGGCAGGATATGGATGGTGAGGAAATCCACCGCCTTCGCCATTTGGGGATAGCGCAGCCAGAACTCCCACACATCGGCATAGGTAATCGGTACGGAGTCCGGAATCTGCGCGCGAACTTCGTGCGCATAGGCCATCAACGCCTTCGGCGACAACTCGCCACGCAGCAGCACCTCGTTGCCGACCACCACACCGCGTAGCACCTCGGGATGCGCCTTGGCCGTGGCGATACCCATATCGATTTCGCGCGCGTTGTCCGCCGCGTTGCGACTCAGCCAGATGCCCATCAGCACCTTCATGCGATAACGCGCCGCGATCTCGGGCACCTTGTCCAGACCATGGCTTTGCGAATACGTGCGAATGCAGTCGAAGCGCTGCGACAGGGTCTTCAAATCCGCATCGATGCGCTCGGGACTGATGACCGCCTTCAGATCGAACGGTGTTTCGCCCGGTTCGCGGAACGGTGCGTACGAGACGCAGGCGATGCGCGATGTCGGCGCGTCGGGCAGGCTCACCGGCCGACCGACCGCCCACCACCACGATGCACCGGCAGCGGCGGACAGGAGAAGCACCAGCCAGGCCGGCCACAGCGTGCGAAAGGAAGGTAGCGGCATCGACGTCATGCGGGAATCTATGGCGTGCGGGTAGATCGGCGAGTTTAGCAGTGTGTGAGGTCGGCGCCTTGGCGATGGCCAGGTCGCTCGTTGCACAGGCTATAGAGGCTTAAAAGCGAACCGAGGAGCCCGGATAACCGCATGGAGCTCTCTTTACAGCCCGTACGGCGGAAAATTCACCGCCACATTCATGGCCTAGTCGCGTACCAACCCTTACTCTTTGCCGCTGTCTTAAAGCACCCCGGTGCATCGCTGAAGGAATAGTCATGTCCGAGCCCGCACGGCCGCGCCGCTTCCATCGTTATCTACTGTTGACTGTCGGCTGGCTCCTGCTCGGCGGATCCGCGACCGCCGATGAGCCCAGCCAAGCGCAGCGCGATGCATTCCGTCAGGCGTATGCAAGTGCGCAACAGGGAGGCGATGCCTGGCGTGCACTGGCACAGAATCTCGCCGACTATCCGTTGTATCCCTACCTGGAGGCCACCGCGCTCACGCACGATCTGCGTCAGCTGGATCGGGGCGCGGTCGAGGATTACCTGAAGCGGTACCCCAATCTGATCCCGGCAGCCGACCTGCGCCGCGATTTCCTGCTCGAACTGGCACGTCGCAAGGATTGGGATACTTTTCTTGCGCTCTATCGGCCTAGCGGCAACGACACGCTCATCTGCGATGCGTTGCAGGCGCGTCTGGCCAAAGGCGAGAAGCTCGATTTCGATAAGGACCTGGCGACGCTATGGACCAAGCCCAGCCTGCCCTCGAGCGCATGCGACCCGGTCCTGGGCGCCGCTTATGACCAGGGCCTGCTGACGTCCACCCGTTTGTGGGAGCGCATCGACCGCGCCGCCGACGCCGGCCAGGGCGGCACCATCGCCACCTTGGCCGATTGGCTGCCCGACAATGAAAAGCAGGCCGGTCAGCGTCTCGCTCTCGCCTTGCGCGATCCGGCCGCAGCCGTCGCCAGCGCCAGTACCTGGCCGGATACGCCACGCCACCGTCAGGCTGCAGCGCTGGCACTGCAACGCCTGGCACGCCGCCAGTCGGCAAGCGCGGACGACGGCTGGCAAAAGCTGCAACATCGCTTTGCGTTCACCCCGGCGCAGCGCGGCCGCATTCTCAACGCGCTGGCGGTTTTCCACGCCACCGATTTCGACGAAAACGCGCTGGCACGCCTTGAAGCCTTGCCCGCGGATGCGCAGACCGATGCCAGCCGCGAATGGCGTGTACGCGTCGCGCTCGCGCAACAGGATTGGCAGGCCACGCTGACGGCGATCGAAGCGATGCCGCCAACCCAGCGCGACGATGGCGAATGGCGCTGGTTCAAGGCACGCGCATTGGATGGCCTGGGTCGCCACGAAGCCGCGCAGCGGGAATTGGAGCCGCTGGCGAATCAATCGACGTTTTTTGGCTTTCTTGCCGCCGACAAACTCGATACCGACTATGCGATCTGCCCACTCACGCTGCCGGCCGACGTGCAACGCGAACAAGCCTTGCTTGCCCTGCCCGGTCTGCAGCGCGCCTTCGAGTTGTACGCGGTAGGCCTGCCCAAGCTGGCGCGGCGCGAATGGTCTGCCGCGCTCGACGGTGCCGATCCGGATACCGTGCGCCAGGCCGTGGACCTGGCCTATCGTCGCGGCTGGTACGACCGCGCGGTCTTTGCGCTCAACAGCGGCGACGCGTTGCGGTATTACGAGCAGCGCTTTCCGCTCGCCGGCCAGGACGGCCTGGTACCGCAGTCGCAGCAGGCCGGCATCGACCCCGCCTGGGGCTATGGCATTCTGCGCGCCGAAAGCGCCTGGATGAGCGACGCGCGCTCCGGTGCCGACGCGCGCGGCCTGATGCAGTTGCTGCCTGGCACCGCCGCACTGGTCGCCAAGCGCAATGGCCTTCCCTGGAATGGCGGCGAGAGCCTCTACGATCCGGTAGTGAACGTGCAGTTAGGTACGCGCTACCTGGCCCAGATGGCGGCACGCTTCAACGGCTCGCCATGGCTCGCCAGCGCCGCGTATAACGCCGGCCCGGCACGCGTGGACCAGTGGCTGGCCGCGCGTGGCAGCCTGGAGCCCGACCTGTTCGTCGCCAGCATTCCGTTCAAGGAAACCCGCGAATACGTCGCGCGCGTCATGGCCTTCGCGGTGATCTACGACTGGCGCATGAGCGGTAAGGCGATTCCCTTGTCGCAGCGGATGACGCCGATCGGCACCGCCTACCAGCTCCCGGATGCGGGCACGCTACGCAAGACCGTGGGCTGCCCCGCCGCCGCGGCACCGGCCAAGGCCGAATCGAATGGGGCACCGGCAGCCGCACAGTCGCCGGCGAGCGCTACCTCGGCTCAGCCGGCACCGGCGCCGTCTGCCAGCATTCGCTAAACACTCTCGCGGTCTCTGGCACACTCGCGACATGCGCACTTATCTCGTTGGCGGCGCCGTCCGCGATGCCCTGCTGGAACGCCCCGTGGCCGACCGCGACCATGTCGTGGTCGGTGCCACGCCCGAGCAAATGCTCGCGCTCGGCTACAAGGCAGTCGGCAAGGACTTCCCTGTCTTCCTGCACCCGGACAACGGCGAGGAATACGCGCTGGCGCGCACCGAGCGGAAGACCGGGCGCGGTTATCACGGTTTTGCCGTGCATGCCGAACCGTCGGTAACACTGGAAGAAGATCTTGCACGACGCGACCTGACCATCAATGCCATGGCGCGCGACGAAGACGGCCGGTTGGTCGATCCCTTCGGCGGCCTGCGCGATATCGAGCAACGCGTGCTGCGACACGTCGCCGACGCCTTCGTCGAAGACCCGGTGCGTCTGCTGCGCGTGGCGCGCTTTGCAGCGCGCTTCGCACCGCTGGGTTTTCGCGTAGCCGACGAAACGATGGCCCTCATGCGACGTATGGTCGTCGACGGCGAAATCGATCATCTCGTGCCGGAGCGCGTCTGGCAGGAAACCCGCAAGGCGCTGGGCGAGCCGCAGCCTTCCGCTTTCCTGCGTATTCTCCGTGAGGCCGGGGCACTGAAAGTGTTATTTCCGGAAATCGATGCGCTCTATGGCGTACCGCAACGTGCCGAGTTCCATCCGGAAATCGACACCGGCATCCATGTGGAGATGGTGCTCGACATGGCCGCGAGGCTGGCGCCCGGCAACGATCTGGTCGGCTTCTGCTGCCTGACCCACGACCTGGGCAAAGCACTGACGCCGACCGAAATACTGCCGAGCCATCTGGAACACGAGCGGCGCGGCATCGAACCCTTGCAGGCGCTGGCGGCTCGCCTGAAAGTGCCGACCGAACACGCCACCCTGGCCGAAGCGGTGTGCCGCGATCATCTCAATGCCCATCGCGCCCTGGAGCTCAAACCAACCACGGTGCTCAAGCTGCTGAATGCCCTGGACGCATTACGCCGCCCCGAGCGTTTGGACGTCTTTTTGACTGCATGCGAGGCCGATGCACGCGGCCGCAAGGCACATGAGAACGATACCTATCCGCAAGCGGACTATCTGCGCCAGGCACGCGCTGCCGCGGCGGCAGTCGGTTCGGCGGATTTTGTCGCCAAGGGCTTGAGCGGACCGGCGATCGGCGAGGCAATGGCACGCGCCCGCGCCGAAGCCGTAGGCAAAGTCCGAAGCCAAATACCGACGGGCAACTAAGATTCAAGAAAGGTAGCGCAAAGGCACGGCAGGTATAACAGGCGGTCGAATCGTCCGCATGCCAAGGGAATGGCTACCGTACACCTACTGGAGTCGCCAGTGTCCCCAGCTCCTTCGCTTGCCTCACCCCTGCAACAGCGCTTCCGCCCTCTATGGTGGCTTGGCATCAGCTATATCGTGCTTGGGGCGATCACGCGCATCATCCTGCTCGCCATGTCCGGCTCTGGCGTACCGCTCAATCCACTGTATTACCTGTACGCATTCGGTGTGGGTGCCATTTATGACCTGGTCACCCTGCTCTATGTCGCCTGGCCGTTGCTGCTGTATCTCTGGCTGATGCCGGTGCGCGCCTATGTCTCGCGGCCGGGCC
This sequence comes from Dyella sp., assembly GCF_036568765.1. GTDB lineage: Bacteria > Pseudomonadota > Gammaproteobacteria > Xanthomonadales > Rhodanobacteraceae > GSA-30. Next base: position 6,790 of record NZ_DATCRY010000122.1, on the reverse strand, counting down.
AATGGCTGCTGTACTTGCTCGGCCTTGTCCTATTGTTCTGGCTGATGTTCGTTGCCGCATCCGAGCTGACTTTCTGGAACGAATTCAGCACGCGCTTCAATTTCATCGCGGTGGATTATCTGGTCTATACCACCGAAGTCATCGGCAATATTCGCGAGTCCTATCCGATAGGCCGCTGGCTGACCATGCTGGCCATCGCAGCCATTATCGTCGTCGTGCTGACACGTCGCGGCTTGCGTGCAGCCGATGGCGGAACGCGCTTTCTGCAGCGCAGCAAGGTCGTGCTGATCTGGCTGGTGCTGACCGTGATCTCGGTGATTGCCGTCAAAGGCACGCTCAAGGACCGCCTCGAAAACGCCTACGTCAACGAACTGTCCGGCAACGGCATTTACGAGTTCTTTGCCGCGTTCCGCAGCAGCCACCTGGATTATTCGCGCTTCTATCGCACCCTTCCCGAGGACCAGGCATTCAAGCAGGTCCGCGCCATGGTGCAGACCCCGGAGGCCACGTATCTCACTAACGACCCACAGGATCTTTCGCGCGAAATCCGTCACGCGGGCCCGGAAAAGCATCTCAACGTCGTACTGATCAGCGTGGAAAGCCTCTCGGCCGATTTCCTGCAGCACTTCGGCGGCAGCCACGGCAACATCACGCCGAACCTCGACGCGTTGGCCGAACAGAGCATGTTCTTCGACAACCTCTATGCCAACGGCACGCGCACCGTGCGCGGACTGGAAGCATTGTCGCTGTCGATTCCGCCGACGCCCGGCGACTCGGTCATCAAGATGCATAACAACGAGAATCTGTTCTCGCTGGCCGATATCTTCAATGACCGGGGCTACCAGTCCGACTTTGTCTACGGTGGCTACGGCTACTTCGACAACATGAACTATTTCTTCAGCCACAACGGCTACCGGACGGTCGATCGCAACGATATCGGCAAAGGCGACACGATCCATCACGAGAATGTCTGGGGCGTGGCCGACGAAGATCTTTACACGCTGGCGCTCAAGCAGATGGACCAGATCAACGCCAGCGGCAAGCCGTTCTTCCTGCACATCATGACCACCTCCAACCACCGCCCGTTCACCTTCCCGGCCGGGCGCGTCAAGGAGCGCAACGGCACGCGCGAAGGCGCAGTGGCGTATACCGACTGGTCGATTGCCGATTTCATCCAGCGTGCGCGCAGCAAGCCGTATTTCGACGATACGGTGTTCGTGATCACCGCCGACCATTGCGCCTCCAGCGCCGGCCGCAGCAGCGTACCCATCAATCGCTATCACATTCCGCTATGGATCTATGCGCCCAAGCACATCCAGCCGCAGCATGTGAAGCAGCTCACCGCGCAGATCGACATCGCGCCGACTTTGCTCGGCCTGCTCAACTTCAGCTACCGCAGCCGCTTCTTCGGTGCCGACATTTTCCAGCTTCCGGCCGATCGCGAACGCGCTTTTCCGGCGACCTACGAGAAGCTGGGCTATCTCAAGGGCGACGTGCTGACGGTGCTGGAACCACAACGCAAGCTGGAACAGGTCCATCCTGATTTCGACACGGGCGATGCCACCCCGATCGGCACGGTGGATCGCCAGCAGATCGACGAAGCCACGGCCTACTATCAAGCGGCCGCCACGTTGTTCAAGAAAGGCAAAATGGGCCACCGCGCCGAAGACAGTACACCAGTAAGGCCGGCCGCCGCCGGCGATTCGGCACCGGCAGCCGCCTCCACCACGCACTGATCCACCTCAATCGCTTACGCTAATGCCTTCCACTCCGTTGAAGGCATTAGTGTGACGTGGCGGCAACATCCCTTGTGGCGGACCGGCGGCATCCTGGTCCTGATGTGGTTGTTATTGAACCTGCCGGCGCTGCTTGGCGGGCGCATCCTTCCCTGGGATGCCATCGATCAGTTCTATCCGACGGTCTATTTCAACGCCTATAACCTGCGCCACGGCATCGCTCCCTGGTGGAACCCGCATATCTACGCAGGCTATCCACAGATCGCCGATCCGCAGGGCATGCTTTTTTCGCCGTTGCTCATGGCATGGATGCTTATTCCGTCATCTCCGGGAGCTGCATGGTTTATCTGGGGGTGCTCCTTGCAGTGTCCTGGCGACGCTCACGGCCCTGGCGATCGTGCTGCCGCAGCTATCGATGACCTTTGCCTTTGCGACGCTCTCCAATCGCGCGGAGCTGCCGCTAAGCGCTTCGGACGTCGCCTCGCTCGACGCACGCACTTTTCTTAACCTTGGCATCCCCAACGCATTGCATGCGTTACGCGGGCACTATGACGGCCCTTCGTCGGTCGTCGAAGCCTATCTTTATCTCGGTGCCATTCCTTCACTGATGTTGCTGGGGCTACCGCAGGCATGGCGCGAACCTCGTCAACGTCGGCACCTTTATTTTTTCGCCGGCGTTGCAGGCTTGGCCATCCTCTATATGATGGGAACGCATGCTCCGTTCTACGGCTGGCTTTATGCAGGTCTGCCCGGCATCAAGCTGTTTCGTCGCCCAGCCGATGCCGCCTATCTGTTCAATATGGCCTTTGCGTTCGCGATCGGCTGGTTGGCCAGCCACATCGACCGCTCCTCGCCACGTCCGATCGGGCGCCTGTTGCTCGTTGCCGCGGCCAGGCTCATTGCGTCGAGCCCGGCCATGCGCGGCGATGGCGCAGGCTGGGATTTCGCTACCACGGATTTCGCAAAGACTGTCCTGCTCACGCCGAGGGACAAAGTCGATCGCGAGCTGGCGCAAGCGGATGCCTCCCGATGCACGGGACAATTGCAGCTCGCTGGCGTCTCGGCATCGCCTACGCAATTGACCATCCAGGCCCAGGCTTCAGGCGGTCCCGCGTGGCTGGTACTTAGCGAACTGGATTTTCCTGGTTGGACGGCTCAGGCCAACGGCGTGCCGCTGGCTGTGCATCGCGCCAATGGCATGTTCCGGGCCGTCTGCGTGCCTGTGGGCAGCCAGAAGATAACCATGCAATTCCACCCGTGGTCGATGGTCGGCGAGGCGTTGAAAAAGCAAAGGTCGCGATAGCCGCTACAGACGATGCGCCCGATCGCTTGCCAGCAGCGTTGCCGGCAAGGACAGCACATCCATGCCACGCGTCAAAAGCATGGCCTGGAATCGCTCGCCCATCTGGTCGGGCATGGTGAGGCGCTTGACCTCCTGAGCCAGACGATAACGCCCCGCTTCGTCGACAGCCTGCTCGTATGCTGCCTCGAAGGCTTGTTGAAGACCGGCATCGATCAGGAACACCGATTGCGGCAGATAAGCTGCCACGGCGAAGCCCGCGCTGTTACCCGCCTCGGCCAGGGCGGTAAAATCGACGGACGCGGTCAGGTCGTTCAAGCCAGGCAGATAAAACGGGTCATTGTGTACGCGGTGGCGATAGAACGCCCGTAACGTGCCGTCGTTGCGCTCGGGCAGGTAGAACTCACGCCGAACGTAGCCATAGTCGATAAACAGCATCGCCCCGGCTTGCAGCGAGCCGGCAATCGCCTGCATCCAATACGGTAGCTGGGGCAGGATCTCGGAGCGGTAGCCATCGGCAAATGGATTGCCGAGATCGCGCTCGACATGACGGACCGCACCGGCGACCAGCGCATCGGCCGGACGATCGACTCGCATCAGACGGCCTTCGCCATCCAGCACGACATGCTCTTCATAGACTTCGCCATGACGCATGGCGAAACGCGTGGTCGGCAACGCGTCGATGACTTCGTTGGCGAACAGCACGCCGCGCCAGTCCGCTTCCGGCGGGCGATCCAGCCATGCCACCCGCTCGAATAACCGCGGCGCCAGCGCATCGCGGAGGCGCTCTCGCTGGCGCTCGCGCAGATCGGCGCTGGGCTCGAGAATCCCGTAGCTGCGCGGCAACGTCCCTGACGCATCGAAGGCGCGCAACGCATTCAGCGCAAACGCGCCGCTACCGCCTCCGAGTTCGAGAAAATCCGCAGACTCGCCGAGCGAGGCCAGGATCGGCTGCACCGCCGCCGCGACGCACCGTGCGAACAACTCACCCAACTCTGGCGCTGTGACAAAGTCGCCGGCCTCGCCGAATTTGGTTTTGCCGGCGCTGTAATAACCCAGCCCGGGCGCATACAGACAGCGCTCCATGTACTGCGAAAAGGCCATGGGACCTTGCGCGGCGATCTGCTCGCGCAGCATACCGAGCAAGCGATCGGAGTGGGTACGCTCGTCGGCGCTGGGCTCGGGTAAAGGGGAGCGATGACTGGGATTCATTGCTCAAGGATAAAGCAAAAGAGGCGCGAGCCTCGCAGCCCGCGCCCCTCCCTGCAACCTGCCAGGAACGATCAGAAGTCTTTCTGCACGCTCAGGTAGAGCCCGCGGCGCGGTCCGAACTGCGGCGCACCGACGCCCACACCGGTACCGTCGCGAAGCTCGTAAGTACGATCCAGCGCGTTGATGACGGCCAACTGGGTATGCAATGTGCCGGTGCTTTCGAAGTTGAAGTCGTGCGAGACATTGAGGTTCAACTGGAAGTAGTACGGCAGCGACAAGCCATTGGGCACATTGCCGTCCGAGCGCAGGCCGCTGCCGAAGATGTAATCGGCACCGATCTTGGTATCGCTCGTAACCGCATAGCTGATACCGCCTGACGACGTCAGCTTCTGGTCGTGGTCCAGATGGATGTAGTTGTTGTAGATGTAGGCCAGGTCATCCGGGTCGAAGTTGTACTGACCGGTGATGATGCGCTTGCCCATGGCGCGGTTGTAAGCCAGGTTGAAATACGCCGACACCGGACCTTCATCGTAGTTGGCGGTGAATTCGACACCGCGAATGCGGCCGAATTCATAGTTGAAGTTCGAGTACACCAGCGCGGCGCCGAACTGACCTTCATCCTGCAGGCGGCTGACCTTGCGGTAGTACGCGTCCAGACCCAGCGTCAGCGGCCCGATGTTCTGCGAAATACCTGCGTCGTAGTAATCCGAGCGCTCCGACAGCGCCGTGTTGTTGCCGTCGCTGGGCAATTGGTTGGTGGTGCCGTTGAATTTGGCGATATTGGTAGTGGAGATCACTTCCGTCGCCGGCGGCACAAAGTAGCGCGAATAGCCGGCGTGGATTGTTGTGTCCTGGGTCGCCTGATAGACCACGCCGACACGCGGGCTCAGCTGGCTCTCGTCGCGGAACAGGTGGTACTGGTCGCCGCGCACGCCGTAGTTGATCGTCCACTTGTCTCCGACACTCCACTCGTCCTGCACATAAGCCGAATAGGTGCGCGCAATCAGGCGCGCGCCATCGAGGATGTTGATCGGCGTGGTGCTGGTCTGGTTGCCGTCGGCGTCGGCCGGAAACACCCAGGAGTTGTTGTTGATATTGCCGTGCTCGAACGAACCGTAGATGCCGTAGCGCAGCGTATGGCTATCGCCCAGCGGCGTGGCAAAATCCGCCTGCAAGGTACTGGCACGATTGCTGCGATTGATATCCGCGGCCACGCCGTTGAACATCAGGTCGCCCACGAAATCCGGCGTGAACGCGATGCTGCTATAACGCTGACCGGCCGAAACCTGATAGTTGGTTTCGCCGATTTTGCCCTGCAAGGCCAACACGCCGAAACGGGTCTTTTCCTGCTGCTGCTCGTTGAGATTGGCCGAATTGAAATCGACCGTGTCGAGGTAACCGAACTGCGGCTCCTGGTTCGGGTTGTTCGGGATCTCGAAACGGCTGTTGCTCACGCCGAACATGAAGCTCAAACGCGTGTCGTTATCGATCAGATACGAGATATCGCCGAAGCCCTTCACCTGATTGGTGTGATCGTGGATGGGCGTGCGGCTCGATGTCGGGTTTTCGATACCGACATCGTTCTGCAAGTAGTTGGCGGTGACGAAATAGCTCCAGCGATCGTTGCTGCCCCAGATCGAAGCGTTCGGATTGAAGGTGCCGAACGAGCCCCCCATCACGCCCACGCTGCCACCGTTGCCCAGATCGTGGCCGCTCTTGGTGGTGATATCCACCACCGCGGCAGTGCGCAGGCCGTACTGCGCCGGCAGCGCGCCATCGATCAGCTTGACCTCCTTGATCGTGCGCGCATCGAGGGTCTGGCCAAAGCCGGAGATCGATTCGGGAATCAACACGCCGTTGACGCGATACTGCAGGTTGGCGTGATCGCCGCGCACATGCAGCTGGCCGTAGGAATCCTGTACCACGCCCGGTGCCTGCAGCAACACCTGGTTAATCGGCGTGGAGGCGCCCAGCGGCAGCGCCGCGATGGCCTTCTGATCGATGACATATTGGCTGCTGCCGGTATCCGGCGACAGCGAGTTGCGCGCCTGGTCGAGAGCGGCGCTCACGTCGACCGCGCCAAGGTTCTGCACTTTGGCCGCAGGCTTGTTGCGCGTACCTTGTTGGGGCGCGTCGCCATCCGTGCCCTGGGCGGCGGTGCCGGCGGATGCGTCGGTGGCAAACAGCGGAGCGGCGCCCAGCGCGGCAGCCAGGCTCAGGGCAAGCAGGGAATATTTCATCGAGGGGCGGTCCAGTAACTGAAGTGGGCAATCGGGAAGAGCTTGTTATTTTCGATACGTTATAACATTGCCATTCCAGTCGAGCCAGTGCCTGCGCCAAAAGTCATGTGTCGAGGCGCAAATCCCTGCGAAACAGGAGGGACGGCCCTCGTCAGACCGGCTTCACTGGATATCCATAGACTGCTTGGCTGTCGGCCGGCCTTCCCGTGACCGAACCTGCGGAGTGCACATGGCAAAACGTTCAGCTAAGGATCCCGGCGAGCAGTTGCCGGCGGTGATCGTCGAATCTGCGGAGCAGAGCC
>NZ_DATCRY010000121.1:0-27461 GCF_036568765.1 Dyella sp. | reverse complement strand
GGCGGGGACATAGCCGGCCGAGCCGATCGCGCCAGGCGGAACGCGTTCCGGCTTGCCATTCGATTGAGGCGGGCCGGCGAAAAAACTGTGAACGAGCTGGATTTTTTCGTCGAGAGTCAGTTGCGACACCAGCAGATCGGCACGCTTGTCCGGCGAAAGATGCGCATCGCTCCATGCGTTGCTTGCGGAGACAGTGCCTGCCTGAAGAACCATGGCCGCGGCGATGGCCAGGTGCAAAAGCTTCTTGGGCTTGGTCATTGGTGTTCGCGCTCGAACTGGGCTAGGGAAGTTACCTTAGCCGAATGAGTGCTTGTCGCAAGGGTCAGACCTTCTTCAGCGCTGCCCTCCCGAGCCATGGGAGTTGCATGTGTCGCTCTTCCCCGCCCTTTTCCTCGCTTGAGCCCGATCGGGCAACAGAAGCAGGTCCCCCCTTGAACAAAGGAGGGAGCCTGTCGCCGATGGCTGGCACCTGCGGCAAGCATGGCTACTTACTGCCATAAGCCGCCAGAATCGCCACCCTCGCCCGACGATAGTCAGCTTCGATCTTGGTCAACCGCGCCCGCGTAAAGAAGATCCCGTATAGGCCGCTCTTGCGGTCGATCCACGGATACGTCCCGAACGCGCCAGCGCTCGACACCATCTGACAGCGCAGATTCGCGTCCCAGCTCTCGCACCAATTACCCAAGCCGTATTGCAGTGACGATCCCTTCACCCCCGGAGGCATATATGCCTCCGGCTTGCCGTCGGTCTGCACGGTTTCCATGGCTTCCACCGAAGCGTGCGAAAGCACACGATGTCCGTTGGCCATGCCATCGTGCGCCAACATGCCAAGGAAACGCATGTAGTCCTCGGCAGTCATGACCGCACCACCCTGTAGCAGGGGATTGCGTGTCTGCGCCGCCGTCGCGCCGTTGGCCGGGATGTGCGTCCAATAGGTATGCGTCATCCCAAGGGGCACTGCGATCCGTTCTTGGAATAGATCGGCCCAACGCTTTCCAGTTACCGCTTCGACGGCCGCACCAGCCACCTGGAATCCGGGACCGCCGTACTTGAACACGGTGCCTGGAGCATCGACCAACGGCTGCCGCGCGACCTCTTCCGCCGACTGCGCCAGCGTCATGCGCGGATCTTGGCGAATATCCAAGCCGTCTTCCAGGCTTCCTTCACCCGAGGTCTGCGCCAACAGCTGGCGTAACGTCACTTCGCCGGCCTGGCCCTTGAATGCCGGCAGATAACGCGAAATCGGCACGTCGAGCGAGAGCTTGCCTTCGTCGACCACGTTCATCACCAAGGCCGCGGTCAGCCACTTCGATGCCGAGGCAACCGGCCATTGCGCATTGGGATCGATCGTGCCGACATCCATACGCAGCAGACGAGTATCGCCCCGCATCACGATCGCGGTCACGCCCGGTGCCCCGTCCTTGACGGCCGACTCCAAAGCTGCACGGACATTCGCCGAAGGATCGGCGGCCGTTGGCGCGGCCGCTGGCTGTGTCGCGCTCTTCTTGTGGGCGTACTTGTAAAGGTGGATGGCAATGCCAACGCAACCGGACAGCGACAACGCCGCCGCGCAGACCATCAGGCGCGCAATCCGCATTCTCACGACAGCGCTCATGACTGGGCATCTTCCAACTGCAAGGCTATCGGCTGACCGCCCCAACTCAATGGATCCACATCGGCGACGGTCTGCGAGAACGTCCACAGGTGTCCTCCAAGGTCCATTACCGTGTACTGCCGCTCGCCATAGGGATAAGAAGCCGGCGCACTCACAACCCTCGCTGCGCACGACATGGCGTGGCTATGGTGCGCATCGACATCGGCAATACGCACCATAATCGAATGTGTCGCCCAGCCGCTGGCCGGATGCCCTCCTAAGCCCTGTACAACTACGATGCTGGCCGCATCGCCGATCGCCAGCTGAGCGCGGTGCTCGCCGATACGTAAACGCTCGCGAAAACCGAAAACGATCCGCAGCCAGTCGACCGCCGCCCCAACGTCCTGGTAACTCAATACCGGAGTGACCGCGGACGGCGGCATGGAGCGGTTAACGCGAGTGGATAGATAGGTCATGGCTTGCCCTCACCGTGCCGCGCGACGTTGTTGCACATAGGCCAGAATCTCCGCCTTGGACAAACGCCCATCGCGATCCGTGTCGATCTCGTCGAAATGCTCGGCCAGCCGCGGCATGCCCCTCTGCGCCTCGTCGCGACTCAGGTAGCCATCCTGATTGGTATCGGCTGAGGTAAACCGTTCCTGCGCCTTCTGCGCCATACGCCCGCCGCTACTGGCACAGCCGGCGGTCAATGCAAGCACGATGGTCAGCAGCGCACCTTTGGCAGGGCTCGATAGCATGCAATCACCTCATGGAGAATAGGATGGGGGTGAAGCAAGCCTAGGCCTTACAGCCGAGCCGGTTGTATCGGCAAGGAAGGCAAATGTAAGCAAACGTGTCGGCTATCGCCGCACGTAACAAATGTTCACAATTGCCTCAGCAGTGTGCCGGCTCGGACAATTTGAGCAGGGCGCGCAGTTCCTTCAACGCACGCCGGTGCAGTTGCGATACCCGCCCCTTGGTCAACTGCAGCCGGTCGGCTATCTCGCCAAAAGGCAGTTGATGGTAGTAATGCAGAATCAGGATGGTGCGGTCGCGCTCGTGTAGCAGTTCCAGGCGGCGGCCGACCGCGGCCAACAGGCTGTCACGCTCCATTTCCGTGTAGACGTCGGCCGCAGCGGGCTCCTGCGCTGGCATCGACTGCGTGTCCATCAGGAAGCCCAGGCCGAGTTCGGCTGTCATGGCCACGAACAGTTCCAGCGGGTCCTCGTCGCCCTCCGGCAAATCGCTCTGCAGGAGCGACGCCGTGCGCTCGGCCAGCAAGGGGCTCTCTGGTTCCTGGGTCGCCTGCACACCGGCCTCGCTCAGGGTCCTCAAGCCATCGAACACCGCGCCGCGCACACGCGAACGAGCGTAAGTCGAGAAGGTCGCACCGATGAACGGATCGAAACGTTCCATCGCATCCAGCATCCCGAGCAGCGCGTTCTGCACGCAGTCCTGCCAGGCATCGCGTACCAGGTAGACACGCAAATACACATCCCGCGCCAGCATGCGCGCCCACGGCGAGTACTTCAGCACCAGGGCATCTCGCGCATCGACATCACGCTGCGTGCGCCATTGTTCCCAGAGGTGAAGTTCGGCGACGTCCAAGCCAGCGCGTCCGGTCGCTAGACGTGGTAACTGCTCAACAGCGCCTGGGCCAGCAACGCCCATCCGTTGATCAGAAGGAACAGCAGGATCTTGAGCGGCAAGCTGATCGTTGTGGGCGGCAGCATGATCATGCCCAGCGCCATCAGGATCGCCGCAACTACCAGGTCGATCAGCAGAAACGGCAGAAAGATCACGAAGCCGATCTGGAACGCCGTTCGCAGCTCGCTCAACATGAAGGCCGGCACCAGTTGCAACGGACCGATATCGTCCACCGACTTGGGCGACGGCAGCTTGGACATCCGCACCACAGCAAGCAAGTCTTCCTCGCGCGTCTGCTTGACCATGAACAGCTTGAATGGCTCAAAGGCTTTGACCACCGCCACCTGCGCCGGAATTTCATGCCTGAGATACGGATCCAGGGCAGCCTGCTTGGCGTTCTGGAACACCGGGTTCATCGTGAAAAGGGTCAGAAACATCGCCAGGGTGATCAACACGCTGTTCGGCGGCGTCTGCTGCAAACCCAGTGCGCTACGCATCAGCGACAGCACCACGATGATCCGCGTGAACGAAGTCAGCGCAATCACCATCAACGGAATGAACGACAGCAGCGTAAGCAGCAGGAATGAGCGCAGGATCGGCGAATAGTCGTCGGCGCTCGCTTTGGCGATGGCATCCTGCAAGGGATCCGCACACCATGCCAGCGCCGGCATGCACCAGGCGGCAAGCAGAACGGCAATCAGGCAAAGACGTTTGCGCGTCATGCGCTTTCTCCTTCCTCGCTGGCAGGCTCCAGCTGTGTCAGCGTCGCACTTGCACTGCGCGAACTCTCGGTCAGCAAATAGGACCGCCCGGCGTACTCGATCGCATGCACCGTTGTCGCCATGCTGACGCGTCGGCTCGACAGCAGGCGGATCTCGCCGCCCGGCGACTGCGGCGCGGGGCGACGGGCTGTCGGCAACCAGCCTCGCTTGCGCGAATACAACAGCACCCCGATCAACAGCACCAGCAGCACGCCGGTCATGACCAGCGCCATCGCTACCGACCCGGTCGATACGGCGGCATCCGTGCGATATGGAATCGCCGTGGGCGCCGTATTGGCCTGCGCCATCAGCAGATACCGTGGAAGGTCCAAGTACTTCACAGGATCTCGACGATTTTCAAACCAAAACTGTCGCCCACGGCCATCAGCTGGCCGCGGGCGATCGGCTTGCCGTCCAGTTGCAAGGTCACCGGCGCATCCAGGTCGGCATCCAGCTCGATGCAATCGCCCTTGCCCAGCGCAAACAGCCGATCCACATTGATCTGTGCGCTACCGAGTACAACATCGAGCTTGACGTTGACGTGGCCGAGCATCGCAAGATTGCGCTTGATCAGCGGTTCGGACGTATGCGCCTGGAATGCGGCTTCTTCCAGTTCGATCGGTGCCGCGACGACTTCAGTCATAATGATGCTCCCGCGTAATAGCGCCATCGAGCACGATGGCGCGCTGTGTTCCAGACCGTCGCAGATAACCGGTAGCGACGACTCCCCTGCCCTCTACATGGATATGCAGGGGGTCTTCCAATTTGCGATCGGCCACCAGCACCTCGCCCACCGCCAGATCGGCAAGCTGGGCAAGATCGACCTGGCCGAAGGCCATGGTGGCGCTGACCTGTACCGCCGCCTGCGACAGCGCTTCGCGACGCGGCACCAGAGCCGAACCCACCGCGGCAGACGCCGGCGGCACCAATCGTTCGCCAAGTCTTCGATCGATGAGTACAGTCAACGGCAATCGGCCGAGGCTAGCCTGGACGGCAAAAGCGCCATGCCGCGCCTGCGTCAGCGATGCGGGCAATGCCTGCTTGCTTGCACCGCCTACTGGCGCAGCACCCGCGCGTCGATGGATCGATGCGGCCAGGTCGTTGAGGGCCTGCTCGCCCAGCGAGGCGGCCAGGGCTGCATCGTCGTCGCTCACCACCAGCGCAAGATGGCGACCGATCGCCTCGGTCGCGCGCGTGCCGACATGAATCGCCAACGCGCCATGCGGCCCGACTGAGATAAAAGCACCTTGCAGGCGAGCCTGCGCGTCCAGCTCAGTCACCGCATCGGAGCTGAACTGGCTACTGGCATGCCCGAGCCACCACTCGCGCGACCATTCCTCCAGCAAGCCCGCAAGCAAGCCTTCCAGTGCCGCACGACGCGTCTGGCCGATCCAACCGAAACGTACTTCGTCCATACCGCTCAATTGCCCTGCGTCGACTGGTAGAGCTGTTGCAACATGTCGCTGGACACGGTCATGACGCGCGAACTGGCCTGATAGCCGCGTTGGATCACGATCATCTCGGCCAGTTCACGCGTAAGGTCCACGTTGGACATCTCCAGGCTGCTGCCTTCGATCTGGCCCAATGCACCGGAGGCCGCGCGGCCGATCGTCACCACTTGGTTCTGCGGCGGCAGATACAGATTGCCCTGGATGGCCTCGAGCGAACTTTCATCTGGAAATGACGCCAACGCCAGCTGCGGACCGGCCTTGGTTTCGCCGTCGGCGTAAGTCAACTGCAGCACACCGTTGGTATCGAACGATTCGCTGGTCAAGCCGATCACACCGTGACCGTCCTGCACCTTGGCGGCAACACTGGATGGCGACCCTTGAATGGCAGTGGTACCGCTAAGACTATTGGGCGCGCCGAAATTGAATACGATCGTCTGCGGATTGGAGCCAAGCTGCTTGGTAAAGCTAAGTTCGTTGAATGCCGGTTGAGGCGCACCGTTGCTCGCAAAATGGATATCGCCGCTGCCGAGCGTATTACCGCTGGCATCGGTGACCGTTGCCGTCCAGTCGCCGGAGGTAGTCTGGGTCGGAGGTGTCATGGTCAACGTGAGCTGATGCGCCACGCCCATATCGTCATAGACGGTGATATTGCTGACCGTGTTGGCATTAGGACCAACGATGTTGCCGGTGATGTTCACGGTCGTCGTCGCCTGCGCCGGCAAGCTGCGCAGGCTGCTGACATCGATCGAGCCATAGTTGCCGGCAGCGTCGTAGCCCTGCACCACATATTTGTTGACCGAGTCGACGAGCAAGCCGTCGCTGTTGAGCTCGAACTGGCCCGAACGCGTGTAATACAGATTGCCCTGAGGATCCTTGAGGATGAACAGGCCCTCGCCCTGAATGGCCACGTCGGTATCGGAGCTGGCCTGTTCGATCTGGCCTTCGCTCAGGTTTCGGCCGGTGCCGGCCACCTTGGTTCCGTCGTCGTCCATCACGTTCTCGAAGAACGAATCGTTGCCGCGAAAGCCCGGCGTGTTCATGTTGCTGATGTTGTCGCTGATCGTATTGAGGCTCTGCGAGAAGCCGAACAATCCCGATACGCTGTTGTACAACGCTTGCATGATGTTGGTGGTCATCGCGGGCTCCTGGTTAAGGCGTTACCAGCTGGACTTGCGAAAGCTGCACGTTCGGAATCACTGTGTTATTGGAGCCGGTTACCGTCAGCTGGACACCGTTGGTCGTGAACGAAATCGCGGTAACCTTGCCCGATGTGGTCGAGCCGTCGGCATTGCTGACCTGCACGGTGTGCGACAGCAAATCCAGCGACTGACCGCTCGAACCAATGGTCAGCAGGTTGTTGATCCCACCGACTTCTTCGCTCTGCTGTTCGATACTCACGAACTGAGCGAGCTGTGTAAGGAACTGGCTGTTATCCAGCGGCTGAGTCGGATCCTGGAACTGCAGCTCGTTGACGAAAAGCTGGATAAAGTCCTGCTCATTGATGCCCGAATTGGGCAGCGCCGAGGGATCGGTGGTATTCAATACGCTGCCAATGGCGTCAACCGGCATAATCACTCCCCTGTGTATGTGCCGACGAAGTCCACACTTCGCGGCCGTTCAAGACGACGCGTTGCAAGGTCATGCCCTGCTCACGCGCATGAGCGGTCAGTGAGCCGAGCACCGGGCCCAACTCGTTTTCATTCAATCGGTAATCGCGTAGCCAGGCCGTCACGCCTTTGCCGCCATCGCGACTGAAACGCAGGGCGCGCTCGGACCATTGCACTGCCTCGGCACCCGCGGTGGCGATAGCCGGCGCAGTGGCATCGATGTTATGTACCGGTTCGATGCGGCCGGCGAAAACTTCCGCGATGGAAAGCGGCAAAGCTACCGCTGCACCGGCTTCCTGGTTCGATGCAACGCTTGGCATCGATGGCACTACGGGTTCGTCGACCGGAGCGGCCACGATCGTCGCAGCGTCTCGTTCCAAGGCTGTGGCGTCGGCAGTCTCTCCTTTCGCCTCGCCACGCCAGTCCAGTAGTTTCAGTTCGGACAGATAGCCCTGGGCAGAGAGGTGCAGGCCAAAGACACGCGCTCCGAGAAAGGCCTCGGTGACTCCGATTGGCGTTACCGGCGCGATGACTTGCGCCGATGTCGCTGCGATATCGTGCTGGGCAGACGCAGCAGTCGCATCTGTCACGGTAGCTTGCGCCGTGGCTGATGTACCGGGCGTTTCCGATATGGAAACGCCCGGTGCCTGATGATCGCCGGGATTTATCGCTGGCTTCGGTGGCGGCGCGTGCTCATTCGACTGCTTGTGCAGCTCCTGGGCAAAGTCCTGTACCGGCTGCACTGCACCCGCGTAACCTGCTGCCAGCGTAGCCTGCTCGATTCCGCCTAAGCCGTTCATGTCGCTCCCTCGCGATGTTCGACCCATAGTTCGATCGATTCTTCCTGTGCCTTGGCCGCATGCTCTGCATGCAGCTCCTGGCGCGTCTCCTTGAGTTGCTCATCGACCCGCTCGCGGTAGCGCTTGGCCTGCCAGTTGGCTTGTGCGCGATCGCCGCGTACGCGTTCGGCCTCGGCCAAAGCATCGGCCGCGCGCTGCTGTCGCTCGCCCAGGGCGGCGTCGAGCATCGACAGCATTTCAAGCCGCGCAAGGTCCAGCTTGCGGCCTTCAACGTGGCCATCGTGCCCTGCGCGCGCCACCGCGTCGCGTTGCTCCTGCAAGTGCCGATGGGCATCGCGGCGCTCACGCTCTTCGCCGACGGCCTTGGCCAGTTCGGCCACCGCCTGCGACTCCCGCACTTTCGCCATGCGTAGCAAGGAACGGTAGGAGCGCAATCGCGCCGTCTTTGGATTCATACCACGCCTCCCTCGAGCGCGGCGCGCAAGCGCGCAATGCTGTCGCCACGGCTGGATGAATGCTCCGGCAGTTGCCGCAGGCATTCGATCAACGCCGGGTACAACGCAATGGCCTCGTCAAGCACCGGGTTGCTTCCCGCCTGATAGGCACCCATGTCGATCAGGTCACGCGAGGTCTCGTACGTGGAAATGATTGCCTTGATACGTGTGGCCAGCGCACGTTCTTCCCGTGTAGCCACTCGCGACACCAGGCGGCTGACGCTGGATAGCAGATCGATCGCCGGCAGTTGACCGCGCGCGGCCAGCTCGCGCGAAAGCACCACGTGTCCATCGAGAATCGCGCGCATATGATCGGCGACGGGCTCATTCATATCGTCGCCCTCGACCAGCACGCTGTAGATACCCGAGATGGATCCGCCGTCGCGCAAACGGCCGCCCCGTTCGAGGATCTGCGGCAACAGGTTGAATACCGACGGCGGATAGCCGCGCGAAGTCGGCGGCTCACCCACCGCCAGGCCCACTTCGCGCTGGGCCATGGCAAAGCGGGTCATGGAATCGACCATCAACAGCACATCCAGGCCTTGCTCGCGGAAGTACTCGGCCACCGCATGAGCGGCGTGCACCGCATGCGTGCGTACCAGAGCGGGCTGATCTGCCGTCGCCACCAGCATGACCGAACGCTTGCGTCCTTGGGCGCCCAGCGCCTCTTCGAGGAAATCGCCTACCTCGCGACCGCGCTCGCCGATCAACGCCACCACGACGACGTCGGCGCGGACATGCCTGGCCATCATGCCAAGAAGCGTACTCTTGCCCACGCCGCTACCGGCGAATATGCCCACACGCTGACCTTTGGCCAACGGCATGACCGCATCGACGGCACAAACGCCCGTCTCCAGCGCGTCGTCCAGCGGCGCGCGGCGCAGCGGATTGATCGGCGCGGGTTGTACATCGCGGTAACTTTCCGCTGCAATCGGCGCACCGCCATCCAGCGGTTCGCCGAAGGCATCGACAACGCGCCCGATCATTTCGCGCGACACCGGGATACGGAGCGACCGGCCCAATGCGCGAATACGTGCACCGACGGACACGCCACGCATGTGCCCGAACGGCATCAGCAACAAGCGACCGTCACGGAACCCCACGGCCTCGGCGCGTACCGGCGGTGAGCTGACACCCGTCTCGATGTCGCACAGCTCGCCCACCTTCACGTCAGGCCCTTCGGCCTCGACCACCAGGCCGTTGAAGCCCAGCAAGCGCCCGCTGTCGATCGTCAGACGACGACGCGACAAGCCATGGACGTAACGTTCGAGCAGCGCCTGCGCGGTCATCGTTCGCGATATCCCAGCGTTTCGAGCATCGAATCGAAGATCGCTGCCAGGCGCACGGCAATCGAGCTTTCCGACGCACCGTACTCGCCGACCAACCGGCATTGGCCGGGATCGAGCGCTGACGATTCGACAACCGGCAGGCCATCGATACTCTCAGGCAACAGAGCGCGGTCGGCCGCAGACACTTCGAGCTGCGTCGCCTGGCCTCTCCGGTCTTGTACCAACCGTTCGCATAACCGGGCAATCAGCGTGCGGTCGTCCTCATTGGCGGTAAATACCTGCTGCAGCGTCGCGGCGGCCAGCTCGAACGACAATTCGCGCATCGCCTGTTCGTGCGCTTGCACAGCCTGCGTCAGGCCCTGCAATAAGCCATCGAGCTGGCGCTGTTGTGCGTCCCAGGCCTCCCGGTGAGCCCGCAATGCCTCTTCGGCCTTGGCTTCCAGTGCCTGGGTGCGCAGCTCGTGATCGCGTGCCGCATCTTGTTCGCCAGCCTCGAAGCCATCGGCATAGCCTTTGCGGAATGCGATCGCGTCGATGCTTTCCTCAGCGGGGGGCACATCGACCACGGCATTCGCGACAAGCGCCACCGGCTCCGTCGCCAAGGCACGCCGCGCCTGGGTTTCGACCACGGTATCCGCGCTGAGCCGTCGAATCATCGCGCTTCGCCCTCTGCACGCGCAGCGCCGGCTGCGTCAGCGAGGTATCGAGCGAGCGCATCGCTCAAGGCGCGCGGAAATGCGGCCGGTAGGCGCGACATATCCTGGCGGATCGCCTCGGCGCGCGATTTGGCGCATGAGGCCAGATAAATCTCCGCATGATCCTGGGCCACGCCGCGCAGGATGCGCGCAGCCCATGGCGTGGACAAGCGATCGAGCACCACGATCAAAAGATCCGGCGGCGGCAGCTCCGGTGCCAGGCGTGCCGTCTCATCCGACAGCACGGCTTGAAGGATATCGTTGTCCAGTGCCGTATAACGCTGGGCTTCCAGCACCAGCGGCTGCAAGGCCGCGCGCGAGGCGACCGGCAAGCGTGCCAGCAGCCAGCGACGATCGGCGGGATGCATCGAGGCCAGAGCCAGCGCAGCCTTGCGCATGCCAGCCACGTTCATCGCTCAACTCCGCTCGATTCGATCCACTGGCGAAGGCGCAACAATGCCTCTTCGCGCTCGGCATGACTGAGTCGACGCGGCGTACCGCTGCCACGCGCGGCCATGACAAAGGCACCGATGACAATCAACACCAGCAAGATCATGACCGGGTAGATCCAAAGATGCTGCCCCAACCCGGCGGCGGGCGCATCGTCCGTCACGGATGCGCTCTTGTCATCGACCGCCGCGGCAACCGTCGGCGTCGACGTGGGCGCGGCGTGCTGGGGCGGCGCGATGGCCGCGATGTCCACCTTATCGCCGCGTGCTGTATCCAGGCCCAAGCCGGCAGACACTACGTCGGAAAGCTTCGCCAATTCGGCCGGTGGCAAGGCTGCCGGCACGACAATACCTACCGAGATGCGCTCGACGCGGCCCGGTGCGCGCTCGATTTCTTCCTGCTCGCGACCGTGGGCGTATTCGAGTTCCCGGTTGTTGCTGGTCGCGCCCGCCTTCGGGCGATCGGCGTCGCTGTCGTCTGCCGCGCGGCCGGTCGAATCGACCTTCTCGCGCACTACCAGTCCATTGCCATCCTTGCCCTGCCCGATCAGCTGTTCGCGAACCTGTTTGACGTGGTCATAATTGAGGCGCACATCGACCGAGACCGTGAAATCGTCGGTTTGCAGAACCCGATGCAGCAGCTCGCCGACCCGCGTACGTAGCTGACTTTCCAGCTGCGTCTGGGCATCGAGATTGTCGCCGCCGGCTTGACCGTTGGCGCTATAGCCGGAAAGCTGCAAGCCCTTGTCGTCAAGCACCACGACCGCCTCTGGCGACAAGCCATCGACTGCCGACGCCACCAGGCGTTGAATGCCGGCCACTTCGCGCGCATCCACGTGCTTCTGTGGACGCAGACTCAAGGTCACCGATGCCTTCGAAGGCGGATGCTCTGTTTCGAACAACTCGTTATGGTGAATCGTCAAATGCACGCGGGCGGCGGCCACTTCATCCAGGGAAGCGATGGTGCGCTCCAACTCACCCTGCAAGGCACGCTGGAAATTCACCTTCTGGGCGAACTCGGTCACGCCATAGTCGGAGTCCTTGAAGAGCTCGAATCCTACGCTGCCGCCCTTGGGCACCCCCTGGGAGATCAGCTTCATGCGTGTCTCGTAGACCGTATCGGCTGGAACCAGGATGGTCCGCCCCTCATCGGCCAAGCGATACGGCACCTGCATCTGGCCAAGCGTCGAGGAGATCTCCGCGGCGTCCGAATCGCGCAGCTCGCGAAAAAGCACGCCATACGGTGGGTGCGACAGCCACCAGCTGGCCGCCCCGACAGCTACCACGATCGCCAGCACGCCGAGACAGAAGGCGATGCGTGCGCGAAAGCTCATGGAAGAAAAGAACTGCAACATGCTTACTCCAAATCCTTTATGGGTACTTCTTTAAATCTGGGTGGCCGACATGAACGAATGAGGCGACGACGGCGATCGTTCCTTCAAACTCGAGGTGCCTCCATACAGTTCTGTCAAACCTGCATGTTGGTAAGGTTCTGGTAGGCATCGACCACGCGATTGCGCACTTCCACAGCGAACTGCAACTTGAGATGCGCTTGTTCCATCGCGATCATCACGTCATGGGTCGGGATATCGTTGCCAGCAGCCAGGCCGCGCGCGGCGGCATCGGCCTGGTTGAGGCTGGCGTCGACCTGGTCCAGTTGCTGACCGATCATGTGCGCGAAATCCGGACCGGCTTGCGTCTGGATCGCGCTGCCTCGCTCCGGCAAGTCGAGTCCAGCGATGGAAATCGAATCCACTGGCATCAGGTTCACGATTCGCCTCCAAGATCGAGCGCGCGCAAGGCCATGCTGCGCAAAGTGTTGAAGGCGCGCACATTGGCCTCGTAAGCACGGTTGGCTTCGATCAGGGCACCCATTTCGGTGACCATGTCCACCTTGGGATAACTGACCATGCCCTTGGCATCGGCCGATGGATCGGATGGGTCGCGCACTTCCCGAAGTGGCGCGTCGGTACCGAGCATGACCGGCGCCGATGCGGCACCGTGCGGTGCACCGAGCGAACCGTCGAAGTTGGCGCCAAACCCGGCAGCCACATGCATCAAACGGGCCGGGTGCCCCGGCTCGGCCGGCGTGTTCGCCACGGCAATGTTATGGCTGGCCGCTTCCAGCCGCAGGCGTTCGAACTCCAGGCCATAGCGAGTAGCGGCGAAGATCGCGTCGACGCTCATGCTCAGTTCCTCCCGGCCAGGGCCAGTTGCATCAAGGCGAAACGACGGGACATCAGCGTCGTCATGGATTGGAAATTCACGCTTGCCGTCTCCAATTCCGCCACCTCGTTATCCAGACTCACCGGCGCGGTCGGATCGGGGTCGATGGCGCGTACGTTGCCCTTGAGCGACGCCGTCGAGACCTCGTGCAGGCGCTCGCCGTCCATCCGCGGATCGTCAGCGGCCTGCCTGAGCAAGCCAACTGCCTGGCTGAAATCGGCGCGCTCCAGGCGATAGCCCGGCACATCGACATTGGCGATGTTGGCGCTCGCCACCTCAGCACGTTCTCGCGCCATGCCAATGCCAAGACGCAGAGCTTCGGTCGTGATATCCATGACTCCCCCTTATTGAATGACCAGTTCGCCGCGCAATGCGCCAGCGTCCTTGATCGATTGCAGAATGGTGATGACGTCGCGAGTAGACAGGTGAATCGCGCGCAGCGCGGCAATCAGATCGGCCACAGTGGCACCGCTGGGAATCGTTACCATGCGTGCCTCCGGATCGTTGACATGGATGTTGGCCTGCGGCACCACCGCTGTACCGATACTTCGCGAAGGATTGACCAACACGCCGTCGGGCTGCGATACCAGGTAATCGGTCTGCACCTGGATACGCAGGTCGCCCTGCGAAATGGTCACGCCGCTCAGGCGCACGTTGCCGCCGGATACCACCGTGCCGGTGCGTTCGTTGACCACCACACGGGCCACTTCATCCGGTGTCACCGGCACACTTTCGATCATGGCAATGGCGCGCACCAGATCTTGTGGCGGTGCCGGAAAGGTCACGCGGATCTTGCCTGCATGCTCGGCTACCGCCTGGACACCGGCATTGCGCCGCAACGATTCGACTACGCGTTCGGCAGTAGTAAAATCCGGTTGGTAAAGCACGACATCCAGCGTGCGACCACCATCGGCCAGGCCCAGAGGCGCGGCGCGTTCCACTGTGGCGCCATCCGGCACGCGGCCCACGGTCGGATGATTCTTTTGTTCGGAGCTGCCGAACGCATGCACCTCATAGCCGCCAACCGACAACGCGCCTTGTGCCAAAGCGTAGAGCTTGTTGTCCGGGCCGTTGAGTGGCGTAAGCAGCAGGATGCCTCCACTGAGGCTGCGCGCATCGCCCAGCGACGATACGGAAACATCCAGTTTCTGACCGGACTCGGCAAACGCCGGCAAGGTCGCGGTCACCATTACTGCCGCGACGTTGCGACTATTCAAGTCGTCGGGGCCGATATTCACGCCGAAATGGCTGAGCGTATTGGCCACCGATTGGATGGTCAGGCGGTTCTTCGTGGTATCGCCCGTACCGGCCAGGCCGATCACCAAGCCATAGCCGACCAGCGCGTTGTCGCGTACGCCTTCGACGCGTGCGATTTCCTTCAGGCGAACGCCATCGGTGGCCGCCTGTAGCGCAGTAAACGGCAGCAGCGTGCAGAGCAGGAAAATGAGCAGCTTCTTCATATGAGGCCGAGCCACCGAGTGATGCGATACAAGATGCTGTGCTTCTGCGCGGCGGAAATGTCGCCTTGCCCGGTGTACTCGATATTCGCTTCGCTGATGCGGTTGGAAAGAATGGTGTTGTTCGTCGAAATGTCTTCGGAGCGCACCAGACCGGTCAGCGCAAAATGCTGCTTCTCACCGTTGATCATGACCGTCTGCGCGCCATGGATTCGCAGCATGCCGTCACCTTCGATCGCCACGACACGCACTGCCAACTGTGCCTGCAAGGTACCCGCGCGCGTGGTGTTGCCCTGCCCTGCATCCTCGCCGGACAAACCCAGGCCATAGGTATGGCTACCGTTATGCGTCTGCGTATTGGCACCTAACTGCACCGCGCCGCTGGCATCGGTGTTGGCGCTCGCGGTGGCGCGTGCCGTCTCCGTGACGACCACAGTCAATGTGTCGCCGACCTGATGGGCACGCCGATCCGCAGCCAATCCATGATAAGCATCCGGATCGATCATCGAGCCGGGCACGTTCTGCGCGTGCGCCATGCCCATAGCCGCGCCGAACAGGCACGTGAGATAAGACCATTTACTGGACAACGTCGACCACTCCCTTTTCTGTAACGCGTGCGCGCACCGGCGACTCCGCTCCGTCCACCAGCACCGTTACCAGATCGCCCACATTGCCGACGCTGGAACTGGTCCCTTTGGTTTGCATATGAATCGAACCGAGCACGACGTTCACCTCAACCCGCCCTTTCCGATCGACATCCGGAACACGTTCGAAATCGCCGGCAAGCACTGGTGCGCCGGCCAGCACCGGGTGACGCAGCCTGCGCCCGTCGAGCTGGTGCGGATCGCTCACGGGTATTTCAGCCAGTGCAGCCACATCGGCATCCTGCTGACCGAACTTGAGCGTGGAGGCCAGCGTGTCCGCGGCTGCGTCGTCCGAATAACTGAGCACCGCGCGATGCACTCCGAGCGCAAACCATACGGTCGCCGCCCGGGCCAGCTTGCCATCCACATCGACATCCACGGCGATACCCACGCGCGAACGCGGCCAGCGGCCCTGCGGTGGTCGCGCCTGCAGGGCGACCGCGCCGGGGCCTACCTGGACGTCTTCCGGCATCCCGATCACGGTTACTTCCGCGGTGGCGCTGTCGCTGCCGAGTTGACGATCCAGCACCGCGCGTGCCGCCGCGACGATGCGCGCCGCATCGACGCGCTGCGTTGCCACCGCTCCCCAGGCAGGGGCGGCTAGCAACAGGCAGGCGATGGCGATCATGCGCAGCATGGTTTACTGGCGCAGGTTGTTGATGGTGTCGAGAATCTGGTCCGACGCCTGCAACACGCGCGCGTTGAGCTGGTAGGCGCGCTGGGCAATGACCAGCGTCGACATCTCGCTGATCATGTCGACGTTCGAGCCCTCCAACGATCCCTGCACGATCGAACCGGTGCCATTGTCGTTCGGCTTGCCCACGGTCGGGTCGCCCGAAGCTTGGGTCGGTACGTAATTGTTGCCACCGACCGATTGCAACCCTTCCGGTGACGGGAACGTGCTCAGCTCGAACGTACCAAGCAAAGTCTGGCTCGTGCCATTGCCGACAATGGCATAGATCTGGCCGTTCTGATTGATCTGGATCTGAGTCGCATCCGGCGGAATCTGGATGTTCTGCGCCAGACGATTACCATCTGGCGTGGCGACGTAGCCCTCGTTATCGACATGCAACTGGCCGGCGCGCGTATACAGACGGTTGCCATTGCCGTCGACGACCTCCAGAAAGCCTTCGCCTTGGATGGCTACATCCCAGGTCTTGCCTGTCTGCATCATCTGCCCTTGCGAGAACAGCGTCTGGGTCGAGATGATTTCCGCACCTGCGCCGGCGCGCTCGGGCGTCAGGCCCGCTTGCACCTGTTCCGGCGACATCACCGCCATATCGCCGAACGCGACACGCTTGGCCTTGTAGCCTGGCGTCTGCATATTGGAGATGTTGTTGGACAACGTATCGATCTGGGTCTGCTGGCTTTGCAGGCCGGAAGTAGCGGTATAGAGCGCGTCGATCATGTGTCGGTCCTTCAGCTGTTGTCGCCGAGATGGTTGATGCCGGTTTGCAGGGCCAGGTCATAGGCCTGGATTGCGCGCTGCACGGACTGAGCATGGCGGGTCAGCGCCATCAGCCGCACGATCTCCACACCCGGATCCACGTTGGATTGCTCCAGCGCGCCCTGATGCAGGCTGCCATTCCAGTCGCCTTCCGCGCCGCTGTACGTGTAGAGCCCTTCGCCCATTTCGCGCAGACCGTCCGGCGAATTCACGCCAACGACGCGCAAGGTATCGACTGTGTCCTTGCCATCGATGATTTGCCCTTTGCCATCGATATGCACATGGGCGTGCGCCAGGGTGATGGGGCCGGATTGGCCAAGCACCGGATGGCCGGCTGCGTCCACCAGTTGGCTGTTGGCGTCGAGATGGAACTGCCCGTTCCGTGTCAGCATCGGCTGCCCATCGACATCGACCACGAAGAAGCCCGCACCCTGGATGGCTACATCGAGCGGCTGCCCGGTGCTGCGCAGCGTGCCGTCGGCAAGATTCAGGTGGGGCAAGGGCTCCATGTCGCCCGTTTTGAAATCCGGCTTCAAGCGCTCGGCGCGGTAGCCGGAGGTACGCATATTGGCGACGTTCTGGCTGACTACATCCAACGCATCGACATCCTGCGCGAGATAACGGGCGATTCCAGTGACGATATTGCTCATGCGGCGGCCTGTGCGGTGACGGTTCCAAACGCCTTGACCATGACGGTCGAGGGCACTTCATTGATGCCGAGTACGGTGACATGCGGCAGGCTGCGCTGAATCAGCGCGCGCAGATGGCGGCGGACCAGGCTGGGACAGAGCAGCACCGGCAAATGGTTGCGCGCCATCATCGCTTCGGACTGTCGCGCTACACCGCCAAGCAAGGCCTCGAGTTGGCCGAGGTCTGCAATCAGGCTGCCCGCGCCCTCGCGCTGACGGACAGCAGCAAGAATCGCGCGCTCCAGCTCCGGCGCCAGGGTCATGACATGCAATTCGCCTTGAGCATTGCTGACACGCTGGCAGATCGTCGCGCCGATGCGTTCGCGCACGCGTTCGACCAGGTCATCGGTCAGCTTATGCGTCTTGCCGGCATCGACCAGCACTTCCAGGATTGTCTCCATACCGCGGATGCTGACCTGCTCGCGCAAGAGCTGCTGCAAGACCTTTTGCACGTCGGTATAAGACATCACGCCGGGAATCAGTTCGTCCACGAGCGATGGTTGTTGCTCGCGTACGCGCGCAACCATGCGTTCGGTTTCCGCGCGGGTCAGCAGTTCCGGCGCATGGCGCTTGGCCACCTCCCCCAGGTGCGTAATCAACACCGTTTCCGGGTCGACCAGCGTATAACCTGCGCCGCGTGCATACTGCCGTTGCTCGGGGCTTATCCATTGCGCCGGCAGGCCATAGGCCGGGTCGCGCGTTTCCCGGCCTTCCAGCTTGGGCCGCTTGCCGCCAGGATTGATTGCCAGCAGCGCATCGAAGCGCAGCTCACCGCGCCCGACACGCGTACCTTGCACATGTACTTCGTAGGCATCTTCGGCCAGGCCCTGGCCCTGCACGAGCTTGACCTTGGGCAGGATAAAGCCGCCTTCCAGCGCATGCTGCTTACGGAACGTGGCGATGCGATCGCCAAGATCCAATCCGCGCGCTTTGTATGTCGCCGCGATGCCGTTACCCAGATGAATTTCGATCGGCTCCACTGCCAGCAACTTATGCAGATCGTCCTCGTCGCGCTTGGCTAAGGGTTCTGGGGAGGCTGCTTCCGGCTCCGGCAACGCCACGCCCGAGCGCGCGGCATAAAAGGTCAGGCCACCCACGCCGAGCAGCACCAGCAATACCGGCCACGCGGGCAAACCCGGCAGAAACAACAGGCCACCGAGCGCGAGGGACACAATCAACAGCGTGCGCGAGTTGGACAGGACCTGGCGCGAAATCTCGGTACCGAGCTGTGCATCTGCTGCCGCTCGCGTAATGATGATGCCGGTGGCGATCGCAATCACCAGCGACGGAATCTGCGTAACGATACCGTCGCCCACCGTCAGCAGGGTATAGCGATGCGCGGCGTCGCCCCATCCCATGCCATGCTGCACCATGCCAACGGTCAAACCGCCGACGATATCGATCAAGATGATCATGATGCCGGCGATGGCATCGCCTTTGACGAACTTGGTCGCGCCGTCCATCGCGCCGTAGAAGTTGGCCTCCTTTTCCACCAGGCTGCGGCGTCGCTTGGCCTCGCGCTCATCGATGAGGCCCATGTTCATGTCCGCATCGATACTCATCTGCTTGCCGGGCATGCTATCGAGCGTGAAACGCGCAGCCACCTCCGCGACGCGCTGCGCGCCGCTGGTCACCACGACGTATTGCACGACCACCAGGATGAGGAACACCACCAGGCCGATCACATAATTGCCACCGACCACGTACGAGCCGATGGCATTGATCACGCGACCGGCATTGCCGCTGTCCAGAATCAGGCGGGTGGCCGAAATGTTCAGCGCCAGGCGAAACAGCGTAGTAATCAGCAAAAGCGACGGGAACGTCGAAAAACTAAGCGGCGTGTCGGTAAAGAAGGTAATCAACAGAACCAGAAGCGCCGACGTAAAATTCAGCACAAGCAGGAAATCGAGCAGCCCCGGCGGGATCGGCGTGAACAGGATGATCAGGATCGCGATCATCCCGAGCACCAGGATGACGTCGCGCTTACCGCTCCATAGCTGTCCGAATAGCGTGCTCACGAGAAGATCCTGTTGCCCGGCCGCTTCATCAGCCAGCGATAAACCGGCGCCAATGTCTTGTACAAATCCTGGGGCACCGGCTGATCGACCTTGCAGGCCTTGAACAGCGCGCGCGCAAGTTCCGGCGAACGTAGCAGCGGCACACCGGCCCGCGTCGCCGCCGTGCGCATGCGCGCGGCCACGGCGTCGCTGCCCTTGGCCAACACCACCGGCGAGCGCATGGTCTTAGGCCGGTACTTGAGAGCTACTGCCAGATGAGTGGGGTTGGTCAGCACCACATCCGCCTCCGGAACGCGCTGCACCGACCGGGAGTGCTTGAGTAACTCGCTCATCAGGCGGCGGCGCTTGGAGCGGATCGTCGGATCTCCCTCACGCCGCTTGACCTCGTCCTTGATGTCGCGGCGACTCATGCGCAACTTGCGCAGGTACTCGCGGCGGCTGAACCATAGATCGAACAAGGCAACCAAGCCGAGCAACACCAATACCCAGGTCGTCACCTTCACATAGACCGAGCGCAACGCCGTCGCCACACCGGCAGGCGCACCGGTGGCGGCCTCTTGTACGTGCAGCACGATGCCCGGCACTAACAGCCACGCCAGTGTTGCCAGTAGCGCAAGCTTGAGCACCAGCTTGAACAGCTCCCACAGGATGCGCAGGGAGAAGATCTTCTTGGCCCCCTGCACCGGATTCAAACGAGTGAAATCCGGCTTGAGCGGGGTGGCACTAAAGTTCGGGCCGGTCTGCACCAGGTTGGCCAGCACTGCGATCACGACCATCGCCAAGACAATCGGCATCAACGATTGCCACGTCGGCTGGAACGTATGCTGGAACCATGCCCACAGACCCGCACTCGGTGCCGGCGCGTTTCCGGCCATCTGCAGAGTGCGCGTCATGCCGCGGGCAAACGCGGCAACCACGCCATAGCTAGCAGCGATCAGGGCAATGCTAAAGCCGATGATCACCGCGACGCCGGCGATATCCGCACTGCGAGGCACCTGGCCGCGCTCCCGCGCTTCTTGCAGGCGGAACGGTGTAGGCTGCTCGGTCTTGTCTTGATCGTCCGCCATCAGCGCACTCCCGTACCGAGCAAAGGAAAGGCATCGCGATACAAGCGCTCGATCAACGGTGGCGCGAAACGCAGGGAACCGGTCAGCAAGGTGAAGCTAGCCAGTAGTTTCAACGGCAAGGCTACGAAGTAGACATTCGCCTGGGGCATCGACCGGCTTGCGTAGGCGACCGTCAAGTCGATCGCGAACAGACCAAGCATGGTCGGCGCCGAAATCATCATGCCCAGCAGGAATTGCGAGGAAAGCTTTTCCATCAGCACAGCAGGCGAGAGCAGCAAAGCCCCCTGCCCCAGCGGTATCTGCTCGATCGACACAACCATGCCGCGCATCAGCAGGAGGTGCAGGCCAAGCGAGAAGAACACCATCATG
This sequence comes from Dyella sp., assembly GCF_036568765.1. Taxonomy (GTDB): domain Bacteria; phylum Pseudomonadota; class Gammaproteobacteria; order Xanthomonadales; family Rhodanobacteraceae; genus GSA-30. The sequence continues at coordinate 6,757 of NZ_DATCRY010000121.1, read as the reverse complement.
CCCGCCCACTGCAGCACCGTGCCGGCCAACGATTCGGTCACGTGCGTGGACGGGTTGAACAGGCTCGCCGCACTCGCGCCGGACTGAAGGTCCACGACCTTGGCAGCGAAACCGAGGGCCGCCATAGGTAGCACTACCGCCAGACTCAAGGACAGGCCGAGCACCGCTTCGCCGAGCATCGCAAGCACGAACGGCAGCGGCCGATCCAGACCGAAGGGAGGCAGCGGCGCACGATTGACCCCGACCGCCAGCAGGCTCAGCCCCAGCAAGACCACCACGCGAATCGGTGCGGGGATCCAGTTGAACGGCGTAAACGCCGGCACCATCAACAGCGGAGCGAAACGCATCATGGCAAGCAGGAAGGCGGTGACGGTAAATTCCAGGGCCATCGCTACATTCCTGCCACGAGCCCGAACAAATGCTTGGAGAATTCCACCACCACCGCCATCATCCAGGCGCCGAGCGCCAGGAACATCGCCACTACCACCACCAGCTTGGGGATGAACGTAAGCGTCATTTCCTGGATCTGCGTGACCACCTGGAAGATCGAAATCACCACGCCCACCAGCAGCGTCGCCAGCAAAATAGGCGACGCCACCTTCGCGGCGGTCAGCAGCGTTTGCGCCAGCAGATGCATGGCGATATCGGCATCCATGCTCGGCTTATCCTCGGGGGCGGACCAGTTCGCGTAACCTGAAAATAAAATCGGCCGGAACGGCGACGTCGACACCTGGCGACATCGCCATCAGCCGATCGATCTCCTGCCGTGCCTCGTCGACACGTCCTTCGTCGAGCAGCAGCACACTGGTGGCATAGCGCGCCGAGCGTCCACGCGGATCCAACCGCATCGCGCGCTTGATCGCTGCCTCGGCTTCGGTACGTTCGCCGCGTAAAGCATGGACCAAGGCGAGACCGCCATGCGTTTCGCCAAACGTGCGATCGGCAATAAACGCCTTGTCGAAGCTCTGCTTGGCACCGGCCAGATCGCCTTCGAGCAACTGGCACCAGGCCAACGCATGCAACGTACCCAGATGGTCAGGCATGACCTGGGCGGCGCGCTGGATCAGCGCACGCGCGTCCGGAATACGGCCGCGCAGCATCGTGTCCTGACCCAGACCGAGCAAAGCCCGACCCGAATTCGGGTGATGTGCCAGGACCTTCTCGAACATCGCCGTCGATTCGTCGACACGCCGCTCCCACAAGGCCAGCGTACCTTCGACGATCGCGGCCTCGTGCTGATTCGGATCGAGCTGCAGCGCGCGTCGCGCCTCGGCGCGCGCGCGCGCGGTGTCGCCTTCGTCGAGCCATAGCATGGAGCGCAGACCACAGATCTCCGCCATGCGGGGGCTGCTCTGGATCGAGTCCAACACCGCAACGGCATCGAGATGCCGGCGCAAATGATGCAGGGCACGGGCGCGTAGCAATGCGAAGGTCGTAGCGTCGGTTTCATCGACGCGATAAGCATCGAGCGTGTGCAAAGCCTGCTCGGGCTGGCCCAGCAGCATCTGCGCATAGGCCAAGTCGTGCACGATGCCTGCCGGCACTGGCTTCATTTGCTCGATTAATGCCTGCAACGTCTGCGCTGCCGTCGCGAAATCGCCTGCCTGCAGCGCGACGCGTGCGGCGCGAAAACGTACTTCAGGCAAATTGGCAAGCGTAGGAGGTGCCACCTCAAGGCGGCGGCGACATTCCGTAAGGTTGCCGCAAGCGAGCAGCTCATCGAGCAGATCGCATAGCAAGATCGGGTTGTCGGGATCCTGATCGGCAAACGCCGACAGCTGTGTCGCACGTGTCACTGCGTCGCCCTCCCAAAAATGGAGAGGACGGCGCATTGCGAGACCATCGCGGCCCCGCTCAACGCGGTATTACCCCCACTCACATCTCACTCCTTGCACACCGGCCATCCAGCCAGCATGCCCCCTGTGATTTCCCTTGGCCTTACAAGCTACGCACCCCTGCGCAACAGGCGGTTCAGCAATTCGCCGTTCCTGGGCCTTGTGTAGTTTTAAAATAGGGTCGGTCACATTCACTGTCAACTCACATTTTCGCGACGCAAGATTCACCATTTTCGTAATTTTTTACGAATTAACATTTATGCCATGGCCTCCGCAGAGATCGCAGCCAGGAAGTTACACTCATACGCAATCCCGTAAAGGAATGACCTGATGTCGGCCGATCGAATTTCGCCTTCTTCTTCGCTGGCCGAAACATTGCGTGCACTTGCGCGCGATCGTATTCGAGACGGCCACAAGATCGAAGGCAAGCCATCGGAAACCTCACATCCACGTGTCGAAAAGCAGGATGGCATCGAACCGTTGCGGCAACGTTTGCGCGAACTGGCACACAATATCGACGTGAACAATCCCGATGCAGTAGCTGGAATTCGCGATAGTGCACTGCGCGAAATTCTGTTGTGGGAATTTGGCGGGGATTTCCGCAAGGACAGTCAATTTCAACCAATGGTTGAAGCGATCGGCAAGGCAATGGATAACGACAAGAATTACCGACAGCGTTTTACGGCGTTATTGGCCGAATTGCAGCGAGCCTGAGGGGGCAATCCCGCCTCAATTCATGCGTCGACCGGCCGCAAGCCCCAATAATAATCCGGCGAAATCTTCTGCAAAACCCGCCATATCGAATAACCCGCTTTCATCGCGCAACCTGATCAGTTTCTCGCGCACGCATCTTCTAAGCTCAATATCGCGCCCATAAGCCACCGCCCGATCGACATACTCAGCGTCGCTCTGCACATTCATCTCAGGCATTCCTAGATGATGATTCAAGCTCGCCGCCACACGTCCAGCAAACGCCTCACCAGGTCGCGTCAACACAGGGCACCCCGCCCACAATGCATCCGACGCCGTGGTATGCGCGTTATAGACATCGTTATCCAAAAACAAATCGGCATGCCGATACATCGAGAGGTAATCCAGATGAGGGCGCTTGGCCATGAATACCAATCGCTCCGGATCGATCCCGGCCTTCCGCGCAGTATCGCGCAAGCGCTGATCGGCTCGGCCCGGACCTTTCAGTAGCCAAAGCACACTGCCCGGCACACCTTCCAGCACACGCAGCATACGCATAAAGCTACGCGGCGCCAGCTTGAAGCTGGCGTTGAAGCAGACATAGACGACGGCAGGCTCTGGCGGCAAGCCACACATTTCGCGCGGTGGCGGCATACCCACTTTGCGGGTGGGATCCGTGCTCTGGAAACAACGCGGCAGATATACAGCACGCTCGTCGAAGAACGGCTGCAAGCCCTCCGGTAACACAATGCGATCTGCAATCACGTGATCCATGTACGCCGCACCGATCGTCCCTGGGTACGCCATCCAGTTAACCTGCACGGGTGCCGGCCGATAAGCAAAGACCTGAGGCATCCGAGCGCGTCGATAGCCGTCCAGATCGACCAGGACGTCAATGCTGCAAGCACGAATCCTTTCGGCAATCGCACGCGGCGTACAGCCGTGCATGGCATGAAACCGGTGCACCGCCGCCGCTAGCCGTTCCCGCTGCGCCTGCCCTTCATCGCTGCGTGTAGAAAACAAATGGACTTCCAAAGGATGTTCTCGCAAGTGCTCGAACATCGCCGAGGTCAACAAGGTAGTGGGGTGCAAGCCAAAACCATTGGAAACAAAGCCGACGCGGACCTTTGTGCCAGATATGGCCACGGCGGCGGGCAACGGCTCGCGCGCAGCCTTCGCCACCATGCGCGCCGCCTGAGCGCGCGCGCACATCTGCTCCAGCGCCGGCCCGGCACCTTCGACGAGGAAATCGAACGGCATGGCTTCAAAGGCATCGCCTGAAGCCACAGCCGTTTTTAGGCGACCACTCAGAACATCCAGATCGCTCCAATCGCACAGATTACGTTTGGCAAACAGCAACAAGCGCAACGCGCGAGTATTTCGCGGATCGAGTTCATAGGCTCGCCGGTATGCCAGCAAAGCGGTCTCGATATCATCAGCCTCCTCGCACATCTCGCCCCATTGCAGATGCAGTAGCGCGTGATCGGGTGCCAACGCTACCGCCTGCCGCAAGGCCTCCGCAGCCTGTGCGTACTGCGCCCCCGCCTCCAGCGCCTCGCCGAGCAGATGCCACGCGGCGAGATGCCGCTCGTCGGCGGCAAGCATCGCGCGCGCTTCACGCTCAGCGACACCCCAATCGCCAAGGCGGATGCGACATCGCCCCAGGTTCAGGCGCGCGCCCAGCGCACGTTCGTCCTCGGCCGCCACGCTATAGCAGGCCATCGCCAAACGATGCAGACCGGCATGAAAGAGTGCGTTGCCCAGCTCACTGGTTTTTACGACATCGGCCTCCATATCGCGCAGATGCCGCTCCAGGCGATCGGGTGGCCAGCGATCGAGCGAGATAGTGACTTCGCCCGTCATTTCGGCGAACAATGCATTCCATGACTTGCGCGACATCGCTCCCCCGGGCGAAAGTGTTCTCCCGGTGCACAGCATAGCCGGAAGCAGGCAGGCATCGCACGAGGGAGCTCACGGGAGTCGATGGATACTGTTATTCTGCAATCGTTCCGCCAGCACGCCGTCCCGGACTGGATCACTCGCTGCATGCGTTCGGTACAAGACTGGGCTGAAGCACAGGGCTATCGCTATGAGTTCGTCGACGATAGCTTGTTCGAGTACGTTCCGCGAAACCTCCGCGAGAAACCGCGGCGATCGATCCTTCCGTTGACCGACCTGGCTCGCCTGGGATTGTTGCGCGACCGCTTGCTCCGATTCGAGCGGGCCGTATGGATGGATGCGGACGTCTTAGTGTTCCGCCCACATTTGCTGCGGCTTCCATTGCAAGCCGGTGCGATGCTGTGCCACGAAATCTGGGCCGGGCTGGACCGACAAGGAGCCTTGACGCTCGATCGCAGGATCAACAACGCTGTAATGATCTTCGAACGCGATCATCCGCTACCCGGATTCCTGCACTACGCCGCGACAGAGTTATACAGCCAGCTCGATACCACCGCCATACCGCCGGCCGCACTAGGTACCGGCTTCCTCAGTCGCCTGGGACAATTGCTGCCGTTGCGCGTCTTCCATCAGGTTGCCTGCCTCAGCCCTGTTCTACTCGATGCGTTGGTTCATCATCGCCATCCTGAGCGTCTGGCCGCGCATGCGGAGCACTATGGATTCCCATTCCACGCCGCCAATCTTTGCCGCTCACTGCACGACGACGCGCTCGACGATACCCATATGTGCTATGTAGTCGATCTGCTTCTAGACAACCATGGCGCGCTGGTAAGCCCGCTTCCAACATCGACTGCATCGTAATCGAAGATGCGCGTCCTTCTTGCTACTGCTGCCGACGAGCACTTCGCGCCGCTGCTGCGCGACCTGATCGAATCATTGCCTCAACGAGCGTTCGCCGATCTGGCGATTTTCGACCTGGGTTTAAGCAGGGAGACGCTTCACTGGGCAAATGCCAGGGCGCGTCATATCGTGGCTCCAGGGTGGGATCTACCTGTCAGCGAGCGAGTGCGTATCGCTCAGCCGTATCACCGTGCGCTAACCGTGCGCCCTTTTCTGCGCGATTACTTTCCAGGTTATCAGGCCTACGTGTGGCTCGACGCCGATTGCTGGATCCAGGAGGCCCGAGCGCTTGATCATTACTTCGCGTCCGTGCGTCGTGGCGCCCTGGTCATTGCTCCGCAGAGCCATCCTGCCTATCGCCATGGCGAAAGGAGCCGCAGGTGGCGAGCGGATCGACTCGGCGCCTATTTCGGCACCGACGCCGCATGTCCACCCAAAAGGGCGCCCTATGTCAACGCCGGTGTTTTCGCGCTGCTTGCCAAGGCGCCTCATTGGCAAGCCTGGCGCGACAGTTTCAAACAAGGCCTGGCAGCCACCGACGGTGAGTTGGTATGCGACCAGACGGCGCTCAATCACGCATTGTGGACACAACGCCTACCCCTTGTACCGCTACCGGCGCGCTTCAACTGGTTATGCCATCTCGCGCTTCCGGCCTACGATCCGAAAAGGCGCTGCCTCTGCGAGCCGACGACGCCCAACCGATCGCTAGGCATCGTGCACCTGGCAGCAGGAACTAAGGACATACTGGCACTACGCTATAGCAGCCTGCATAAAGCCAGAAATGGTTAACGTGGCAACGTACCCCGTGCAGGCGATGCCTTAAAAACCCCTGCTTTTCCTTCTTTGCAGCGCATCCCGCAAAAAAGGACCTCGCGTTGAGGTTCAGTAACCTTGAGCCGAAGAAGACTTTCTATCCCGACCTCACCCGCAACGAAAAACACCTTTTGGCACCGCCTCACAACAAAGAAATAAACCTCGTGGCGCTTACAAAAAAAGCCGGCCCAAGTGTTTTAAAACATATCCGCAAATAATTGCGAAAACATGAAAAACGGCCTATAGAAAATTCCTGTAACACATCATTACAATGCACCACGCTTTGAATCCCATACAAGGGATTCAAAGCCGTAAACAGGGGGAAATCGCTTCCACCGGATCGCCGCATTGCGATTGCCGCAGCGCGGCATGGTGGCATGCACCCACTGCATAAAAAATGCCTGCCTCACCGAGGCCGGCTTTCAATTCGACGAATAAGGAAATCAAATGCTACATCGCTACAAGCTCGCTGCCCTCACGCTCGCTCTTGCCGCTACCGCAACCTCGGTTCACGCTTCCGGCGAAGGCGAGAGCCGCTTCTTTGTCAATGCCGAGGCGGGCGGCACACAATCGGATCTTCACGGCCTGACCGATAAAAACGACAGCGGTTACGCCATCAG
>NZ_DATCRY010000120.1:0-18711 GCF_036568765.1 Dyella sp. | reverse complement strand
AGAGCAGGCGGATGGCCGGGTGGGTGATCGCTTCCAGTGCCGCCCGTTCGGCCGGATCGGCGAACACGTGGGCCCGCAGGCGTGCCCGATCCAGGTCGCCGTCTGCCTGCAGCATGTCGGCGCCGAAGCGCTCGGCGATGCGGCCCAGGGCAGGGCTGCCGGCAGCAACCACCGCGCGGGCGGCCAGATCGGCGTCGGCCACCACGATGCCCAGCGCCTCGAAGCGCCGGGTCACCTCGCTCTTGCCGGCGGCAATGCCACCGGTCAGGCCCACCACATACCGGCTCATGGGGATTCCCCTCAGCGCAGCCCGCTCAACACCAGGTACTGCTCGACCACCGGCGCGCCCCACATGAAGTAAAGCCAGCCCGCGATGGCCAGGTAGGGGCCGAACGGAATCGGCGTGGCGCGGTCACGGCCGCGGGTGTACAGCCAGATCGAGCCGATGATGGCGCCCAGCACCGACGACAGCAGGATGATCGGCAGGATGCCCTTCAGCCCGCACCAGGCGCCGAGGGCGGCCAGCAGCTTGAAATCGCCGTGGCCCATGCCTTCCTTGCCGGTCAGCTGCTTGAACAGCCACCAGACCATCCACAGCGACAGATAGCCCACCGCCGCGCCGACCAATGCAGGCTTGGCCGGCATGTACAGGTTGTCGATGTTGCCTATCAGGCCCAGCCACATCAGTGGCAGGGTCAACTGGTCGGGCAGCAGCTGGGTGCGCAGGTCGATGCCGGACAAAGCGATCAGGAAGCAGGTCAGCACGATGGCGCCGAAGCCCTGCCAGCCGAAGCCGAACTGCCAGACGCAGGCCAGCACCAGCACCGAGGTCAGGGCCTCGACCAGCGGGTACTGCAGCGAGATCGGCGCCTTGCAGTGGCGGCACTTGCCGCCCTGGATGATCCAGCTGAACAGAGGGATGTTCTCGTACCAGCTCAGCTTGTGCTTGCAGTGCGGGCAGTGCGAGGGCTCGACCACGATCCCCGGTGGTGGGGGCTCGTAGAAGTCCGGTTCTTCCAGGACCTCGCGCGCATCGCGCTTCCACTGCCACTCCAGCCGCTTGGGCAGGCGCAGGATGACGACGTTGAGGAAACTGCCCAGCAGCAGCCCCAGGGCGGCCGCGGCAGGGTAGCCGAGGCCGGGATGCTGGTCGAGAAATGCCATGTATGTGTTATCCGACGACGGCGCCGAGTTTGAAGATGGGAAGGTACATGCCGATGACGATGCCGCCAACGATGGTACCGATGAAGACCATGATCATCGGTTCGAGCAGGCTGCTCAAGGCATCCACGGCATTGTTGACTTCCTGCTCATAATACTCGGCAACCTTGAACAGCATGGTGTCGAGAGCGCCGGCCTCTTCGCCGATGCCGGTCATCTGGATGACCATGTGCGGGAACAGATTGCGTTGCTTCATGGCCATATTGACCGGGTAGCCCACCGAGACGTCGTCGCGCATGCGCAGCACGGATTCCTCGTAGACCTTGTTGCCGGTGGCGCCGGCCACGATGCCCAGCGCCTCCACCAGCGGCACGCCGGCTTTGAAGGTCACGGCGGTGGTGCGGGCGAAGCGGGCGATGGAGCTGTTGTGCATCAACTGACCGATCACCGGGACCTTCAGGATCAGGCGATCGAATGAATGCTGCATCGAAGGCGAGCGCTTGTAAGCCATCAGGAGGCCGACACTGCCACCCACAAGGATGATCAGAATCAGCCACCACCAGGACAGCATGAGGCGCGATGCCGTCACGATCATCTGGGTGAACGCGGGGAGTTCCGCGCCGAAGCTCTGGAAGACCTCCTCGAACTGCGGGACGACGAACATCAGCAGGATTGCAGATACGACAAAGGCCACCACGACAACCATCGCCGGATAGAACAGGGCCTTTTTGATCTTGCCCTTGAGGGCCTCCATGTTCTCTTTGTAGGTGGCGACCGTGTCCAGTACGGTTTCCAGTACGCCGGCGCCCTCGCCGGCACGCACCAGATTCCGGTAGAGCTCGTCGAACTGCACAGGATGCTTGCTGATGGCCTCATGCAGCGAAGAGCCGCCCTCGATATCCGCGCGGACGCTCTCAACCATCTTCTTCATGCGGGGGTTCTTGTGCCCGCTGCCGATGATCTCCAGTGCTGAAACAATCGGCACGCCTGACTTCATCATGGTCGCCATCTGGCGGCTGAAGAAGGCAATGTCCTTGGGCTTGATCGGCTTTCCCGCCGCACCGAACAGCGGCTTGGGCTTGGCCTTGACCTGGCCGGGATTAATCCCCTGACGGCGCAGTTCGGCGCGCAGCAGGTTGGCGTTCTTCGCCAACTGCTCGCCCTTCATCTTCACGCCCCGCTTGTCGGTCCCCTCCCAGACAAACGGCTGCAAGTCCATGGTGGCGCGCGCCACCGGCTCTTTCTTGATCGCACTGCGACTGACAGACATGTTGGCTCCCCAAGGCCCGCCATCCCCAGGCGGGCAACTAGCCGTTGATGGTAGCGGGTTCAGGGCCATCTGGGCAGTTGGTGGCCAGCCCGGTGTGCGAATTCGTGGCAGGGGGCGGCCAAAGGTGACGCACTGCGTCACATTGCCGCGTCCATCGCAGATTCGCATGCGGGGGGTTCCCATCCGCAAAATTGCTGCCATCATGGGCGCGGGGAAATCCAGGGGGAGGCGTGCCGGGGTTGGCACGCAACCTGCGTTGATCCACCCGCAGGGGCAGGTCCCGCTCAACCGGCCAATGGTCGGACCGATCCTGTCCGCTGACATCAACCACCACTTATCTTGGGGATGTACCAAATGAAGAACCAGAAGGGCTTCACCCTTATCGAACTGATGATCGTCGTTGCGATCATCGCCATCCTGGCCGCCATCGCCATTCCGCAGTACCAGACCTACGTTGTTCGTTCGCAGGTCAGCCGCGTGATGGGTGAAGCGGGCGATATGAAGGTTGTGGTTGAAGACTGCTTGAATAACGGTTACGTGGGTCCAGTCACTGCTACCGCCAACGGTGTGCCTAGCTGCGTTCTTACGGCCTCGTCCTCGGATCTTATGAATGGCGCCGTGCCGACGGTCAATGCTGACACTGCCAACTCGACGATCATCGCCGCTTTTGGCAACCATGCGAACACGAAGCTCACCGGTGGCAGTCTGACTTGGAGCCGCAACGGTAGCGGCGGCTGGAGCTGCAAGACCACCGGCGTGGATCCCAAGTACGTCCCGGCCAGCTGCCCGAACGGCTAAGCTCAGAGCTTTACTTAAAGCTTTAGCTTCAATTGCTGGACGCTCAAAGGGCCGCAGTATTGCGGCCCTTTGTTTTAAGTAGATCCATACATTTAGGTTACATGTCAAACCTATCCGCCCAACGGCTACACCACTTCATCGCGCCATTACTGCTGCTATTGACTGCAGCGGTTTTCTGGCCGGCCGTCTATGGCGGTTTTATCTTCGACGATTACCCAATCTTCGCCGAAAACGCGGCAGTTCATGTCAGTGGCTTTCATTGGCAAGAATGGCAGCGCGTCTGGGACTGGGCCCATCTCAATATCGAGCGCCCTCTGGCAATGCTGACCTATGCGCTCAACTACGCATTGGGCAACAGCACACTGGGATTCAAGGTCACCAATCTCTGCATCCATGTGATCAATGCACTGCTGGTGCTGATCCTTGCCAGGCAGTTGCTCCGCGTGGCGCGTAACGACGCGACACGCTCAAATTTAAATGGCGAAAAATTCCGCGATTTTTGGGCATTCGGCACTGCCGCAGTTTGGGCGCTGCATCCCTTGCAGGTTTCCGCTGTCATGTATGTCGTGCAGCGCATGGAACTGTTAGGCTTTACCTTTACCCTGCTAGCACTGCTGTCTTACTGGCATGCCCGCCAGCGACAGATCCGAGGCCAGCGCGGCTGGCCGTGGCTGATACTAAGCGCGCTGCTTACAGCGGTCGGTTATGGTGCCAAGGAAACCATCGTCCTGGTGCCTGGCTACGCCCTGTTACTCGAATTGACGCTACTGCAGTTCGCCGCCGCACAAGCACGCACATCATTGCTGTGGCGAGTTTTCTTCGCCACTGGCTGTGTTGTCGCGGTGCTGGGCTTCGTCGGTTACCTGCTGCCTCACTATGCCAATGCCGGCATGTTCTTTGGCCGAGACTACACCGCCTGGGAACGTGAACTGACCCAGTTGCGTGCGCTGCCGATGTATATCGGCTGGTCGCTGCTTCCGCTTCCCAGTCACCTGGTCTTCTACTACGATGACTATCCGGTCTCGACCGGTCTGCTGCACCCAATTACCACGCTGTATGGCGGCATATTCCTAGTTGCCTTGCTCGCCCTGGCGATGTTCCTGCGCAAACGGCGGCCATTGATCGCACTTGGCATCGGCTGGTTCTTCATGGCACACCTGCTGACCAGCAGTCCGCTGCCGCTGGAGCTGGTCTTCGAACACCGCAATTATCCCGCGCTGTTCGGCCTTGCACTCGCTATCGTGGACGCGTTCAGATGGCTGGCACAGCGCATAAAGTCCCCGGTGCCCGCTGCCATCGGTATCGTACTGATTGCCAATCTATGCTTTCTGACCACGCTGCGTTCGTTGACCTGGTCCAGTCCTTTCCTGCTGGCGCAAACGCTCGCCGAATACAATCCGGGCTCGCAGCGAGCCGCGATGGATCTCGCAAGGCGATTCATGGCCATGTCAGGCGGCAACCCCGACTCGCCGTTGTACTCGCTATGCATTCGCGAACTCGAACGCGCCGCGCAACTGCCGCTCGATGCTCCCTTGCCCGAAGAGGCCCTGCTGCTGATTTCTGCTCAACACCCAGATCGACCGAGCACTCCGTGGTGGGACAGCATCGATCGCAAACTGCGTACACGCCCCATGGTGCCCGATACTTATCGCGTGCTGCACACACTGATGCGTCATCGTCTCGACGGCGTCACCGGTATCGATGCGCAGCGCTTGGCGCAGGCATACGCGATTGCCGCAGAGCGAAACCCTAATCGGCAAAGCCTGCAGGTCGACTACGCCGAACTCGCGGGTGGAGCGCTGCACGATCCGGAACTTGCCACGGTGCATTGGCGTAATGCTTTGAAGCTGGATAGCAACCCAGCCAATTACGGTCCGCGCCTCGCGGACTACCTGGTCAGTCAGCAGCGTTATCGAGAAGCCAATGGCGTCATCGAAGCTACTTGGGAGCTGTCCCCAGCCACTCGCAACGACCACGCTTTATCAGCGCTAAAGGACAAGGCGCTGCGATCGATGCAGCAAGGGAGTGCCACCGGTCCACAAGCAGCAACAGAGTAAGTAAAGCATCGCAATCAGTCGGTTTCAGTCGTCCGCAGATCGAACCGCCACCATCCGAATGCGACCAAAAAGGGGGGTCGCCATGAAAAAGACAACTCACGGCTTTACTTTGATCGAACTGATGATCGTCGTTGCCATCATTGCCATCCTGGCGGCGATCGCCATTCCTGCCTATCAGACCTATGTCATCCGTTCGCAGGTGACACGTGCGGTCGCCGAAATCGGTGATGGCAAGACTGTGGTGGAAGATTGCATCACCAGTGGCAAGGTGCAATTGGGCACCAGTGCGGGGCAATGCGATCCCAGCATCCTGACCGGCTCGGACATTCTTTCCGATGCCGCCCAGGGCGGGAATCAAATTCCACAAGGCACAGGAGTGCCGCAGATCCAGCTACCCCAAAGCGCCACGGCTAACGGTGAATCAAAAGGCCACCTGGGCGGCCACGTGTCGAACAAGGTTGCAGGCGTGCTGATCACCTGGACGCGAGACCCCGAGGGAAACTGGAGCTGCAAGACGGACAGCTCCCTCGATCCGAAGTATGCGCCCGCCAACTGCCAGCCCGAGCAATAATTCATTCTAATTCAATGGATTAAGAAGTCCGCCCGAACTCCAGGCGGACTGGATTTACGCTACCGTCATGGTGCATTGCCCACATTGAACAGAGCGAATGCAAGGAGACCGACGATGCGTATCCATCGAGGCATATCCGTAGTGACCGTGCTGGTTGCTGTGGCGATCCTGGCCGTTATTGCGGCTTTTGCCATACCGGCTTGGCGCGGTCATGTCGTGAATCAGCATCTTGGCGAAGCACTTAAAGGTGCCGATGCCGCCAAGCTGGTCGTCATGGAAGCGGTGACCATGCGCGGCGGGCTGGCCAAATTGCACCCGAACGATTTGATCTACAACACCAAGGTCGGCGACAACCCATACTTGGCCAGCGTCAAGGTTTCCGACAGCGGCCGGATCACGGTTGTCACGCAGAACACCGGAGCCGAGCCGGAGCCAACCTTCCTGCTTACGCCCCTCGAAACGATAGCCTCGGGCCAGGCGCTGAGCTGGAGCTGCGATATCGTCGCGGGCGATGCCCGGCAGAAACCTGCGACTTGCGTGCGCCCCGAGAAGCTACCGGCGGATACCAGGGCAAGCGTCGCGGCGCCCGCAAGCAGCCCGGCGCCGGCTGCCAGCCGGTAGGTACTCCACGACCAGGGAGAACTCGATTGATCGATGCCGGGCAGCTAAGCTCATGCATCGTTCCCTGGGCCGAATTTGCACATTGTGACGCTTGAGTCCTTCCTGCCGCGAAACGGCTGGCGCGCGCTCGCGCTCGCCCTGGCATTGACACTCCTGGTGTACTGGCCCGGCCTCTATGGCAGCTGGCTGTTCGACGATTACCCTAATATTGTCGACAATCATGGCGTCCAGCCGGATCACGCCAGCCTGGGCACCCTGGTCGGTGCGGCTTTGTCGTCTCCCGCCAGCGACCTTAAGCGCCCCTTGGCCTCGCTGAGTTTTGCTGCCAATTTTCTCGCAAGCGGACTCGATCCGTTCCCGATGAAGCTGTGCAATCTGCTGCTACATCTGCTGAACGGCGCGCTTGTATTCCTGCTCGCGCGCAGCCTACTTCGTGTACTGCACGCCACACCGGACAAGGGCAGCGACACGGTCGGCTGGCTGGCCGCAGCACTCGCCGCCGGCTGGCTGCTGCTGCCGATCAACCTCACTGCGGTGCTGTATGTCGTGCAGCGCATGGAAAGCATGGCAAACCTGTTTGTCCTGCTGGGATTGTTCGGCTACGTAACCGTTCGACACAACATGCTCGTCCAATCCCGTCCATGGCTTGGCCTTGCAGCGTGCTTTGGCAGCTTGATCGCGGCGACCGCGTTCGGCTTGCTGGCCAAGGAGACAGCTGTCTTGCTGCCCCTCTACGCCCTGGCGATCGAATGGATCGTCTTCGGTTTCCGTGCGCGAGACGGCGCGCTTGATAAAGGCGTTATCGCCTTGTTTCTCTTCGTGCTCGTGGTGCCCATGATCGCCGGGCTGAGCTGGCTGCTTCCGGGCTTGCTACGACCGGAAGCCTGGGCCACCCGCGATTTCACGCTCGGGACGCGCTTGCTTACCGAAGCACGCATCGTACTGGGCTATATTTCCTGGACGCTGCTGCCGCTGGCAAGCTCGCTCTCGTTCTATCACGACGACTATGTGGTCTCGTCCGATCTGGTCACGCCATGGACCACCCTGCCCAGCCTGGTCGGCATCCTGATATTGATCGCCTTGCCATTCGCCTTGCGTCGACGGCGCCCGCTTGTTGCACTCGGCCTGAGCCTGTTCATCGGCTGCCACCTGCTGACCGGAACGGTGCTGCCGCTGGAACTGGTCTATGAGCATCGCAATTATTTCGCCAGCTTTGGCTTGTTGCTGGCCTTGGCAGGCACCCTGCTGCCGCCTTCTACGACGACCGCCACCCCATCTTGGCGCAGAAAACTCGTCCCTGCCGTATTCGCCGTACTGATGCTCTGGTGGACCGGCCTGACCGCCGTCAGTGCCTATGACTGGGGCGATGCGCTGCGCCTGTCGCAAACCCTCGCCGAACGTGGCCCCGAATCGCCACGCGCACAATATGAGCTCGGCCGCACTTACATCATCTACTCGCATTACGAACCGGGCTCACCGTATACCCAGCTGGCGTATGCACCGCTGGAACGCGCCGCGTTGCTACCGAAATCCTCGATCCTGCCGCAGCAGGCGCTGATCTTTATGAATTCGCGCATGGAGCTGCCGCTGAAAGATACCTGGTGGGATTCGATGACGGCCAAGCTGGCAGCCAACCAGCCTGGCGTGCAGGACGAAAGCTCGCTGGCTGCATTGACGCAATGCGCGCGCGATCGCGATTGCGATCTGCCCGAGGCACGCATGAAAGCCGCTTTCGAAGCCGCGCTCTCGCATCCTCACCCTAGCGCCCGGCTCATGTCGACCTACGGCGACTATGCCTGGAATGTCCTGGGCGATCGGAAGCTCGGTGAACGCATGACCGAAGCGGCTGCCAATGCCGCCCCGAATGAGGCTGCGTATCGCATCACGCTGGTCCGTATGCTGGTTGCAGAAGGCCGCCTGCCCGAAGCGCAGAAAATCCTGCAGGACCTCGATCGTCTCAACATCGCCGGCCGCCTCGACGGAACCCTGAGTCAATTGCGCTTGCTCACGGCACAAAGCCAGACCCGGCCATGAGCGCCGTCAAGGGGTTCGGAAAAAATGCCATTTCGCTTTACGCCATCCAGGGCTTGCAGTATCTGTCGGCCGTTATCGTGCTACCCGTCCTGGCCCGCAAGCTCAATGCACCGGAATTCGGCGAACTGGCCTATTGGCAAGCCCTGGTAGGAACACTGGGGCTGCTGATCGATTATGGGTTCAACTACAGCGCGGTACGCAACGTAAGCCGGCATGCCGACCAGCCTCAGCTACTGGGGACCATCTATCGGTCGACCATGGCCGCGCGCGCGATTCTGCTTGTCCCTGCCATTCTGTTGCTGCTCGCCATACCCGCCTGGGTAGGTACATCAAACGATCGCACGATGCAGGCTCTGGGATTGCTGATGCTTATAGGCATGACGCTCTCTCCGGCCTGGTATCTCACCGGCCTCAGGCAAACCACGCTACTGGCGATCGCCAGTGCGATAACCGCGCTGCTGACCGTCGTCATGACCTGGGTACTGGTAGAAGGTCCGCAGGCGCTGCACATCGCCGCAGCTATCCAGTTTGCCGCGCCGCTGGTTACATCCCTGGTGGCTTATGCTCTGGTCCGACGTCACGCCCCCGTCCCCCCGGGGCGCTGCAGCCGCACCGACATCTGGTCCACCCTCCGCGAGGGCGCGCCACTGTTCCTGACCAGCGCATCGGCGGGGATCTATTCGACCCTGAACCCCTTCCTCCTGGGACTGGTCGCGGCACCGACCCAGGTTGCGTTTTTCTCGCTGGGAGAACGCATCGCCCGTGCAGCGAGAAGCCTGTTTTCGCCGCTTATGGCGGCCTTGTTTCCTTATGCGGTAAGCCATCGGAAGCAGGACCGCCCCAGCAATCCATGGCTTGCCAGGACGACCGGAGTCACCTTGCTGGCCGCGGGCGTCGTCTCGCTCGGCCTGATCGTCACCCTGCCCTGGATAGCACTCCCCCTGTTCGGCCATGGCTACCTGGCAGGTGTAGGTGTTGCACAAATCCTGGCCCTGAATGTGGCCGTCGTCACAGCGGGGAACATCAAGGGTGTCCAGGGGCTGATCGCCCAGGGCAGAGACAAGCCGGTGGTCTATGTGACAATGCTCGCCGCTCCGCTCCATATCGTTGCTTTTCTGTGGGCCGGTTCGGTATTTGGGGCCGTCGGCGCGGCAATCGCTTACGTCGCGATCGAATGCCTGGTTACTCTTTCCTTCTACGTTATCGCTTCGCGAACCGCCACTCACGCATGAAACTCAAATTTATCAGCCGGATATACGCCAACATCGCCCGGCATGCCGCCGAGCATATCGCGACGAATATCGATCATGCTTTCCAGGTCGAGGCGCGGGACAGCAGCGCACAATTCGTCAGAGCGCATATGCCGGATGCGGCGCGATTCCCGACGCGCGACAGCCTCCTGCTGGATGCGGTCCGGCGCAGTGCAGCGCTCGGCGGCTGCATCTGCGAGTTCGGCGTGTTCCAGGGACATACGTTGCGGCTGATGGCCGATGCGGCGCCCGAGCGCACGGTACATGGCTTCGATTCATTCGAGGGCTTGCCTAGTCATTGGCGCTCCGGCTATGGCAAAGGTGCGTTCAAGACACAGGTTCCGGCATTTCGACAGAGCAACGTACAGTTGCATGTGGGCTTGTTCGAAGACACGCTCGGCCCGTTCCTGGAAAAGCTGCAGCCAAAAATCAGCCTCGCGCATATCGACTGCGATATCTACCCCTCGGCGAAATTCGCTTTGCAGCGTATCGCACCGTATCTGGCCGATGGCGCCATTGTGGTATTCGACGAATACTTCAACTATCCCGGGTGGCAGGAACACGAGCACAAGGCGCTCGAAGAAACCATCGGCGCGGGTTTGCTTTCCGTCCAATATCTCGCCTTTGTCCCACGTGGCGAGCAAGTCATGCTCGAAACCAGGCAACCCGGATAGCCGCTGTATTGCGAGATAAACGACGTCCTGGGCGCATCCGAATGACTGCCACCGTAAACAATCCTTTCTCCAAGTTGCTTGCCTCTTATCGGAAGCGCGGCGTCTTCGGCGTCATACGTCATGCCTTCCTGGATGCATCCGATGCCATCGGCCGCCGCTTGACGGTAATGCGCGATCACTCGGGAAAATTTCAGATCGAAGCCAGGTCGCGCAACGAACAAACACTTATCGTCGTGCTGGCGGGCTACAAGCCCGCGATCTGGCCACTAACCCTGCGTCGTATCGCTAAATACCAATCGGCCGATGCCCATGTCTGCGTGGTCACCGCAGGCAAGCACGTCCCCGCACTGGCGCAGCTATGCGAGAAACATGGCTGGAGCTATGGCTGGACAGCGCTGAACAAGACCGGCCTGGTCCTGAATAAAGCCATCGCGGCACACCCTGGCGCCAAGTGGATCTTCAAGATCGACGAAGACATCTTTATTGCGGAACATTTCTTCGAATCGATGCGCCAAGGCTACGATGCCATCGAATCGCAAGGCACGTACAAGCCTGGCTTTTGCTCGCCAATGTTGAACATCAACGGCATCAGCTATCTGACCTTTCTCGAAAAGACCGAAAGCCGATCTGCGTACATTGCCCAGTTCGGCGAACATCGAGCGGCATGCAGTGGCGTGCATGCGCACTACGATCCCGCTGCCGCGCTTTGGCTGTGGCGCCGCACCCTGCCGCTTGACCGGATTGCTGCGCAAATCGGCAATGCGGCCGCCAGCGGCGATGCTCACCTGATCCCTACGCGCTTCAGCATTGGCGCAGTGCTTTTCAGGAAGGACTATATCGACGAAATCGGCGGCTTCAGATCGTCCTGGCGTGAAGGGATTCTGGGCGTGGACGAATCGTGGCTGTGCCATGCCTGCATGGAAAGCTCTCGCCCCATGTTCTATCTGGCAAACGTCCTGGCCGGACATTTCTCGTTTTACCCCCAGGAACGCGCCATGCTCGACGCATTACCTGAATTGGCCGCGCTCGATCCAGACACTTTCGCGGTGGATGCACCATGAACAACGTCGATGCCATCGTCGTTACCTACAATCGGTGCACGCTGCTCAAGCAGTGCCTCCTGGCGCTGGCCACGCAATCTACGCGCCCGCGAAAAATCTGGGTCATCGACAACGCCTCCACCGACAATACGCCAGAGACAGTGCTCGATATCGTACGAGCCTATCCAGACCTGATCGAGTATCGCCGGCTAGCTGACAATCTCGGCGGTGCGGGTGGCTTTTCGGAGGGACTGAAGGTCGCCTGCGAAGGGGGCTGCGACTGGGCATGGATGATGGACGACGATGCCGCGCCCTACCCGGATGCGCTTGAGCAATTGATCGCCGTAGCCGATGACAACCGGCACATCTATGGCTCTCTTGCCGTACGCGGCGATGACACCTCGTGGGCGACAACCATCCTGGCACCGGATCGCCTCGTCGCCAATCGTCGCGACGAAGTGCCCGTGAAAGCACAGGTGCTATCGCTACCGTTCCTTGGCTTCATGGTTCACCGTGACCTGGTTACACGTATCGGGTTGCCCGATCCCGGTTATTTCATTGCCGCAGACGACGTCGAGTATTGCCTGCGAGCGGAACGGTCTGGCGCCAAACTATTCATTGCCGGGAAGAGCCTGATCGATCATCCCAAATCCGATCGTTATATAGCACGCCTTCCCGGCCGGGAGCTGATCTGCTTGCGGCTGCCCCCCTGGAAGCGTTACTACGACACTCGCAATCGCTTGCTGATCGCGCGCAAATACTACGGATTTCGCCTGCTTACCCAAACGGTTCCAGGCTCCCTGGCTCGCCACCTTGCCTGCCTTGGACACGAGGGCAATCGGCTACGGCAGACCTGGGCCTTTCTCGCGGGTTTCATTGACGGCCTGCTGGGACTCAAGGGCCGACGCCATCGCAGCTGGGGCATCTCCCAGTAACATGAGCCTATGAAAAATTCTTCGCATTTCGATTTTCTGGTCGTCGGTGCCGGCTTTGCCGGCAGCGTGGTAGCTCGCGAGCTGGCCGATGCCGGCCGCAGCGTGCTGGTTATCGACAAGCGCCCGCATATTGGCGGCAACGCGTATGACGAGCTCGATGCCCAAGGCATCCTGGTACATCGTTATGGCCCGCATATCTTCCATACCAATGGCGAGCGGATCTTCGCTTACCTGTCGCGCTTTACCGAATGGCGCCCCTACGAGCACCGCGTACGCAGCGTCGTCGACGGCCACCTCTATCCCTTCCCCATCAATCGCGACACCTTGAACCGGCTCTATGCCCTGGACCTGGATGAAGCGGGTGCCGAGGCCTATTACGAGCAAGTACGTGTTCCTCGCGACCCGGTACGCACCAGCGAAGATGTCGTCCTGAACAGCGTGGGACGCGATCTGTACGAGAAGTTCTTTCTCAACTACACCCGCAAGCAGTGGGGCATGGAGCCTTCTCAACTCAAGGCAGGTGTGGCGGCGCGGATTCCGACGCGAACCAATACCGACGACCGTTATTTCACCGACACGTTCCAGGCCATGCCGAAGGATGGCTATACGCGGATGTTCGAAGCCATGCTCGACCATCCGAACATCGAGGTTCGCGTGTCAACGGATTACCAGAACGTCAAATCATCCGTCTCCGCGGGCCATACCGTCTATAGCGGCCCGATCGATGCCTTTTTCGATTACCGTTTTGGCCGCCTTCCCTATCGCTCGCTGCGCTTCGAGCATGAACATCTCGCATCCGTGGAGCAATTCCAGGAAACCGGCACGATCAACTACCCGAACGATCACGCTTTTACCCGTATCACCGAGTTCAAGCACCTCACCGGACAGGAGCATCCCGGCACATCCATCGTGCGCGAATACCCGCAAGCCGATGGCGATCCGTACTACCCCATCCCCTGCGAAGAGAGCGAGCAGTTGTTCAAGCGCTACGAAGAACTGGCCAAGCAGGAACCTGGTGTGACCTTCGTCGGGCGATTGGCACAGTATCGCTACTACAACATGGATCAGGTAGTCGGCGCGGCCTTGGCGGCGGTCAAGCGGCTTGTCGATTGATCTATGCGCATCGCTTTTTTATGCAAGCGCAAATATATGGGCAAGGACGTCATCGACGACCGTTATGCCCGACTCTATGAGATACCGTTTCAACTGGCCCAGCTAGGCCACGACGTACGAGGCTACTGCCTCGGCTACCAGAGGCAGTCCGCAGCCGACGTCGACCATCCTGCCGAACCCGGCAGGTTGCATTGGCGTGGCCGCCCCATCGGTTCGCCCGGCTACCCTTGGCAAGTACTCAAGGATCTGCGCGCCTTCCAGCCCGAGCTTTTGATCGGCGCCTCGGATATACCGCATGCGGCATTGACGGCATGGTTGGCGCGCCGCTTGCGCCTGCCCTATGCCATCGACCTGTACGATCATTTCGAGAGTTTCGGACAGGCACGCATCCCTGGCATGAAATCCATGCTGCGTCATGCAGTGCGTGCGGCCGATGTAGTGACGACCACCAGCGAACCCTTGCAAGCGCTTGTCGAAAGCGATTACCGCGCACGTGGGCAGGTCATCGCTATGCCGAGCACGGTCGATCTATCGATATTCAAGCCGCGCGAGAAGGCGATTGCACGCCAGGCGCTCGGGTTGCCGGCCGATGCCGTGCTTATCGGTACCGCCGGCGGCCTTTACCCAGACAAGGGCGTGGACCTGATCTATTCGGCTTGGCCTGCACTCGCGGCGCGCTATCCCCACCTACAACTGGTCCTTGCCGGTCCGTACCGGGAGACCGCCGCCCCGCCGACCGGACCGCGGGTGCATTATCTGGGGCAATTGCCGCATATGCGTACGGCCGAGCTGTTTGCTGCGCTCGACCTAGGTGTTGTGTACATGCGCAACACCTTGTTCGGGCGTTACTGTTTTCCGCAGAAGGCTTACGAAATGATCGCCAGCGGCCTACCGTTGATATCGGCCGACGTGGGTGCGATGACCCATGTATTACGCGATCGGCCTGAGGCGCTATATCGCGCGGACGATACGGCCGATTTCATACGTGCAGTGGAGGCAGCTCTCGCGTCTCCTGTCCCGTCGCAAGTTCCCGTCGACGATTGGGCAACGCTTATCGGACGACTGGAGCCTGCCCTGATCGCTGCGGTCAAGCACCATTCAACGGGTCGATAAGGCGCGCTCCAGCACGTCGCCATAGCGCGATGCGATCACATCCCAATCGAACTGGCTGAGCGCGTACTGGCGCTTTCGCTCAACCCAGGCGCTGGCTTCGTCCGGGTGATCCAGCACGTGCGCTATCGCCGCGGCAAGTTTTTGGGCATCGGTTGGATCGACGCAATAGCGTGTCGGCTCAGGACCCAGCAGGTCGGCCAGACCAGCGACTTGTCCCACCACGACAGGACAACCGCATGCGATGGCCTCCATGAGCACGACTGGCAAGCCTTCCTGGTTGCCGCTAGCGTCGCGCACGAACGGGGCTGCCAGCAGCGCGGCACGACGATAAAGAGCGGGTAGATCCTGTTGCTGCACCGGCCCGAGAAAAGTCACCCGGTCAGCTAATCCGAGCCGCTCAACTTGACGCCGTAGCGCCTGCTCTTCGGGACCGAAGCCTGCAATCGTCAGCCTGCATGCTGGACGATCCCGCACCAGCAACGCCAATGCACCGAGGAGGTTCGGCAATCCCTTCTTCGCTACCAGGCGGCCGACAAACAGCAGTTCATCGGCCGATCGCGCTATCCGAGCATCGGCTGCGAACCGCGTCTTCAGATCGACCCCCATCGGAATGACGTCGACGGCAACCGTCGATACGCCTATGTGCGCCAGCTCATCGCTCATCGCTTGGCTGACCACCGTCACTCCTGCCGCACGCTCCGCCACATCGCGCTTCATCGCTGTCAGTGCACGGCCGCGCAACCCAAACAGATCGCCGCCATGCGATGTCACGACAAAGGGAATACGCAGGCGGCGGCCAAGGCAGGCCGCGACCGTACCCTGGGGAATCAACCAGTGCGCGTGCACTACGTCCGCCCCCCGGCGGCGAATCGCGGTGCGGGCAGCGAGGTACTGCATCAAGATGAAACCGGGTACCAGCAAGTATTTCCAGGGCGATCGGCGCAGATTGACGGCAATGCCTCCGCCGTAGACCAGGGTCTGCCATGACTCAGGCGCGTAGCGATAACGCAGCACATCGACGCCGTCCATCGTCTCTTCGCGCGCAGCGTCCTGTACATGCGACGTGACCACCGTGACGTCGAAGCGATCGAGCAACCTCCGGCAAAGCTCATGCACGAAGCTGGGCTCATGATCGCCAGGCCAGCGCGGATAAGTGGATGCCAGCACGAATACCCGCGGCTTTTTACGCTGCCCGCGCGTGGCCGCCATCGGTTCTTGCACGCCGGTCGTCATGGCCTTGGGTGTCAATCGCTCTTGCGATAAGTCAGGGCGGTGATCTGCTCGGATACCAGTCCGATCAAGAACACAATCACCGCCGCGCTCCACATCAGTGTGCTCATGTTGGTAAGCCGGCCTTCGCGTAGGAACGTAATGCCATAATTGATGCAACCGAGCAGGAAGAACACTACGCTCGCCGGTACGAACAGCTTCAACGGCGAGTAGAGCGTGGCGATCTTGAAAATGATAAGCAGGAAGCGAATGCCATCGCGTATCGGCTTGATATGACTTTTGCCGATGCGCTGTGCCGCCTTGATCGGTACGTAAGCTACCGGATAAGCACTACGAAAAAATGCCATTGTGCTGGTGGTTGGATAAGAGAAACCATTGGGCAGCAGATGCAGGAACTCGCGAAACTTGTCGGCCTTCACCGCACGAAAACCGGAGGTAAGGTCGGCGACGCGATGGCCGGTAATACGGCTGGCAAGCCAGTTGTAGATCGTGTTAGCCACGCCCCGACCGACGCCAGCCTGGCTTTCCCAATCGCGCGCACCCACGACCATGTCGTAGCCCTGTTCGAGCCGATCGAGCAAACGTTCAATATCGGCCGGATCGTGCTGACCGTCGCCGTCCATGAAGATGATGGTCTCGCCAGTGGCAACACGCGCGCCACGTTTGATGGCCGCGCCGTTGCCCATCGAATAGGGCGAAGAAAGACAGCGGATACCCGCGTCAGCGCAAATCGCTGTGGTGTCGTCGGTCGAACCGTCGTCGACCACGATGATTTCGGCATCGGACTGCGCGGCCCTTAAGCGGGGCAACAGATCTTTCAGCGCCTGCCCTTCGTTCTTGGCGGGCAGGACGATACTCAAGCGATTCAAGGCGGTACCCCGTGAGTTGACGAGGCATGATAGCGCGGGTGGTGGTGCGACTCTAAGGTAGGTGTTCCGGGATTTGTGGAAAGCGCCTCGTCTTTAGAAGTGGCTTCGAAAAGCTTTCTCTCATTTGTCTGCTTTAGGTGAAGCCGCGCGCGATAAATCGGCGGCCATGAGCGAGATAAATGGGGGCGGTTAGTCGTTGCGCTGGCTGCAATGGAATTGCGAGGGGCGCAAGATGCGTCCAGGCGAGGAGCGACTGGGCATCGTCAAAAAGGCCTCCGAAACGAATCGGCCAAATTGAGACGGTCGCCCCGTAGTCTGGTGGGATGAGCGAATTCCTTACGGCCCTGATATCCATTTGCGCCAGCTTAGCGCGGCTACAGGGGCGGTTGTTGAAACTGCCGCTGGAGCGGCCTATTTCCGAACTGCAGCCGCCTTCGGGCTGGCTGGAGGTTCGACCGGTCCAATCTACGGTGGCGGAGGCGCTCAGTGACGTTACGGGGGTCCTAACGCACCTCCTCGCCGTGCTCGACTCCTCGGATACGTACTCGGCATCGTACGTTTGCTGGGTGCTACACGTCCTATCTGGCCCGGAAGATCGCTGGAGCCAGCTCATTCGCGTCTTTGCCTCGCGCTTCGGTGTCCAATTGCCACCTCGACCCAGCGACTGGCCTGGAGGACGCCAGCTTGCCGATATCCCATTGCCAACACCCAGGCGCTACAAGGGGCGTCGTCAACGCAGCCCGCGCTAGCAATCCAGCGGCCATTCCTCGTTGCCTTAAGCTGCCGGCCAGCGGATCGGAGGGCGCAGAATCGCAATATCTTGCTCGTATCCCGCAGGGTTCTTGTGTGCTAAAGCTATGGGGTCGCAGCGACTTGCGACCTCGCCTTGAGGGGGCGAAATGCTTAATCATCGGAGGATTTACAATGCATTTCGGATTCAAGAAGTCCGTTGCGGCGCTATCTCTCGCAACAACGTTGATGCTGGGCGGTTGTGTTCCTCAAGCTACTATGACGTGCACCGTGACGGTCTCCACTCAGCCCGTCAAACAGACCGGTCCCAAGCCGCAAGTTATCGGTGCCCAAGATCTGCAATTGGAAACCGACGTTTCCGTATCGGGTGAAATGGTCCCGTCGAGCACTCAACAGGCCATGGCCCATTTGATGACGGTGGCTATGCCCGACGCTGGGTCGTTCTCGTTGGACACGTCAGGCTCGACCGTGACCTGGCCCGCGACTGGCACGGTGACGCTGACGGTCTCCCAACTTTCCAGCGGCGCGGTCATTGCGACCAGTAACTTCGCCTATGTGAAGTCCGGTTCGGTTTTGGTGTTCGCCGATCCTACCTCGGTCAACAACTGGCTGGCTGCCACGGGTGCTGACCCGGCAAGTTCAAAGCTGGCCTATACCGTGGCAGGCTTCCCTGTGACCCCGCAGAGTGGTACCAATGTCGCTGCGGCGGCTGCCCGCGCCGATTCCACGGTCATGGCGCAGTCGGCGGCCACATTCGAAGGTTCAAGTTGCCCACCGGGACCACACCCGATCAAGTGCATCCCGAACTAATCAACCGTTAACCCTGACGCCCCCTCAAGGCACTATGGACGGAAAAGCCCTGCTGGTGGTCGCGCTGTGCGCGCTCGCCGCTAACGGTCGAACGACCGAGCAACCTGCCAATCCCAACAGCCAGAGCTATGTTTCGAGCGCCGAAACGACCTACGTCTGGAAGTACCTAGGCGTTCGACTGATCGAAACTTATGGGCAAGTTGGCGAAGGTCCTCGCTATACAGGTTCCTGGAAGCAACAAAGCTTCCGGGAAAAGGACGGGCTGCTAGTAACAGTGCACGCTGCCTCGTTCGACAGGATCGATGCGGCCAGGGTGGCTGCGCTTACCCAAAGCGCCTACAACACCGTTGCCCAGATTGCTGGCAAGCCTCCAGTGCGGAAGGTCGAGCTATATCTCACGCCCGCCGGCACGTCC
>NZ_DATCRY010000119.1:0-54092 GCF_036568765.1 Dyella sp. | reverse complement strand
GCGCTGGACGGTGTGGGTGCATGCGATGCGCGCGACACCCTGCCGGGCGTCAACAACGGCACGCGTCATGCGCAAGGCCGCTGCGGTTACGGTCCGCGCCTGCCATTGCTCGTCGTCTCGCCCTGGGCCAGACAGAACTTCGTCGACCATAACGTCTCCGACCAGAGCTCGATCACGCGCTTCATCGAGGATAACTGGCTGGGCAGTAAGCGCCTTGGCGGTGGCTCGTTCGATGCGGTGGCGGGTAAGATCGACACCATGTTCGATTTCCATCAGCCGTTCATTTTCGAGCGCAAGCTGATCCTGGACGAGCAGACCGGTCAGCCGCAGCGTCCGTGGTGGTGGCCTTTCCCGTTCAATGCGCCCGAAGCGTGGAATCATCGGCTGCACCAGAACGTCAAGCTGGGCTAATGCATGACTGCAAGCTGTAAAGGAACACGTTCGACAAGGATATCCGCATCTTGGATTTGACGCGGCGTCGTGTGCTGAAGATGACCGCGCTCGGCCTTGCGGCCGGCGCGGTCCCCGCACGCCTGTTGGCGCACGACATGAAGATACCGGCCGGCGAGATGGTTGGCAGTTCGCTGTGCAAGCACGCCGCCACCGTGCCGGAGAAATTGCCGCCGCTGCTCGATCCGGCGCGGCTCACACCTTTTGTCGATCCCCTGCCGATACCGCCGGTACTACGCGCCGCGCACGGTGAGACCCTGCGGGTTGCCATGCGCGAGACCGAGCAACGGCTGCATCGGGAGCTCAAGCCGACACGCGTGTGGACGTATGGTGGCTGTATGCCTGGGCCTACGTTGGAGATGCAAAGCGGCCAACTGCTACGCGTGGCGTTTCCCAACGAGTTGCCGGCCAGGCATTTCCTGCCGATCGATCGCCATATCCATGGCGCGGAAGCGGATCGGCCGGAAGTGCGCGCTATCGTGCATCTGCATGGCGGCCGTACACCTACCGCGAGCGATGGTTACCCGGACGATTGGTATGTGCCGGGCAAGTCGCGGGTGCACGATTATCCGAACAAGCAGGATGCCGCCACGCTCTGGTATCACGACCATGCGATGGGTATCAATCGTCTGAATATCTACGCAGGCATGTTCGGCCTCGCCCTGGTTCGCGACAAGCACGAGTTCGCTTTGAACCTGCCGCGGGGGGAGCAAGAGATTCCGTTGGTGCTCTGCGATCGGTTGATCACCGAAGACGCCCAGCTGTACTACCCGGTGTCCGGCCAACCCGATACGCCCTGGGTGCCAGAGGTCTTCGGT
Organism: Dyella sp.; assembly: GCF_036568765.1. GTDB lineage: Bacteria > Pseudomonadota > Gammaproteobacteria > Xanthomonadales > Rhodanobacteraceae > GSA-30. Next base: position 52,824 of record NZ_DATCRY010000119.1, on the reverse strand, counting down.
AACGTCATGCTGGTCAATGGCGCCTTGATGCCCCATCTGAATGTGCAGCCACGGCGCTATCGATTCCGTGTGCTCAATGCGGCCAATGGGCGTTTTTTCCGTTTGAGCTTGCGTGGACACAAGCCGTTCGTGCAGATCGGTAGCGATCAAGGTTTGTTGGCGGCGCCCGTCATTCAGACCAGCCTGTCGCTGGCACCGGGGGAGCGTGCCGATTTGGTGATCGATTTTGCCGGCATGGCAGGGCAAAGCATCGAGCTGATGAACGACGCTTTGCCGATCATGCAGTTTCGGGCCGGCAGTGCTGCGGCGCGCGATACCAGCCAGGTGCCGACGAAGCTGCGCGATGTGCCGCGTACGCCTGAGTCAACGGCGGTAACGACGCGAGTACTGACTCTGGACGAATATTCCGACTGCACAGCCGAGCCGATGCTGATGTTGCTCGATGGCAAGCGTTGGCACGAACCAGTTACGGAACGTCCCAAGTTGGGGTCGACCGAGATCTGGAGCCTGGTCAATCTCACCGAAGATACGCATCCGATCCATCTGCATCTCGTGCGCTTTCAGGTGCTCGATCGCCGTCCGTTCGATATCGACACCTGGATGGATTCCAGGACGCTTCGCTACAAGGGAGCGGGGCAAGTGCCGCCGGCGCACGAACTGGGTTGGAAGGACGTGGTGCAAGCCTATCCCGGAATGGTCACGCGCATTATCGTGACATTCGACGGCTATGTGGGACGGTATGCGTGGCATTGCCATCTGCTCGAGCACGAGGCGAACGAGATGATGCGGCCGTTCGAGGTGGTGGCGTAGTGTCTTGTCCACCAAGAAACGAGTGGGGGGGAGCGAGGGGATAGAGAGCGGCCTGGACGTGCCGCGCCTTCCGCTCTTCCTGCTCCTCACGCCTGTTCACGCGCTTCCGGGGGACAGGTTCCACCGCTTCAACACACGACTCTCCCGTTCATATCCCAATACGCTGATCGTCGCCGTATCCAGCAGCAGATGGGCCCCCATGGAGGCTTGTCCGGTCATCCAGCACCCAGCGAGCACGCGTAAAAAATGCCCGTGCGAAAACAGCACAATGCGTCCTGCATTCAAGGCGAGCAGGCGATCGATCAATGCGTTGGCACGCCTCTGGATCTGCGCAAGGGTCTCGCCATTAGGCGTCGGTGCATTCCAAACCGTCCAATCGGGCACGCTCTGCCGGATATCCGCCGTAGTGCGGCCTTCGTAGTCGCCATAATTCCATTCGTGCAAGTCGGGCTCGATACTTGCGTCATCGCCAAGACCCGCTTCGCGACAGGTAGCGATGGCGCGTCCCATGGGGCTGGTGAAGACGCGATCGAAGGTCTGCGCGGCCAACGCGGATGCGAGCGAGCGTGCCTGTTGGATGCCATGCTCCGTCAGCGACACGTCGGTGCTGCCGGTATGCCGACCGGACCGACTCCATTCGGTTTCGCCGTGGCGGATCAGCCAGATTTCCAATGTGTTCACATGCATTCCTAATGCGACTCGCTCATCAATGTCTTGGTCTGGTCGGCATTCAGCCGCAGCACCGGATACGCGCCGACATCCTGCGCGGTGTACCAGGGGGACCGTTGGAAGAAATAGAACAGCCGCGCGTTACCGTCTTTGGCGAATGCCGGGTCTTCCTTGAGTTTTTGTTCGAACGCAGCCTTCAGTGCCGGATCTTTCGCCATCATGTCGCGGGCAAGCTTTTCCAGCACACGTGGTTCTCCGTATTCTTTCGGCTCGAAGATCGCGTCGAGATAACCCCAGTGCAGCAGCGAATCCGGAGCCTGCGGCTCGAGCAACTCGATCGCCACGTTGGCGGCGCGCTGGTTCAAGGGCACGATCGCCGACCCGGCAGGCAGCTCGACCTCCCGTGTTGCGGGCGTCAACGCAAAGTCACGTAGCATCAGGTGGCCTTCGAAAGGCTTGCTGGCCCACTGCGGGCGATCGAGCTGATAACTTGCGGCGGCGATCTTCTGCGCATGGTCGAGACGCCGATACGCAATGCCGTGCGCATCGAGCCTGGCGAGCACGTCGGTCCATTGGGCAGGTATTGCATAGGCCGCCGGTGGCGCCACGGAGATATCCGGTAGCAGACCGTTGCGGTTCTCGATGCTATAGGTCTTGGGTTTGCTCGGGTCGTATTGAATCCACTGCGTATCGGAAATGTCGCTATGGGTAAGCGAGAAAGCATAGCCCTTGAGCGCATAGGGCTCCGGCTTGGGATCGGCTTTGAAGGTCAACGGCACGCTCGCGCCGGCATCGTCCGCGCGGGCGACTACCGCGGCATCGGCCTTGCGATTGACGGCCAGCAGCGCGGCAGGGTCGCGGCCGATATTTTCCAGCAATAGTTCGACCAGGTCGTACGTGCCGCGCACGCGCACCTCGTACGGCTTGAGCATATGCGTTTCGATCAGCAATGCCGGGCGGTTCTGCAACGCGACGTAACCGGTCGAGAACCGCGGGCCGGAACCGAAATTCTCAATGCCCTTGCGCGGGTCGCGGCCGTCCACGAACTCCAGGTAAATCGAGGCCAGGTGACCGCGCTTCTCGTATGCGGGTAACGCCTGATCGACGATCAGGTGCTTTTGCCAGGCCGCCACACCAGGATCGAGCTTGTGCGGATCCTCGGTGTACCAGGTCAGGTCGTATTGATAGTCGGCGCCGTCGGTAGTGTGTACGTCGACGAAGAAGTCAGGTAGCCAATGCTGCCAGAGCTTGAGCCAAGCCTGGATCTCGGGCGCATCGGCCTTGATGTAATCGCGATTGAGATTGAGGTATTGCGCCTGACCGCGAAAGCCCATGCTGTCCGGACCGTTCTGGTTGATGCGGTGGTACGGGCTGGCATTTTCGTGCCCGTCCACACTGAATACCGGGATATATATCAGCACCGCATGGTCCAGCAGATGGGGCAGCTTGCCGGCCACGGCAAAGTCGCGCAGCAGCATCAGGCCGGCATCCTTGCCTTCGATTTCGCCGGGATGGATGCCCGCCTGCACCAGCACGACCGGTTTGTTCGACGCTCGCGCCGCCTCCGGCGAGAACGTACCGTCAGCGCTGGCGATGACCGCTACCATCGGACGGCCCTGCGGACTGGTTCCATATTGCTCAAGCTTGAGTTTGCCGGGCGCGGCGGCAACCAGGCGATCGAGATAGGCCAGCGTATCGGCATAACTCGGTGTGGTGCGAAAATGCGCCGCTTCGGCGGGTGTGGTCCAGTCGGTCGCCTGGATCGTTGGCGCCAGGCTAAGCAGGGCAAGCAAGGCAAGCGGACACAGCTTCATTCACGGTTCTCGGTAGCGGATAGGGAGGGCGAAGCGGGCAGGGTATCGGGTGCGACGGCTCCGCCAGAAATGATGAAAGCCATGGCCTGGTCCATAGTCCAGTCGGTCGGCGTCAGTTCGTCGACCGGTACAAGCTCCAGATAGCCGCCGGTGGGGTTCGGTGTGGTTGGGATATAGACCGCGGCGATTTCGCGCCCGGTACCCTCTTCGATCATGACGCGCGTGACAAAGCCAAGCACTTTCATGCCATTGCGCGGAAAATCGACCAGTACCACTCGCTGGAGGCCCGAAGGCTTCTGCTGCAGTACTGCCATCAGCTTTTTGGTGCCGCCATAGATGGTTTGGACGAGCGGAATGCGTGCCAGCAGACCGTCGAAGGCCTGCAGGAGGCGTTGGCCGACCACACGCGTTGCCAGCCAGCCGAGCAGGTACATGGCCACGACGGTGATCAGCAAGGCCAGTACCGGCGTGACCCAGCTATCGTGCAAGGCCGCCGTTACGTCCTGGGAATGCGTCGAAGCCGCCCTGAGCAGGGCGGAGACCAGCGGTGTGCCGATACCGGCGAGCAGCCCGAAGACGAACTTGAAGACCGCCCAGGTCACCCAGAGCGGAATGAAGGTCAGCAGGCCGGTAATCAGGTAGCGTTTGATGCGCAGGTGCGTCATGGGGAAGTTTGCCGTACCGGGGAAGCCGCCATTGTAGGGGCTTGGCTGCCTGCCGGCGTCCTGTGATTTTTTTCCGTGAGCTGCGAATTATCGATGGTAAGAGGCAAACGATGAGGGCTCATGGCCAGGCGGATCGACCAGCACGAATTTGCGACAAGGTTGCGGGAGCACCGTGGCCTGATCGTCAAGGTCGCGGGCATCTACGCCTCTACGCTCGAGGACCGGCTCGATCTGGAGCAGGAGATCAGCGTGCAGATGTGGCGGGCGTTCGGTAGCTACGACGAGAGCAAGGCTAAGTTTTCCACCTGGCTTTACCGTATCGCCCTTAACGTGGCGATCTCGCAACGGCGCCGCCGGCGCGACGATGCTCGCGTCGAACCGCTGGAAGCGCATCATCTCGCCGACCTTGCCCAGGACGCCGATGGCGAGCCCGACGAGCGCCTGACGGCTTTGTATCGCTTCATCGCCGCGCTCGATGCGCTCAATCGGGCGTTGATCCTGCTTTATCTCGAAGATCGCAGCTATGCGGAGATCGCCGAGATTCTAGGCATCAGCGAAACCAATGTTGCGACCAAGATCAATCGCATCAAGCAGAAGCTGCGCGGGCAAATGACCGCAGCGGACATGTTGACGAGGGCATGAACATGGAACTGGATGACTTCAAGCAGGCCTGGCAGATGTTGGACCGTCGCCTGGAACAGCAGCACGCTTTCAATGTGCAGATTTACCGCGATAGTCGGTCCGATAAGATGCGGCGGGGATTGCGGCCGCTGGTTTGGGGGCAGGCGATCCAGCTGATTGTCGGCCTGGCCGGTGCGCTGTTTTTCGCGCCGATCTGGATAACGCACTGGCGCGAGCCGGCGATGCTGATCGCCGGGCTGACGATGCATCTGTATTGCATCGGCATGATCGTGCTCGGTGCGATGACGCTGGCGCAGATCGCACGCCTGGACTATGCCGCACCGGTGTTGCTGATCCAGCGGCAGTTGTCCCAATTGCGCAAGACCTACGCGATAGCCGGCGCATGCGTGGTCGGCTTGCCATGGTGGTTTCTGACAGCGCCGCTGCTTGTCGTGCTCACCCGTGGAACCATCCTGGTCTTTGCGCCGTCGGTCGTCTGGATACAATTAGCGGTCGGCGTGCTGGGCTTGCTGGCGACGGTGTGGTTCTATCGCTGGTCGCGCGATCCGGACCGTGCCGTGCTGGCGCGCAAGATCGATGAGAGCACGGTGGGCGGCAGCTTGCGTCACGCACAGGCCGCGCTCGACGAGATTGCCCGCTTCGAGCACGAATGAAACTAGCGGGCGCGAGGTTTCAGTCGGACATAGAGTTGCTTGCGTACCTTGGCGACTAGTTCACCGGCGGCGGTGCGAATCTCGGTCTCGAACCATTCCAGCACTTTTTCGCCGCCGGCTGCTGCCGCTCGCAGACGCTCGATAGCCGCATCGTCCATGGAGAAGTCGGCATACACGTGGCTTCGTCCCGGCGCGATAAATTCAATCTCGCCGGCTTTGTCCCAGACGTAGTAATCCGGGCCCAGCCGGTGCATCGCCAGCAGCATGAACATGGGGTCGGCCATGGCGAACAGGTTGCCGCCGAATTGCGAGCGGACGTAGTTGCGATTCCACGGGCGCAGCTTCAGCACCACTCGCGCTTGTCGCCAGTCGTCGCTAAGAGCGAGTACGCGGATGCTGTTGAAGAAATAGGGCGGCCACAGGTTCATCAGGTGGCGGAGGGTGGAGGCGCGCATGGTCGGTCGGCTGGAGGGGCAGGACCGGAGACTACCATACGCATGAGTATGTTTCATGCCGACTGGCCCGGCCTGCGGCTGAAGCCGCTCCTGGATCGGGAGCGGCTCAAGGCGCTGTTATCTAGAAGACAAGCGAAGCCATTCGCCGCCGATACCGCCCCACCAGATCCGTATCGTCCAGGGTGCTGAAAGCCGCGAGCAAGCGCTTCTTGGCTTGCCCATCGCGCCAGTCGCGAGCCTTTCCAAGGATGGTCAGGAATTGCTCCAGGCCCTCGGCGGCTTCTCCTTCCAACAACAGTCGCACGCCGAGCAGGTCACGCGCCTCCCAGTCGCCAGCGTCGGCTTCGACGCGTTGGCGCAACGCCGCCAATGTTGGGGCGCCATCGAGCGAGCGGGCCAGCTCGAGTTGATTACGCAGGCGTACCGCTCGTGCGTCGGTAGCCAGATTCGCGGGCAGGGCAATCAGTTCGGCCTCGGCTGCATCGGCTTGGCCATCGCGCATCAGCGCCAGCGCCAAGTCGAGTTTCAATTCGGGGCGGTCCGGTGAGGCGATGACCTCCGCGCGCAGACGCGCGACCGTGTCGGCAGCGGTTTCCGCCGGCGCTTCCTCGACATCGTTGGCTGCGCCGTCCAGAGGCTGGACGTGCCGCGAGAGGAATTCGCGCAACTGCCCTTCCGGCAGCGCACCAGCGAAGCCATCGGCGATTTGCCCATCCTTCACGAGCATGACCGTAGGAATGGAGCGGATGCCGAACATCGCAGCCAACTGCTGGTGCTTGTCCACATCCACCTTGCCAAGGCGGAATGCGCCGTTGTACTCGGCGGCGAGCTTTTCCAGCATCGGCCCCAATGTCTTGCAAGGGCCGCACCACTCGGCCCAGAAATCGATCAAGACCGGGACTTCCAGCGAGGCTTGCAGCACCTCCGATTCGAAATTCTCCTGGCCGACGTCGAAGACATGGGTGGGGGCGGTGGCGCTGGTCACTTCTGAGGCTCCTGTTCGATGCCGTAGACAATCTGGGCGGTACACAGCATATCAAGAGCCGGTGACCGGCCCGTCATCGGTTTGCCCGCCGGTCATCAATATTTGCGAGAATCTTGCGCCATGAGCGCACCCGATCCGGCCCTGGACGGCAAGGACACCTACAATCTGATGATTTGCGAGCACTGCGATACCGTTCATCGCAGACGCGAGCTTGCACGCGGCGAAACTGCGCGCTGCCGGCGCTGCGACGCGATCCTGGAGCGCCATCAGGCGATCGGTACGCGCGGGATGCTGGCCCTGGTACTGACCGCCATGGTCATCTTCGTGCAGGCCAATATCTGGCCGATCGTGACCTTGGGCCTGAATGGACAGATGATCAGCACTACGCTGTGGGGCACGATCATCATGATGTGGAACGATCATTCCCAGGTAGTCGCGGTACTGGCTGCCGCCACGCTGTTCTTCTTTCCCCTGGTCAAGATGCTCACGCTCGGCTGGGTCTTGTTCTTTGCCTATCGCGGCAAGCGTGCGCCGGGTTTCGTAGCCGCGATGACCGCATTGCACTATGTCGGGCCCTGGACCATGAGCGAAGTGTTCGTGCTCGGCGCATTGGTGGCCATTGTCAAGGCGCATGCGTATTTTGAAGTGGTCCCCGATCCGGGTATTTTCGCTTATGCAGGGTTGATGGTGATGATCACCGTCTTCGCCGGTGTGGACATGCGTCGCCTGTGGGACCTGACCGAGGCGGAGCCCGCATGAGCACTCTGCCGCGAGCGCACGAATTGGGGCTGATTGGCTGCCATGTCTGCGGTCTGGTCTGCCGCGATCGGCCCGACCTGGACGATGCGGCTTGTCCACGCTGCGGTGCGCCGCTGCATCGGCGCAAGCATGCCAGTTACATGCGTACATGGGCGTTGCTGATCACCGCTTTCATTTTCTATATCCCCGCCAACGTGTTGCCGATCATGCGCACGGCCAGCCTCGGCGACATCGATGACAATACGATTCTGAGCGGTGTGATCGAACTGTGGGTCAAGGGCTCGCCGGATCTGGCGATCATCGTTTTTACCGCCTCGATCGTGGTGCCCATGCTCAAGTTCCTGGCGATGAGCGTGCTGCTGATCAGCTCGCAACGGCAAACGGCCTGGGCGCAGCGCCAGCGTGCCAAGCTGTATCGGCTGGTGGAATTCATCGGCTACTGGTCGATGCTGGATGTTTTCGTCGTAGCGTTGCTGACCGCCCTGGTGCAGTTCGGCATCTTCAGCCTCGTCGAGCCTTTGCCGGGCGTCGTGTACTTCGGCCTGACCGTGGTGCTCACGATGCTTGCCTCGATGAGTTTCGATCCTCGTTTGATTTGGGACAGTAAGGAAGCCAATGACTGACCACACGAAGTCGCAAGGCGAGGGTGGGCTGCCAGAGCCGACGGTGCGCAAGCGTCGTCGCCTGAGCGCCTCGGCGATCTGGTTGCTGCCGATCCTGGCGGCCCTGGTCGGCTTGTCGCTGGTCATCAATGCCTGGGTCAAGGCCGGTCCGACCATTTCAATCAGCTTCCAGACCGCTTCGGGCCTGGAGGCCGGCAAGACGCCAGTGAAATACAAGAACGTGGTGATCGGCAAGGTCAGCACGATTCGCCTGAGCCAGGACCGCAGCCACGTCATTGTCAAGGTAGAGCTGGAAAAGAGCGCCGAAAACTTCGCCACCAAAGACACACGTTTCTGGGTAGTGCGTCCGCGCATCGGCCTGGGTGGCGTTTCAGGCATCGACACCTTGCTGTCGGGTGCATTCATCGGCGCGGATGTGGGCGAGTCGAAAGACAGGCAGGACGAGTTCACCGGCCTGGAAAACCCTCCGGCGATCACCCACGGCGCACCTGGAAAGAGTTTCACCTTGCATGCGGACGACCTGGGTTCGCTGGATATCGGTTCGCCGATCTATTTCCGCCGTATCCAGGTCGGGCGCGTGGCGTCCTACCAGCTCGATCGCGATGGCAAGGGCGTATCGCTGCAGATTTTCATCGACAGTCCGAACGACAGCTTCGTGACCAAATCCAGTCGCTTCTGGAATGCCAGTGGCGTGGACGTACAGTTAGGTGCGAACGGGCTCAAGCTCAATACGCAATCGCTGGCGACGGTACTGGCCGGCGGCGTAGCCTTCCAGGATCCTTCGGGGCCGCACGATGCCACGCCGGCGGCGGAAGATGCCCAGTTCCAGTTGTTCAACGATCAGGTCACCGCCATGGCACCGCCGGATGGCGAGCCGCGCTATATCCGCATGCGATTCGATCATTCGTTGCGCGGGCTGGCGATCGATGCGCCGGTCGAATTCCAGGGCATCAATATCGGCCGCGTCGTTTCGATCAACCTCGATTACGACGAAAAGACTCAGCGTTTCCCATTGGTGGTCGGCGCCGTGGTCTATCCGCAGCGCCTCGGTCGCGTGCACGATAAGCTGGTGGCGATCGCGCAGGCGCGTGGCGAAGATGCCGACCTGGCGCAAATGATGGGTCAGCTGGTCGCGCACGGTCTGCGCGCGCAGGCTCGCTCGGGTAACCTGCTTACCGGCCAGCTCTATATTGCCCTGGATTTCGTGCCGAACGCGCCGAAGGTGGAATTCGATGCCAACGCCAAGCCCTTGCAGATTCCGACGGCGCCGGGCAGCTTCGACAAACTGCAGGAGCAACTGGGCGTGATCGTGGACAAGGTGCAGAAGATTCCGTTCGACAGCATCGGCAAGCACCTGGATCAGACGCTGGCCGAACTGGATAGCACCTTGAAGCAGGTCAACGGCAAGACACTGCCGGCCTTCAACGACACGCTCAAGGGGGCGCAGCAGACGTTGGGCACGGCCAACAACGCTTTGTCCTCCGATTCGCCGTTGCAGCAGAACCTGGGCGATACCTTGCAGGAACTGCAGCGTGCCGCTCGCTCGCTGCGTGTGCTCACCGATTATCTGGGCGGCCATCCGGAGGCCCTGATCCGCGGCCGCAAGGCCGACTCCGCGCCGCCGCCGGCTGCGCCAGCCAAAGGAAGCAAGCCATGATTCGCCTCGGATACCGCATCTTGGCATTGGGTTCGGCCGTCGCGCTCGGCGCTTGTGCTTCGGCGCCGCTGCATTACTACACTTTGGTGCCGCCTGCGGGCGGTTACGCGCCCACGGCCACCCAAGCGGCGATCGCCTCGCAGCCGGCAGCCTTCAAGTTCGAGCTTCTGCCGGTCGGCGTTCCTGCCCAGGTCGACCAGCCGCAGCTGGTCGTCCGCAGCGGCGACCAGGGCATGCAGGTGCTCGAGGGCGAACGCTGGATCGCACCGATGGCCGACGAGGTGCGCGGCGCACTGTCCGCCGACCTGGCGCGCACGCTACACACCCAGGACGTGACCGGGCTGCCGGCAGGGGATACCCCGGTATTGCGGATCAAAGTGGATGTGCGCCGTTTCGATTCGGCACCCGGCAATTATGCCCTGATCGATGCGGCCTGGAGCCTGCGTACGCTTAAAAGTGGCCAGACGCTGTCCTGCACTACTGAGGTCACCGCCCAGGTGGGGGGCGGTTACGCGGCCCTGGTGCAGGGACACCAGCAATTGCTGGCCCAATTGGCCGACCGTATCGCTACTGCGGCCGGCCCGTTCGCAGCAGGGCAGGTCGCGGCCTGCCCTTGAGGCGCCGCTCTCCGGTGCCTTCCCGCGAGGCAACCACACCCTGGCGATGCCGCGCCAGACTTGGCTGCGGACGCCTGCTCGGCTAGTCTGCTACGTTCCCCGCGGCGCGCCGGCAGACCGCCTGCCGAGCCAAGCCGCGCAAGCAACTTCGGCGCCCAAGACACATGCAGGACATCCAGGAACAGAGTCAGGAAACCACCGCCGGCTACGACCCGCAGACGGTCGAGGCGACGGCCCAGCGCTATTGGGCCGATACGCATGCATTCGAGGTGAACGAGGCTTCGGATAAGCCGAAGTATTACTGCCTCTCGATGCTGCCGTACCCCTCCGGCGCATTGCACATGGGCCATGTGCGCAACTACACCATCGGCGACGTGATCAGCCGCTTCCAGCGCATGAATGGCCGCAATGTGTTGCAGCCGATGGGTTGGGACGCATTTGGCTTGCCGGCGGAAAACGCCGCGATCAAGAACAACACTGCGCCGGCCAAATGGACTTACCAGAACATCGAGCACATGCGCGGGCAATTGCAGCGCATGGGCTTTGCTTATGACTGGTCGCGCGAAGTCACCACCTGCAGGCCCGAGTATTACCGCTGGGAACAGCTGATGTTCACGCGGTTGATGAAAAAGGGCATCGCCTATCGCAAGAACGCGGTGGTGAACTGGGATCCGGTCGACCAGACCGTCCTGGCCAACGAGCAGGTGATCGACGGCCGTGGCTGGCGCTCCGGTGCACTGGTGGAAAAGCGTGAGATTCCACAGTGGTTTCTGAAGATCACCGCGTATGCGCAGGAATTGCTCGACGGGCTGGACACGCTCGATGGCTGGCCCGATGCGGTCAAGACCATGCAGCGTAACTGGCTGGGCCGTTCCGAAGGCCTGGAAATCCATTTCGCCGTGCAAGGCGAGGCCGAGCCGCTGACGGTTTTCACGACACGCCCTGACACGCTGATGGGCGTGACGTTTGTCTCCATTGCCGGCGAGCATCCGTTGGCGCAGCAGGCCGCCGCGAACAATCCGGCGTTGGCCGCGTTTCTGGCGGAACTCAAGCATGGCGGTGTATCCGAGGCCGAGCTGGAAACCCAGGAAAAACGCGGCATGGCCACCGGCCTGTTCGCGAACCATCCGGTCAGCGGCGAGCCGGTGCCGATCTGGGTGGCCAACTTCGTCCTGATGGGCTACGGCACCGGTGCGGTGATGGCCGTCCCCGGCCATGACGAGCGCGATTTCGAGTTCGCCAGCAAGTACGGCTTGCCGATCAAACAGGTGATCGCCTGCGAGGGCGAGACCTTCGATGCGGGCCGTTGGCAGGATTGGTACACGGACAAGACCCGCGCCGACATGCGCGTGGTCAATTCCGGTGCGATGGATGGAAAGAACTACCGCGAAGCGTTCGAGTTCCTCGCCGATACGCTAGGTGCGTCCGGGAAGGGCGAGCGCCGGGTGAACTGGCGCCTGCGCGACTGGGGCGTCAGCCGCCAGCGCTATTGGGGTTGCCCGATTCCGGTGATTTATTGCCCGAGCTGCGGCGCAGTGCCGGTGCCGGAAGATCAACTTCCCGTGGTGCTGCCTGAGGACGTCGCTTTCTCCGGGGTGGTCTCGCCGATCAAGGCCGATCCGGCGTGGCGCCGGACGACGTGTCCCGCGTGCGGCGGTGCGGCCGAGCGTGAAACCGACACCTTCGATACCTTCATGGAATCGAGCTGGTACGTCGCGCGTTACACCAGCCCTGGCGCGAAGGCGATGGTCGATGAGCGCGCCAATTACTGGATGCCGGCCGACCAGTACATCGGCGGTATCGAGCACGCCATCTTGCACCTGCTGTATTTCCGTTTCTACCACAAGCTGATGCGCGACGAGGGCATGGTCTCGAGCGACGAGCCGGTGAAGAACCTGCTTACGCAAGGCATGGTGATCGCCGAGACCTTCTATCGCGAAGAGGCCAACGGTGCCAAGCACTGGTACAACCCGGCCGACATCGATGTGCAGCGCGACGATCGCGGTCGCGTCACCGGAGCGGTGCTGCGCGCCGACGGCAAGCCGGTGGCGATCGGCGGCATCGAGAAGATGTCCAAATCGAAGAACAACGGCGTCGATCCGCAAGCGATGGTCGACAAGTTCGGCGCCGATACCGTACGCCTGTTTGCCATGTTCGCCTCGCCGCCGGAGTTGTCGCTGGAATGGAGCGAGGCCGGCGTCGAAGGTATGGCGCGATTCCTGCGCCGCTTCTGGCGCGAAGTGACCGCACATGCATCGGGTCCGGATCATGCGGATGTCGATCCGGCCGCACTCGATGCCGGGCAGAAAGCGCTACGCCGTCAGGTGCACGAGACCATCCAGAAAGTCGGCGACGATTTCGGCCGCCGCCATGCCTTCAACACCGCCATCGCGTCCTTGATGGAGCTGCTCAACGCGCTGGGCAAGTTCAGCGACGACAGCGAGCAGGGCCGGGCAGTGCGTCATGAAGCCCTGGAAACCATGGTGCTGTTGCTCAACCCGGTCGTGCCTCATGTCAGCCATGCCTTGTGGCAGGTGCTGGGGCATCCGGAAAGCCTGCTGGAAGACCGGCCTTGGCCCAAGGTCGACGCATCCGCCCTCGTTCGCGATTCGTTGACGCTGGCGGTTCAGGTCAACGGCAAATTGCGCGGTACCATCGAGGTGTCCGCCCAGGCCTCGAAGGACGAGGCCGAGGCTTTGGCCCGCGCGCATCCGCAGGTGGCCGCCTTCCTCGAAGGCCAAACCGTGCGCAAGGTGATCGTGGTGCCGGGCAAGATCGTCAACATCGTTGCAGGATGAAATTCATGAGCCGCATGTCCAAAGCCTTGTTGCTGCTGTCCCTGCTTGCACTGACGGCATGCGGATTTCATCTGCGTCGCGGTGCGAGCCTGCCGCCGAGCATGCAGCGCGTACATATCGTCGGTACCGGCGATCTGCAGCGCAGTCTCAGCCGTTCGCTGGCCGCGTCCGGTGTCACGGTCGAGGATCAATCGGGGACGGGCATTGCCGAACTCAATATCCCGGTGGCGGCCTTCACCACCGATACGCTGACCGTCGGCGGCGATGCGCGCGTGACGGAATACGCCGTGCATTACAACGTGCAGTTCAGCGTCAATGACATGAACGCTTTGCCGCTGCTGCCGCCGCAGACCATCAACATGTCGCGCGAGTTCAGCTACGACGCCTTCAACACGATCGGTAACGCTTCGCAGATCGATCAGATCGAGCGCAGTCTGATCGACGACATGGTGCAGGCGATCCTTTTCCGTCTGCAGGCGGCTGGCAAGCATCAAGAAGCGCCTGTCACGCCGGCTAGCGAAACGCACTGAATCGCTAGTCATGCCGCTCAATCCCGCGCAATGGCAGAAGTCGCTGACCGGAGACAGTTTGCGGCCGGTGTACTTGCTGGCCGGCGAGGAACTACTGGTACTCGAGGCCGCCGATGCTCTGCGTGCGCAGGCGCGCAAGCTCGGCTATGCCGAGCGCGAGGTGCTGGAGGTCGGCAGTCATTTCGATTGGAACGATCTGGCTCGCGCTGCTGCGGGGATGTCGCTGTTCGCCACCCGCCGTCTGCTCGACCTGCGTTTACCGACCGGTCGCCCGGGCACGGAGGGCGCCAAGGCTATCGGCGAATTCTGTGCCGCGCCGCCGCCGGACGTAACCCTTCTGATCACGGCGATCGATTGGAGCAACAAGCACGAAGGGGTCTGGACCAAGCACGTCGATGCCGCCGGCGCGCTGGTGGTGTTCAACGCGCCGCGGCCGAACGAGTGGAATGCATGGATCGGTGGACGCCTGGCCTCGCGTGGCTTGCAGGCGACCGCCGATGCGGTAGCGCTGCTAGCCGAGCGCGTGGAAGGTAATCTGCTGGCCGCCGCCCAGGAAATCGACAAACTCGCAGTACTCCACACGCAAGGCGGTCGCATCGATGCGGACGAAATGGAGCACCTGGTCGCCGATAGCGCACGCTACGATGCCTTCAAGCTCACCGATGCCGCTTTTGCCGGCGAGGGCGGTCGCGCTCTGCGCATCCTGGCTGGCCTGCATGCCGAAGGCGATGAGCTGATCGCATTGATGGGGTGGCTGGTCAATCAGTTGCAGTTGGCGCTACGCCTGGCCAATGCGCACGATTTCGCCGCGCAGGCGCGTGCAGAGCGTTTGTGGCCGGCACGTGAACAGCTGTTTCGCAAGGCGCTGCGCCGTGCACCGCGCGAGCACTGGCTGCAATGTCTGGCGCGCGCCGCGCGCATCGACCGCATGGCCAAAGGGCGTGAAGGTGGCGATCCCTGGTTAGAGGCCGAGCGCCTGATTGCTTCGATTGCCGAACCGCGCGCGGCGCACGCGATGGGCTGAAGATGAAACCCTTGGCCTTGTTCGGCGGCACGTTCGACCCGGTCCACCTGGGTCACCTGAGTGTGTCCTGGGAGGCGGCTGAATTGCTCGACGCCGAGGTGCGCTTGATGCCGGCCCACGTGCCGCCGCATCGTCATGCACCGACCGCGTCGGCAGCACAACGTGTGGCGATGTTGCAAGCCGCCCTGCAAGGCCAGCGCCGACTGACGCTGGATACACGCGAGCTGCGGCGCGAAGGTCCTTCCTACACCATCGACACCTTACGCGAACTGCGTGCCGAGCAAGGCGAGCGGCCGCTGGTACTGCTGCTGGGTGCCGATGCGTTCGCTGGCCTGCCGAGCTGGCATGGTTGGCGTGAGCTTTTCGATTATGCGCATATCGGCGTGCTGAATCGGCCGGGGATCGACGTGGCCTGGTCGGTGGAACTGGCGTTCGAGATCGCGCCGCGCCGTGTGGAGGATGTCCAAGTGCTGCACGATCTACCGGCAGGCAAAGTCGTTGAGCTGGAAGTGACGCCCTTGGAGATTTCGGCCACGCGCATCCGGGAGTTGCTTGCCGATGGACGCGATCCGCGTTATTTGCTGCCGGCAGGATTGTTCGACGACCCGGCGCTGTTGGCACCGTATCGGCAGTGAGGGGTGAGCCGCCCCACCTCCCATTTCTTCCCAGGAGTGAATGCAGAGAAGCGAGGAGTAAGAGGGAGATGGCTCTGGAAAGCCTGGCTGGTTCGGCGCTCTCACTCACTGCTTACTCCTCCTCACACGCCCCATAAGACCCAGCGAGGCTCGGGGTGAGAGGACTATTCAACTCACCTTGCGTGGCACAAACCGCAACGCCACCGAATTCATGCAATAGCGCAATCCGGTTGGCCGTGGGCCGTCATCGAATACATGCCCCAGATGGCTATCGCATCCGGCACAACTGATCGCTGTCCGCTCCCAGCCGAAGCTGTTATCGCGCCGCTCGATCACATTCTCCTTGGCGATCGGCTGCCAGAAGCTAGGCCATCCCGTTCCCGAATCGAACTGTGTGGCTGCGTCGTACAGCGCTGTATCGCAGCCTGGGCAGCGATACAGCCCAGGCACGGCCGGCTTTTCATGCGGACCGCTGAAAGCACGCTCGGTACCCTCTCGCCGCATCACATAGTAAGCATCGTCAGAAAGACGCTCATGCCACTGAGCATCCGTCAGAACCAGCTTCTGCACATGGCATGGCCCTAAGCGTCGACCGTCGTCGTCTGCAAAACATTGCAACAGGACATCTTTGCCGGCGGCAGGTTGGGGTGGCAACGCGGCGACAGGCTTCTTGTCCTGTGCAAACAGCTGCAGCGAAGCCAGGCCGCCGGCCACCAACGCGCCGCCACCGACCAGTGTGCCGAGAATGAAGCGGCGGCGGTCCGCACGAAACGATGTGTCACTCATGATGTACCTCTTGTTTGCTCAGCCGAAGGTAAAGGCGTAGGCCTTCACACCCGGATCGAGGAACTCGATCTCGAACAAGCGCTCGCCACTGCCGTTGGCTTGTCGGATCAACTGATACAGGCGCTGTTTGGTGACGGTGCCGTTGCCTTCGGCATCGATATCCGAACCGTGGTCCTGCATCGGGGCCTTGCCGTCGATACGTATACGGAAACGCACCGGCTTGCCTTTGTCGCCAGGGCCAAGCACCAGATGCAGATCACGGCCACGGAACCGGTAGACGATGCGACCGCCCGCCTTGTCGAGCTGCGCGTCTTCTTCATGAACAGTCCAGCGACCGTCCAGCGTCCACTGCCCGCCTTCCAATATCGCCGGCGCCGTATAAGTCCAGCTATCGTCGTGAGCGATGCGACCCGCGAAATTGGCGGTGCGCGCGTAACCGACATAGGTCTCGGGCGAACGGCTGTAGTCGCCTGAGCCGGCTGCCTCCGCGCCCTTCGCATTGGGTTGCACATGACCACCAGGAAGATTGGTATAGCCAGCCTCGGTCAGCAGTTGACGGATAACGTCCTCGCTCTGTTCGTACTCGCCTTCGCCGAAATGGTGATGCCGTATCTGCCCTTTCGCGTCGATAAAGTAATGCGCCGGCCAGTATTCGTTGCTGAAGGCTTTCCAGATCGCGTAGTCGTTATCCAGGGCAACCGGATAGGAGATATCGAACTTCTTGACTGCGTCGCTCACGTTGCTCGGAATCTTTTCGAAGGCGAACTCCGGTGAATGCACGCCGATCACCACCAGGCCGTGATCCTTGTATTTCTCCGCCCAGGCACGCACGTAGGGCAGCGCGCGAATACAGTTGATGCACGAATAAGTCCAGAAATCGACCAGTACCACCTTGCCGCGCAGCGAGGCCGCTGTCAGCGGAGCGCTGTTGAGCCATTGCGTGGCGCCATCGAGCGAAGGCATCGTGCCTTCCACCGGCAAAGGCTCGCCTGCTTTCGGTGCGGGTTGCGGTGCGGGTGCGGGGCGTACCCATTCGACCAGCCGCTGCTCGAGGCCACCGGTGCTGGCCAACGAAACACGTGTGAGCACGCCGGTATCCAGTCCCAAGGCAATTGCCGCGACGCCCGCCAGTACCAGTACACCCAGCGCGC
Organism: Dyella sp.; assembly: GCF_036568765.1. Lineage (GTDB taxonomy): Bacteria > Pseudomonadota > Gammaproteobacteria > Xanthomonadales > Rhodanobacteraceae > GSA-30. The sequence continues at coordinate 35,551 of NZ_DATCRY010000119.1, read as the reverse complement.
GCCGCACCCATTCGCCGGCACCGAGCGAACGCTTCATCAGCGCGAAAACCTTGCCGCCGATCGCCAAGGCCAACGCCAGCGATGTCGCGGCACCCGCCGCGTAGGTCAGCAACAGTAGCGTGGTCTGCACGCTCGCGCCGTTCAGTGCCGCGCCAGTCAATAGCAGGCCGAGGATCGGGCCGGCACAAGGCGCCCAGAGCAGGCCAGTGGCGATACCGAGGCCCGCCGCCGAAAATACCGAGTCATGCTCGTCTGAGCGCTGCGACAGGCGATTACCCAAGGCGACGAAGGGACGTGTCAGCCATTCGGCGATATGCGAGGAGATCAGAGTCAGGCCGAGCACGGCCAGGACGACCATGGCTATCACTCGGCCATATTGGTTGGCATGGATCGCCCAGCCGCCGCCGATCGCGGCAAGCGTGGCCACGAGAGCAAACGTCAGTGCCATACCTATAAGCATCGGCAGGCCGCTGCGCATGAAAGGCCGATCGGCACGTGCAAACACGAACGGAAGTACCGGCAGGATGCACGGGCTGAGGATGGTCAGCGCACCGCCCAGGTAGGCGAGAAACAGGATAAGCATGGAGCATGTCCTTCGAACGATTCGATGGGTATTTCGGTGGCCGGCGAACGGCGGTTACTTCGATGCACGGTGTAACCCTCGACAAGCATGCGTCGAATAAGCCTGCGGAACACGACAAAGGTTAGCGATGGCCAGCTTGACGACTGCCGGCACAATAGGTCTATATATCGACTTTGCCCCTCGGGCGAGTTCCAGGACCCGTGTGTCTGCCGACACCCCCACCACCCAAGAGCAGGCTTCGCAGCGGCGCTCTGCGTGGATGGCGGCTGCCCAGGATGGCGATCGCCGCGCATACGAGCGCGTGCTCGCCGATTCGGTCGGCTTGATCCGTGCGGTGGCGCGCCGCCAGGGTGTGGCTGTCGATGCACTGGACGATGTCGTCCAGGAGACCTTGCTGACAGTTCATCGTGTGCGCCATACCTACGACCCGGCGCGTCCTTACGATGCCTGGCTGGCGGCGATCGCCACGCGCCGCGCGATCGATTACCTGCGCAGCCACGGGCGGCATGACGCGCGCGAGATTCATGACCCGCTGGCGGTCGAGTTGCATCCGGATGCCGACGATGCTGCCGGTGAGACCGAACGCGCCCAAGAGGCGGCGCGCCTGCGCCGCGCGGTCGCCGAGCTGCCGCCGGGACAGCGCGAGGCAATCGAGCAGCTGGGCTTGCAAGAACATTCCCTGGCCGAAGCGGCCGAGCGGACCGGCCGCAACACCGGTGCGCTGAAGGTCAATCTGCATCGCGCGCTCAAGACGCTGCGTCAACGTTTGCACGGAGGTTCCTGAACGCTCATGTCCGACCCGGCTTCCATCGACAGCCTGATCAAGTCGCTCGGTGCCCAGGCGGCGCCGGTACGGCGCTTGCTGTCTCCCGGTCGGCGCGCCGCCGGCTGGGCCGTGGTGGTGGCGGCGATTGCCGCGTATCTGCTGTGGCGCTATGGCCTGGGCGGCATGATGGAGCGCTGGGAGCGGGCGCCGGATGTCGCCTGCTCGGCGCTCGCCGCTTTCGCGACCTGCATTGCTGCCGGCTGGGCGGCTTTCGCGCTCGCCGTGCCGGGTAGCAGCCGGGCCTGGATGCTGGTGCCTTTGCCGAGCCTCCTGGTCTGGCTGGGCTCCAGTGGCTGGGGGTGCATGCGCTATTGGTTGACACCGGACTCCGCGCCACTGAGCGTGCCATCGGCCGACTGCCTGGTATTTATCGTGGCCTTGTCTGTTCCGCTCTCGATACTGCTCATTGTGTTGCTGCGACGTGCTTTTCCCCTTCATCCGGTGCGCGCGGCGGCCATGATCGGCTTGGCCAGCGCGTCGGCCTCGGCGGGCCTGCTGGGTATTTTTCATCCGATCGATGCATCGGCATCCGATCTGGCCATGCATGTCGTCGCCGTGCTGCTGGTAATCGGAGTCAACGCCGCCATGGGCGGTCGCCTGCTCCAGCCTCGTTAGATCCATCCAAAGTTAAATCCTTGCAAAGCAAGAACTTGCGGTCGTATTTAGCCTGAACGGCTAATGCGCGGGTGGGTTGCCAAGCGGTGCGTGCGGTTTACCCTGTGCCTCACTTCGAGCAGGTCAGGACAGGGGCACGGCCTGGCATCGACGTGTGCGGACCTACGGAAGGGCCGTACGTCATGGGGGCGGGATCCGCCGCACGTACTACTCACCGTTTCAGGAGACAGTAACCATGAAAGTTTCTCGCTACGCCGTGCTCGCCGCTTCAACCGCGCTTCTCCTCGGCCTGGCCGTTTCGCCTGTCATGGCCCAGAGCGCTTCCAGCTCAAGCGCGACGCAGAGCAGCGATGCCATGAAGAGCTCGGGCACCACCAAGCCTGCCAAGCACAAGAAGCATCACAAGGCCGCGTCCTCGTCCACCGCACCTGCATCCAGCTCGACGGCCAAGTAATCCTTCGCAATACAAGCTTTCTCTTTCAGAACCCCCTTGCCGTGAGGCGAGGGGGTTTTTCGTGCACGCTGCTGGCGCATGGCGCGCTGCGGCATGATTTAATGCCGCTATCCCATCCCCAGGGAAAGGATCTCTCGTGCGTACTCCGTTCGCTCAACGGCTCGGCATCGATCACCCCCTCATTCAGGCGCCGATGTCCGGTTCGACGACGCCGGAACTTGTCGCCGCGGTCAGCAATGCCGGCGGCCTTGGCTCATTGGGCGCCGGTTACCTCAGCCCTCAGGCCATCCTCGAGCAGGCTGCGCGTACTCGTGCGCTGACCGCGCAGCCTTACGCCATCAATCTGTTCGTGACGGCCGATGAATTCACCGCCGATGCGGGGCAGGTCACTCGTATCCGCGAACGACTCGACGCGCTGATGGTCAAGGAGGGGTTGGATGTGCGCACCAGCTTGCCGGAGCGCTGGGCGTTTCCGTTCAGCGAGCAACTGGCGGCCCTGCGCGAGGCCCGGCCGCCGGTGGCGAGCTTTGCCTTCGATCTGTTGACGCCTAAGCAGTTGAGCGCTCTCAAGCGCCTGGACATCTATGTGATCGGCACGGCCACGACTGTCGCCGAGGCCAAGGCCTGGGCAGACCTGGGCGCGGACGCGGTCAGCTTGCAGGCCGCCGAGGCAGGCGGGCACCGCGGCACCTTCATGCACGCTGCCGAGGACGCTCTGATCGGCCTGTTCGCATTGCTGCCGTTGGCGGCCCGTGCCGTCGATATTCCCCTGATCGCAGCGGGCAGCATCATGGACGGGCGCGCCATGCTCGCTGCCGAAATCCTCGGCGCCGCCGCCAGCCAACTCGGCACCGCTTTTCTGGCATGCCCGGAAAGCTCGGCGGCTGCCGCCTGGAAGCGCGACCTGCAAACCGTGCGGGAGGATCAGGTCACGACCATCCGCAGCTTCTCGGGCAAGGCGGCGCGAGGCCTGCGTAACCGCTACGTCCAGGCCATGCCGAACCGTCCCGAAGACTTGCCGCCGTACCCGGTGCTGAATGCACTCACGTCCCCCTTGCGCCGGGCCGCGGCGGCGGCAGGGCGTGGCGACCTGCTCTCGGAATGGTGCGGGCAGGCCGCCAGTCTGGTTCGACCGATGCCGGCGGCCGAGCTGGTCGCCGTGCTGATGCGTGAATACAGCCAGGCGCGTGCCGGCCTAGATCGAATGGCTTGACGTGGCTGTCAAACAGGGGCGTTATACTGCACCCGCGCTCATCCGGCGCGAAGCAAGCCATGAGGCCCTCACTCTTGAGTCCGATCGCACAACGCAAAACGGCTAACGCCACTCCTCTTCGCCAGCATGTCATCGACGCGCTGGAAGAACTGAAAGCCAAGGACATTCGTGAAATCGACGTCCGCGGCAAAACCTCTATCGCCGACCTGCTCGTGATCGCTTCCGGCACCTCGGCTCGCCACGTCAAATCCATTGCCGACGAAGTCGTCAAGTTCGCCAAGAAGGCGGGCGTGATGCCGCTCGGCGTGGAAGGCGAGCGTGAAGCCGAATGGGTCCTGGTGGATCTGGGCGATATCATCGTGCACGTCATGCTGCCGCGTATCCGCGAGTTCTACGGCCTGGAGCGCCTGTGGACCGTGGGCGACCGCGATGCCGACAACGAAGCCCTGAGCGCGGTTTGATCGCGCAGAGCTTCGCTTGCGCGTCGTCGCGACGACGGCGCAGACCTCCTGTTTTCCTGGTATCCGGCAGATGGTCATGCGCGCCCGTCTGATCGCCGTCGGTGAACGCATGCCTGCGTGGGTGGCGGAAGGTTTCGCCGAGTATCGCAAGCGGCTCTCCCATGATTTGCCGCTGGAATTGATCGAGCTCAAGCCCGGTGTGCGCGGTAAAGGCCGTGACGATACGCGAGCGGTCCACGACGAAGGCGTGGCCATTCTTGCCGCCTTGCCGCGTGACATCCATGTCGTCGCTCTCGACGGCCGCGGCAAGACGTGGTCCAGCGAGGAATTGGCGGCGCAATTAGCGAAATGGCGCATGTCAGGCCGCGACCTGGCCTTCCTGATCGGCGGACCGGATGGTCATGCGCCCGACGTCCTGGCGCGTGCCGACCAAAGCTGGTCGCTTGGGCCGCTGACCTTGCCTCACATGCTGGTACGGCTGGTATTGGCCGAGCAGCTTTATCGCGCCACCACCTTGTTGGCAGGGCATCCCTACCATCGCGCCTGAGCGTCTTCCTTTCGCGCTCGCGAACTGTTGATATGCGAGTGCATCCGTACCGCTTCCAGGGTCGCTCCATGTCATTACATGTCCGTCAGGCCGGTCTCGAGGATCTCGAAAGCATCGTTCCTTTGTTCGATGCGTATCGGCAGTTCTACGGCCAGCCGGCGGATTTGCCACGCGCCCGCGCGTTCCTGGCCGATCGGTTCGCCGGTGGCGAATCGATCGTGCTGATCGCGCTGGGAGGCGAACAATGCCTCGGATTTACCCAGCTTTATCCGATGTTCTCTTCGGTACGCACGGTGCGCACGTTCATACTCAACGATTTGTTTGTCGACGCCTCGGCCCGGCGCGGTGGCGTAGCCGCGGCTCTGTTGCGTGCGGCAGCCGACAGTGCGCGCGCTGCTGGCGCGGCCAGCCTTTCGCTGTCGACGGCTCACGACAACCTTGCGGCGCAGGCGCTGTACGAATCGGCCGGTTGGCGGCGCGACGAGCACTTTCGCGAATACACTCTGCGCCTGGATTGACGTCACACCGGATCGTTACATGCTCTATCTCGCCTCGCAGTCGCCGCGTCGCCGTCAGTTGCTGGAGCAGCTCGGCTTGCCCTTTCTCGTCGTTGACGTCGAGGTGCCCGAACAGCGTGAAGCCGGCGAGGATCCACGCGATTATGTCAGCCGTGTCGCAAACGCCAAGGCGCGCGCCGGTCACAAGGTGCTGAACATCGACGGGGCGATCGTGCTGGGTGCCGATACGGAAGTGGTCTTGGACGATGCCGTGTTCGGCAAACCTGCCGATGCCGACGATGCCAAGGCCATGCTGCGCCGGCTCTCCGGTCGCACGCACCAGGTCATTTCGGTGCTGTGGGCAGTGAGCGGGCAAGGAGAGTACTGCGAAACCTGCGTGTCACGCGTACGCTTCGGCGACTTATCCGTCGCGCAGATCGATGCGTATGTGGCTACCGGTGAGCCGTTCGGCAAGGCCGGCGCCTATGCGATCCAGGGACGCGGCGGGAGCCTGATCGAGCACCTTGAAGGCAGCTACTCCGGCGTGATGGGCTTGCCGTTGTTCGAGACCGCGCGCTTGTTGCGACGTTTCGCGTTGCCTGCCTGAATGTCATACGCCGTGCGCGGCGAAGAACACTCCCAACAGGGATACCAGGTTGTTCATACCGTGCGCGACCACGGCAGGCCATAGCGAGCCCGATCTCAAACGCAACCAGGCGAACGCCGCACCGAGCATGGCCAGGTTGGGCAGGCCATACCAGAGGTATTTCAGGTCGGGCAGATGGACCAGGGCGAACAGCGTGGCTGTGGCCGCGACTGCCCAGGCGACCGGCAGGCGTCGCAGCCACGCCGAGAGCAGCACGCCACGGAAAAGCACTTCCTCGACGAGCGGCGCGACGATAATGGCGAGCATAGCCAGTAGCGCTTTATAGGCCTGCGGCGCGCGAGCGCTCAGTAGTTTGATGTCCTGGGGCACCGGGTGGCCCTGGGCGAGAAAGTGGGTCAGATACCCGCCAAGTACCGGCAACACGACGCCAGCCGCTATGGCGTAGACATAAAATACGCCGCTCGACGGCGCGGACCAGCCGAAACCCGGCGGCTGCGCCAAAGGCCACAACGTCGGCCACCGCAAGCGGACCAACCACAACATCGTTGCCGCGGCGCCGCAAAGTGCGACCGCGACCAGGAGCGCGCCGATGTCCGGTCTGCCCAGCAGAATCTTGATAGCCGGCCCCAGGTTTGCGCGATCCGTACTGCCGCCTAGCAGGACAGCCAAACTGGCGGCCGAGGCAAAAAGCGTCGCGAACAATGCCTGCAGAAGGAAATACAGCACGATCATCCCCACGGCCGGCCAACCCCCAGGGGCAGTCGTTTCGCGTACTGGCCGTTGACCCTGCGTGCGGGTATCGAGCGCGATGTCCGTATCCATGGGCGGGTTCTGTACCTTCAAAATAGCGGGACGTGTTCGATCCTGCCTGCTGTCTGCCGCTTTGTCAGCAGTACCGGCGACAGGGTTCATCGTATAGTGTCCGCCGTCGATGCCGGACCCACCTTACGGAGGACCCAGGGCGCGCTGCGCCGGCTCATGTTTACTTTCGATTGGTTGGCCGACCCCACGGCCTGGGCAGGACTTCTCACCCTGGTGGTGCTGGAGATCGTGCTCGGCATCGACAATCTGGTCTTTATTGCGATTCTTGCCGACAAGCTGCATGCCTCGCAGCGCGATCGTGCTCGCGTGCTCGGTCTGTCCATGGCCTTGTTCATGCGCCTGGCGTTGCTGGGGGCGATGTCCTGGCTAGTCAGGCTGACGACCCCGATTTTTACGTGGAATGCGTTCTCGCTGTCCTGGCGTGACATCATTCTATTGCTCGGCGGCATTTTCCTGTTGTTCAAGGCCACGCTCGAGTTGCATGAGCGTCTGGAGGCATCCGACGAGCACGGCGAAAGCCAGCGTGCGCATGCGAAGTTCTGGCTGGTGGTCGTTCAGATCGTCGTGCTCGATGCGGTATTTTCGCTCGACTCGGTCATTACTGCGGTTGGCATGGTCGATCATCTGTCGGTCATGATGATCGCGGTAGTGATAGCGATGATCCTGATGCTCAGCGCGAGCAAGCCGTTGACCGCATTCGTCAACGCGCGGCCGACCGTGGTGATCCTGTGTCTTTCGTTCTTGTTGATGATCGGCTTCAGCCTGGTAGCGGAAGGCCTGGGATTCCATATCCCGAAGGGCTACCTGTACGCCGCGATCGGTTTCTCGATCATGATCGAGGCGTTCAACCAGACGATGCGACGCAATCGGCGGCGCAGCTTGTTCAGCAGTGCACGCAATTTGCGCGAGCGGACGTCGCAGGCGGTGCTTCGGCTGCTCGGGGGGCGCAGCGAGGACGATCACGAATCGCCCAAGGATCATGCAGCGTCACCGGAAACGCCCGCGCCGGTATTTGGCAAGGACGAGTTGGCGATGGTGCAGGGCGTGCTGGATCTGGCTCACCGTCCGGTGCGCTCGATCATGACGCCGCGCCCGGAGATTCGCTGGATCGATCCGCGCGAAAGCGCCGAGTCCTTGCGTGCCCAAGTGCTTGCCAGTAGCCATGACTGGTTGCCGATCGCCCATGACGACCTGGACGAACTCATTGGCGTAGCGTCCTCGCGCGACCTGCTTACCAGTCTGTTCGAGCGCGATAGCCTGGATACCGGCATTGTGCGCAAGCCGCTGACCGTGCTCGATTCGTTGAGCGTCCTGCGCTTGATCGACGCATTCCGTCGCTCGCCCCTGCAAGTCGCTCTGGTGGTGGACGAGTACGGCAGTGTGCTCGGACTGGTGACGCCGACCGACGTGCTGGAGGCGATAGCGGGTGAATTTCACGATGGCGACAGCGGCGATTCGGTAGCGGTCCAGGACGCGGAAGGTGCATGGCTGGTCGATGCCAGCCTGGAGCTGCGTCGTGTCGAGCACTTGCTTGGCGTGCGGCTAGCCAGTGACGACAGTTTCTCGACCCTGGCCGGCTATGTCTTGCGCCAGCTTGGCCGTTTACCGGCGACAGGCGACCGCTTTGAGAACGACGGCCTGCGTTTTGAAGTCATTGCGATGGACGGTGCGCGCATCGAGCGCTTGCGCCTGCATAAGGAGGGATGAGGAGAGAGGTGGTCGGAGAGGACCGAGGAAATCCAGATCCCCGCTTTCTCTTACCTCTCACTTCTCTCCACTATCTCCTTGCTTCGTCGTTTATCCGATCAGCATCGCTCGCACGATCCCGTAGCCTGACAGCACGACCAGCGCCGCCCAACCTATGAGTGCCAGCCCGAAGGAAGGCCCGCGCGCGGAGGGATCTTTCATGTAGGTCACGATGTACCACACCCGACCGAGCAGCCAGACCAGGCCGGCGATGCCAGCCCATATCGGAAAGCCGTAGTACGTCGCCAGCCAGAGCACCGGCAGGAACATCACGCTGGCTTCGAGTGTGTTCATCTGCACGCGCCAGGCGCGTTCGAAACCGGGATGTCCGCTGATCGCCGGTGCATGAACGCCGTAACGTGTGCGCGCCTTGCCGACTATCCAGAGGGTAGCGAACTGCAGCAGGACATTTAACAGAGTAACCAGGGCGGGAAGGTGCTGGAGCATGGAAGTCTCTTGGTTGGCTTTGCAGATCGGATGGAAAGGCTTGTAACGATTTTCGATGAATATCCCGTTCGATCTTTTCGACGCGCGAGCAGGCGCATGAAGGCACCACGGGAGTCCCCGTGCCTAATGGTAGCGTGACAGAGTGGACAAAGAGGCTGGGCCGAGGATGACTCCCGGCCCGGGTTCGAGGGGCACGTCCGGCTCAAGCCGCGCGGAACGCGAATCCAAAGTATCGATCCAGCGATAGCTCCGGATGGAACGGCACGGTGCAATGCCGTTGCGGATTTTCCCAGCGATCCTGAAGTACGTAGCCCAGGTCAATCAAGGCATCCAGGAAATGGCGCTCGGATGTCACTCGATAAGGGCAGCACGTCACGCCCATGTTCTGCACAGTGAAATATGACATCCGTGGATGTACCGGGACCGAGTTGAGCAATAAGTATCGCGGTCGCCGCTGCAGCGATTGGAGTGCTTCGGCCAGCGTATAGCTCAGATATTGAAGCGAACCGGCAGCGAAGAGGACCTCGCTTCCCGATGCCTGGCTGACATCCGGCGCAAAAGAGAGACGCCGTTGCTTATCGTGTTCGTGCGCCCACTGCTCCCCTGCGGCATTCACGGCCGGCACGTCCTGCACTGTCCAGCGCAGGCCATCGGGATAATGAAGGTGACGCTGGTAAGCGTAATAGGCGATGCCGATGTGGCCGCCGATATCGAAGACGGCACGCGCACCTTCGCTGAAAATCCGCCCCAGCCAATAGATCATCGGATAGTCGTTGATGAATATGCGGCGCGTGCGTTCCCGGTACAGTTCTGCAGAGACATTGTTGTCGTAACCACTGGTGCGTTCGACGGGAATGCTGGCTTGCGCCTCGTCGAACGTCGGGTAGACGCCGCGATAGATGTGGTGAGTCAGGGCGGTGTGTTCGAAGAAGCGCCGGGCATAGCGCGCCTCCTGCCAGGCGCGAATCCAGGGGATACGGCTCGGTGTGCCTTGCCAGACAGGCGTCGATCGTTCTTTTCCCATCGCAGTGTCCTCCGGTGGCGGCTTCGCTCGAGATGCGGAAAGCGGGCGAAGGCGAACAGGCCACCGCGGATGTCCCTCGCTGCACGTGCCAGCCCTGGAACTGCCGATGTCATGTCGATTCCCCCTATGACTCATACGTGGCCCGAAGGGGGCTTCCCTCGAGGGATGCACTGGCCATGCGCCGTAGTAAAGTCATAGTCCGAAGGAGATAAGCCATGAACGATGTCGACGTGTGGCTTGCGCGAGCAAGCCGGGTCACTCAGCGGGCGGCTGAAGATTCTCATCGCGCCCTCGCGAACCGGTTGGCAGGGGAGCGCTCGCCGGCCTCCCATCGAGCCCGGCGGGAGGCACGGCGCACGGTGGCCTGTGTGGCCATGGTTACCCTGGTGAGCTTTGTAGTGAGCGGCTGGATCGCCAGATCCATGTGGGGCGACGAACCCTTATCGCCGGCCTGGGTGGCGGCGCCATCGTCCAGTTCGCCCTATGTACTGCTGGTGGGTCAATGATCGGCCGTACCGCGCAGTGGGGAGTGTCCGTACTGGTCGGATGCCTGGTCGGCGCCTTGCTTGCCGGCGGCGCAATGTGGGTCTGGCATCGTCCTGGGCATCATCCATCGGATCTGCACACCATGCTTCACGATGCGGTACCGCTGGACTCCCAGGAGCAGCAGCGGCTGGATGCCGACGAGACTGCTTTCCTTGCCCAGCGTGCGGCGATAGAGGACCGCCTTCGGGCTGCCAACGGCAAGCTGGCCGATGCCATCGTCAAGGATCCGAGCTGGTCGCCAGAGGTGGAGGCCGCTACGCGGGAAGTCGAGCGAGCCGCCGCCGATTTGCAGCGGGCGACCCTGGTGCATCTGTTTGAGATGCGCGCCGGCCTGAAGCCGGAGCATCGGGCCGCCTACGATCATGAGCTGGTGGAGGCGCTTCGACGGAGTTCTCGGTGAGGGCTCCGGCTGACGATGCCGCCCTTGCTCGCCTGGCGATACAAGGCGACACGCGAGCCTTTGGCGAATTGGTCCGCCGCCATGAAGCCGGGCTGGCCCAAGCCGCCCGCAGTTTCGGTATTCCGGAAACCGATGTCGACGATGTCGTGCAGGAGACTTGCCTGACCGCGTGGCGGCATCTGGCCGATTACGATCCGACGCGTCCCTTTCGTGCCTGGTTGTTTCGCATTGCACTCAACAAAATGCGGGATCTGTATCGATTCCGGAAAGTAAGAGACTTCCTTTTCGGCGCCTTCGGTCTCGATAAGGCGGAAGCCGCTTCGCTGCGCGATCGCGCACCCTCACCGGAGCAACGGGCAGAAACCCTCGCTGAGCTTGCAGAGGTCAGGGTAGTACTGCAGCGCCTGGATCGGGACATGCGTGAGGCTCTGGTGCTGACTGCCATAGTCGGTCTGTCTCAGGCGGAGGCGGCCGAAGCGTTGCAAACGACACCCAAGGGGGTCGAGGGGCGTGTCACGCGAGCCCGCGCCAAACTCGCGGCCCTGCTCAAGGAACGCGGGTCGGAGCCTCCCTAAGCAAACCGGGGAGCCTATGCGATGCAAGATTCCGCTTGGCGCGCCTCCGTGCTGGCGCTATCGTCAGCACCGCACATGGGGGCGCATACCAGCAGAGGTGTGTATGGATTGGCAGAAGGGTGAGCGCAGCCAGAATGTCGAGGTCGACAGCGGCGGCGGTGGCGGTCCGCGTTTCGGCGGCGGGCGTGGTTTGGGCCTAGGCGGTATCGTGATCCTGGCGATACTGGGCTTGGTGTTTTTCAAGGATCCGACTGCGCTGCTGAGCCAATCCGGCGGCGGCATGCCCGCCAGTGCGCCCCATAGCGGCCAATCGTTCGCGCCGGATCCCCAGGAGAAGGAGTTCGTCAGCAAGATTCTCGGCTCGACCGAGAAGACTTGGGGCGACATGTTCGCCGAGCATGGCCAGACGTATACCGATCCCAAGCTGGACCTGTTTCAAGGTTCGGTGAATACCGCCTGCGGCACGGCTTCCAGCGCGGTGGGGCCGTTCTATTGCCCAGGCGACCGCAAGGTTTACCTGGACTTGTCGTTTTTCCAGGAACTGGAAACCCGTTTCCATACGGTCGGCGATTTCGCGCGCGCGTATGTCATCGCTCATGAGGTGGGACACCACGTGCAAAACCTGATCGGGGTGTTCGATCAGGTCGATCAGGCACGCCGTCGTGGCATGCGCATGGAAGGCGCCGATGGCCTGTCGGTGCGGCAGGAATTGCAGGCCGATTGTTTTGCCGGCGTCTGGGCCAATCGTACGCAACAGCGTCTGCAATGGCTGCAAGAGGGCGATGTGGAGTCCGCGCTCAACGCGGCCAGCCAGATCGGCGACGACAACCTGCAACGCCAGGCGCAGGGTCGTGTGGTGCCCGATTCGTTTACTCATGGCACCTCGGCCCAGCGCGTGAAATGGTTTACCGCCGGCTTCAAAAGCGGTGACGTGCGCGCTTGCAATACGTTCAGTGGGCCGGTCTGACGCGCACATCCTATGGAACATCCGTGTCTGCGCTGTGGCGCGTGCTGCGCGTTTTTCCGTGTGGCTTTTCACTGGTCCGAAGCGGAGCCGTCGCTCGGCGGCGTCGTGCCCCCCGAATTGACCGAAAAACTCGACCCGCATCGCTTGGCGATGCGCGGCACCAGCGCATCGCAGCCGCACTGCACGGCGCTGCGTGGCGAAGTGGGCGTGGCCGCGCTATGCGGTATCTATCCGCAACGGCCGTCGGTATGTCGCGAGGTGGCGCCGTCGTGGGAGTTCGGCGAGGTTAGCCGTCAGTGCGACAAGGCGCGCGAGGCCCATGGGTTGCCATTACTGCAACCCGAGGACTGGATCTAACGCAGATTCTCGCTGTTCTGGAACGCCAGCACGAACTGCCTGAGTTCGCCGCCGTTGACGTCCGATACCGCCAGGAAACGCATGCCGCCGTTGTTCCAATCGATCACGGTATAGCCGTTGCGTTCGGTCACATGCGGGGTTGTGTCGATGGCGGTGGTCGGCCACTGGTACAGGTTGATGACATGCAAGCGTCGCCGGTAGATCAGCGCGGCCACGCTATGGCCGTCGATGGCATCGAGCCGCCCGCCCGCCAGCGGGAACCCTTCGCCGGCCAGTTCCTTCACCCGCGGTGAAAAATCGAGTTTGCCTTCGAACCACGGCTTGACGGTGTGCTGGTCGGTCGAGACCACATCCATCAGATGCGTCAGTTGCAGCGAGCGCAGGTGCGCCGAGATTGCCTCGTTGGCCAGGCTCCCCGCATCCTGTCGTCCGGATCCCAGCCAGAGTGCGCCGCCCAGCAGGCCGGCGATGACGAACCCAGCCGCCGCCGGCCAAGCGCGTGCAAAAGAGCGCGTACGGGCAGGCGCGACCTTGTCGGAGGTCCATGGCTGGCGCAACGAAGCCGGAGCGGTGCGATACAGGCCCGGCTGGGCCAGCGCCTTGCGTAGCCGCTGGTAATCGCCGTAGCTCGCGGCGCAGGGACTGCAGGTTTGCAGGTGGCGCTGCATGGCGGCGCTCTGGGCCGCGTCCAGTTCGTCGTCCAGATAGGCATGCAGAAGCAGGCGGGCATCGTCACAGATCATGCTGGCGTGCCTCCCGTGGGCGATGCCCCTGCGGATGGTGGATGAGTTCGGCTTTCAGTCGTTCGCGGGCGCGTGCAAGACGCGACATGACGGTACCGATTTTCTGTCCGGTCACGGCGGCGATTTCCTTGTACGAGCATTCTTCGAGTTCGCGCAGCACCAGCACTTCGCGCAAGGCATGCGGCAAACGATGCAAGGCGTTTTGCAGCGAACCGACATCTACGGCCAGCAAGGCCAGTGTTTCCGGCGATGGACGCTCATCCGTCAGCGCAAGGCTGTCTTCGTCGACGCTATCGTGCAGCGGATCGCTGGCTTGTCGCGCGTGCTGGCTGAAGAACGTGTTGCGCACGATGGCCAGCAACCAGACGCGTGCATCGCCACCGCGGAAACTGCCGAAGTAGCGCAGAGCACGCAGCATGGCCTCCTGTACCAGGTCCTGTGCGTCCGTATCGTCCCGCGTAAGCCAACGGGCGAGGTTATAGGCCGCGTCCAGCCATGGCAGCATCGCGGCTTCGAAACGTGCGCGGGTAGCGGCGTCCGAAGCGTCGATGGCACTGGCGAGGTCGGTGGTCATAAGTGGCTGTACCGGTAGCGCGACGACTTTATTCCCTCGGTGCGCAGACGGGAATACATCGGCTGGCCGGTCGGTAAAGGCGACTGGAGGTCCGGCAAGGGGCGTCCCGCGCTGGCCGTTCGGCAGCGTGTTCCCACGGAGTGTCACGATGAACGACAACCACGACGACACCGCCAGCCGGCGGCATTTCCTCAAATGCATGGCCTGGGCCGGAGCAGGCACCGTATGGCTGATGAAAGGCGGCGTGCTGCAGGCACGTCCGCTGGGCGAAGCCGATGGTGCCGATGCCAGCTTCAGCTTCGTGCAGATCAGCGATTCGCATATCGGCTTCCACAAGGAGCCCAATATGGACGTGGCAGGAACGCTGCGTGCCTGTCTGCATCAGATTCGTGCGCAGAAACAGCGTCCGGATTTTCTGCTGCACACCGGCGACCTCACGCATCTGTCGCGGCCGGACGAGTTCGACACACTGGCCGGTTTGATGCAGGAGGGAGGCGTCGGCAAGACCTTCTACGTGCCCGGCGAGCATGACGTGATCGGCGACGACGGCGCCGAATTTTTCCGTCGTTTCGGCGAACGACAGCAAGCCGGCGGCTGGTACAGCTTCGACCATCGCGGCGTGCATTTTGTCGGTCTGATCAATGTGCTCAATCTGAGGGCCGGCGGCCTCGGTGCGCTGGGCGCTGAGCAGTTGGCCTGGCTCAAGCGCGATCTGGCCTCGCTGTCGGCCGAGACGCCTCTCGTGGTCTTCGCGCACATGCCGCTATGGTCGTTATATCCGTCATGGGGCTGGGGCACGGACGATGCGGCTGAAGCGGTGTCCTACCTGAAGCGCTTCGGCTCCGTCAGCGTGCTCAACGGCCACATCCATCAGATCCAGCAAAAGGTGGAAGGCACGGTCACGTTCTACACCGCTCGCTCGACGGCGTATCCGCAGCCGGCACCGGGTGTGGGCGACGGGCCCGGGCCGATGAAGAACGTACCGCCCGGCAAGCTTCACGATTATCTCGGTGTACGCGATGTGCGGCACGTTCGCGGCAAAGGCGCGCTGGCAGTCACCGAGGAGGTGCTCACATGAAGCGCTTGCTACTAGTGGCTGCGCTTGCTGCGGGTGCCTTGGTGTCGTGGATGTCCGTGGCGGCGGAGAAACCGCACGCGGATAAGCCAGCCGGCGCGACCGTGGCGATCAGCCAGTTCGCGTTCTCGCCGAAGGAGTTGACCGTTCCCGTGGGTACGCGCGTGGTCTGGACCAATCGGGATGAAGAGCCGCACGTCGTCACCAGTGCCGGCAATCAGTTCACCTCATCGCAGGCGCTGGACACCGACGATAGCTACGCGGTGACGTTCACCAAGCCGGGTATCTATGCGTATTACTGTTCCATCCATCCGCATATGGTCGGCACGATCGTCGTGCATTAGACCAGGCGGTCGGTTCGGGCCATCAGTTCGGGCGGTCGAAGCGGTAGATATCCATGGCCAGGAAACCCAGGTCGACGCCGGCATCGATACGCTGCGAGAGCGGCTCGGTGCCGGCGGCGCCCAACGCGAAGAACAGCGGCAACAGATGTTCGTCGGTCGGATGTGCACGCTCGGCGTGAGGCGCCTGGCGACGGTAGTCGAGCAGGGCGTCGATATCGTGGGCAGCCAGCCGTTGTTCGATCCATTGGATAAAGGGGCGCACATAAGGCGCCTCGCGCTCCTGGCTATAGCCGGCGCGGAAATCATGCAGGTTGTGCGTGATGCTGCCCGATCCGATCAACAACACGCCTTGCTCGCCGAGGCCAGCGAGGGCCTGGCCTACCGCATACTGGTGCGCCGGCCCCAGCTCGGGCTGGATCGATAGCGGCACCACCGGAATATCCGCCTTTGGGTAAAGCAGGCTCAATGGCGACCAGACACCGTGATCGAGGCCGTGCTCGGGATCGATCAGTGCGGGCAGGCCGGCGTCGCCAAGTAACTGCGCTATCCGTTCGGCGTAGGCCGGCGCGCCCGGAGCGGGATAGCGTAAGGCGTAAAGTTCAGGCGGAAAGCCACCGAAATCGTGCACCGTCGCGGGCATAGCGGCACCGCCGACGATCGGTCGACGTGCGAGGAAATGCGCGCTGGCCACAACGATCGCTTGCGGCCGCGGCAGCTGGCCCGCCAAAGCGGCCAATCGCTCGCCGCTGCGCCCGGGGTGCAGAGCGGTCATCGGTGAGCCGTGCGAAATGTAGAGGCTGGGCAGAAGCGTCATGGGAGCAAGCATAGGGTCTTGCCCCCGAGTTTCCAGACATCGGAGCGGGAACGGATCGTCCCCGCACCGGAACGATCGTTATTTCGGGCGGCGCGGCGGCTTATGGCCGGTCCCGCCTTGCGGGCGCGGTTTGCCCTTGAAACCGCCGCCAGGGCGGAATCCGCCCTTGCGTGGCGCCGGGGCCTCGCTGCCGCTGCTGTCGTCCTGTCCGTCCCACTCGCGGATGCGCAACTGCTGCTGGCTGACCCACACCTTCTTCAGGTGCTGGAAGACCTCCGCCGGCATGCCGTCGGGCAGATCGACCAGACTGAATTCGCCACGAATACTCAGGCGACCGATGAACTTGCTCTCCAGGCCAGCCTCGTTGGCAATGGCGCCAATGATGTTGCCTGGCTTGACGCCGTGTTCGTGGCCGACTTCGACGCGGTAGGTCTTCATGCCCTGCTCGGTCACGTGCGCGCGGAGCGGTCGGGTGCCGAACTCGCGTGTCGGCTCGCGGCGTGGCCGTTCCTGATTTTCTTGCCGCGGGCGGCGTTCGCTACGTTCCCCACGTTCGGCGTAGTCGCGTACCGGGGCCTCGCGCTTGGGCGGGGGTGTCAGCAGCAGCGGCTGATCGCCCTGGGCGATACGCGCCAACGCGGCGGCGATCTCGACCGCCGGAACGTTGTGCTCCTGCTCGTACTGCTCGATCAACTGCTGGAACAACCCCAGCTCGCCAATGGCCAGCGTATCGGTGATGCGCTGCTTGAAACGGCTGATGCGCTGGTCGTTGACCGCCTCGACGGTCGGCAGCTTCATTTCTTCGATCGGTTGGCGCGTGGCGCGCTCGATCGCCCGCAGCATGCCTTTTTCGCGCGGGGTGACGAACAGGATCGCCTCACCGCTGCGGCCCGCACGACCGGTGCGGCCGATGCGATGCACATAGCTTTCGGTGTCGTAGGGAATGTCGTAGTTCATGACATGGCTGATGCGCTCCACGTCCAGGCCGCGTGCGGCCACGTCGGTCGCTACGAGAATATCCAGCTTGCCGTCCTTCAATTGCTGGATCACCCGTTCGCGCTGCGGTTGGGCAATGTCGCCATTGATCGCCGCGGCAGCCAGGCCGCGCGCCTGCAGCTTTTCGGCGAGTTCCTCGGTGGCCTGTTTGGTGCGCGCGAAGATAATCATCGCATCGAACGGCTCGGCTTCCAGGATGCGCGTCATCGCATCGAGCTTGTGCACGCCGCTGACGAACCAGTAACGCTGGCGGATGTTGGCGGCGGTGGTGGTCGCAGCCTTGATGGTGACCTCGACCGGGTCCTTCAGGTGCTGTTGCGCGATCTTGCGGATCGGTGCGGGCATCGTGGCCGAGAACAGTGCGACCTGGCGTGCGGGCGGCGTGGCCTGCATGACTTTCTCGACATCGTCGATAAAGCCCATGCGCAGCATTTCGTCGGCCTCGTCGAGTACGACGAAACGCAACTCGGAGAGATCCAGCGAGCCGCGCTCGAGATGATCGATCACACGGCCAGGGGTGCCGACCACGATATGCACGCCGCGCTTGAGCGCGTGCAACTGCGGGCCATAGCTCTGGCCGCCGTAGATCGGCAACACCTGGAAACCGGGGATATGGGCCGCGTAACGCTGAAAGGCTTCGGCCACCTGGATGGCCAATTCACGCGTTGGCGCCAGCACGAGCGCCTGCGGCTTGCCCGGCTTCATATCGATGCGCGAGAGGATCGGCAACGCGAAGGCGGCGGTCTTGCCGGTGCCGGTCTGGGCCTGGCCGAGCACGTCGCGCCCCTCCAGCAGCGGCGGGATAGTGGCGGCCTGAATCGGCGAGGGCGATTCATAACCGACGTCGGCCAGGGCGCGCAAAAGCTCAGGGTGCAACCCAAGCGCGGCAAATCCGGCGGCAGCCGGTGCGGAATCGGAAGACGGGGAGGACATGGGAACCTCAAAAATGGCACGCGCGGGGGCGTGCGAGAGCGTATCGGCTATTGTAGCAGCCTGGCCTGCCGCCTGCCTGAAGCAGAGCAAATCGCCGTAGCCAGCATCGATTTATGCAAACCGTCGACATGTTTGCCGGCATCGCGGCGCTATGATTTGCGCTCTTGGCGACCGGGGCCCGAATCATGACCGTATCCATCGAAACGATCTCCGAGCAACGCAGCTTCGGCGGTACGCAGGGGTTCTATCGGCACATGTCGGCCGCTTGCGGTGGGCCCATGCGCTTTGCGGTCTATCGGCCGCCGCAAGCCAGCGAGGGGAAGTGCCCGGTGCTGTATTACCTGGCCGGGCTGACTTGCACGGAAGAGACCGCAACGATCAAGGCGGGCGCCCAACGCCTTGCCGCGGAACTGGGCCTGATCCTGGTCATGCCCGACACCAGTCCGCGCGACACCGGCTTCGACGGCGCCACCGGCGACTGGGAGTTCGGCGAAGGCGCCGGTTTCTACCTGGATGCTACCGAAGCCCCATGGTCGTCGCGCTTTCGGATGTACAGCTATATCGTCGAGGAGTTGCCCGCCCTGATCGCCGAACGCTTCCCGGTGGATGCCCAGCGCACGGGCATTTTCGGTCATTCGATGGGCGGTCACGGCGCCCTGGCCATCGCCTTGAAGAACCCTGGACGCTACCGCTCGGTGTCGGCTTTTTCGCCCATCGTGGCGCCGACCCAGGTACCTTGGGGGCAGAAGGCTTTTGCCAATTATCTCGGTAAGGACACGACGAGCTGGCGCGACTACGATGCTTGCGAACTGGTTCGGCGCAACCCGTTTCCCGGCACGATCCTGATCGACCAGGGCGAAGCGGACAAATTCCTCGAAGGCCAGCTGCGTCCTGAACTGTTCGAACGCGCTTGCGTAGAGTCGGGTCAACAGCTCACCTTGCGGCGCCACCCTGGCTACGACCACAGCTACTACTTCATAGCCACGTTCATCGAGGACCACCTGCGGCACCACGCGCACGTGCTGGCCGGTCGATGAGCGTACTGGTCGCGCTGGAGAGCGCGCGTACGGTCATGCGCATTCCCACGGCATCGGATGCGCCGGCCTTGTTGCGTTATCGCATCGACAATCGCGCGCACCTTTCGCCCTGGGAGCCGTTGCGTGAGGAAAGTTATTACGCGATCGAGCACTGCGCTCAGGCGATTGCTGATGCGCGCGAGACAGCGCGGCTGGACCGCGGCTATCCGTTCGCGGTGTACGACCGGCAGACGCAGGAAATGATCGCCACCTTCAACTTCGCCAATATCGTGCGCGGCGCGTTCCAGGCCTGCCATCTCGGTTACGGCGTAGCGGCGTCCTGGCAGGGCCGAGGCTTGATGGCCGAAGTATTGCAGGCAGGGCTGGCGTTTGCGTTCGGCGATTTGAAACTGCATCGCGTGATGGCCAACTACATGCCGCGCAATGAGCGCAGCGCGCGATTACTGGAACGACTGGGGTTCGAGCGGGAAGGGTATGCGAAGCGTTATCTGCGCATCGACGGGCACTGGGAGGATCACGTGCTGACGTCCTTGGTGCGCGATGACGATGCGCATTGAGAGACGGCTCGCTTGCGCATGGCCAATTGTCCCCCTCACTTCAACGCTATCCCCGGTAAAGCGGGGATAGCGAGTTGACTGAGGAGAAGCTTTTCAGGCCTTGGCCGCCGGCCTCCGAGGCCGGCGCCGCTTGCGATTGCCTGCTGCATGCCCTTCGCCGCTGTTGCTTTGCGTATGCCCATGCGGACGGTGCGACGGCGCTTTGTTTTGGCGCGGTGGCCGCGGCTGGCGCTGCCCCTGCACGGGACGCGGTGCGCCCGCATCGACGCGCAGCGGTTGCGAAGGCTCGAAACCTGCAAGATTGCTGACTTCGATTTCTGCATTGAGCAGCTTGCGGATATCGCGCAGGAGCCCGGCCTCCTCGTGACTCACCAGCGAAACGGCCATGCCGTCGGCGCCGGCGCGCCCGGTGCGGCCGATGCGATGTACATAGTCTTCGGCCACCATCGGCAGGTCGAAGTTGATCACGATCGGTAGCTGATCGATATCGATGCCGCGCGCCGCAATATCGGTCGCCACCAGCACGGTGATGCGGCCGCTCTTGAAGTCGCCGAGCGCGCGCGTACGCGCGTTCTGGCTCTTGTTGCCATGGATCGCAGCGGCACGCATGCCGGCGGCTTCCAGATAGCGCACCAGCTTGTCGGCACCATGCTTGGTACGGCTGAATACAAGGGTCTGGCGGCGGCTATCCTGCGCCAGCACATGCAGCAAGAGGTCACGCTTGCGTGCGGCATCGACCGGATGCACGCGATGCGTCACGGTGCTGGCAACCGTGTTGGGCGGAGTCACCGAGACTTCGCGCGGATCGCGCAGGAATTGCATCGCCAGCGCCTTGATCGGCGGCGCGAAGGTGGCCGAGAACAGCAGCGTCTGACGCTGCTTCGGCAACACCGCGAGGATACGCTTCAGGGCAGGCAGGAAGCCCATGTCGAGCATGCGGTCGGCCTCGTCGAGCACCAGCATCTCGATACCGGCCAGGTCGATCGTGCGCTGTTGCAGGTGATCGATCAGGCGGCCGGGAGTGGCGATAACTATGTCCACGCCGCGCCGCAGGGTCTGGATCTGCGGTCCCATGCTTACGCCACCGAAGATCGTGGCACTGCTGGTGCGCAAGTATTTGCCGTATTCGCGGAGGTTGTCGTTGACCTGGGCGGCCAGTTCACGCGTCGGTGTCAGCACAAGCACGCGCGGACGCTTGCCGTTCATCGGCGCGCCAGCGGAAAGGCGCTGCAGCACAGGAAGGGCGAATGCAGCGGTCTTGCCGGTGCCGGTCTGTGCGGCGGCCAGCAGGTCGACGCCTTCCAGCACGGCCGGGATGGCAGCGGCCTGGATCGGTGTAGGTTGGGCGTAGCCTTGATCGGCAAGCGCGCGCAGCAACGCGGGCACAAGGCCCAGCGATTCGAATGACATGAGAGCTCCAGAGCAACTCGGAGCGTCATCGAACCGCGTTGCATGAATCAAAAGGGGAGGGGATCGGCTCGGACCGATCGGTCGGAGTATAGCAGCTTCATGCTGCGTCTGCACAAACGCGGTGCCGCGGGGGCTCAGCGGCTGGCGACGATCAGGTAGCTGTTATATGGGGTGCGCCCGTGCAGCGCCCGGACGGCAACCCTGAGCCCGTGACGCTCCAGGGGTTCGCGGATTTCCTCAAGACTGGGATAGTGCTGCGCGCCGACCGGGATCCAACCGGAGTACTTGAGGAAGAACTCCTCGATCCGGGTGGCATGGAAACGCCAGTTCGGTTCGCGTAGAACGTTGCGGATGATCAGCGTGCCGTGCTCGGCCAGGTGCAGCATGGCCGTCGCAAGCAAGTCGCGCTGTCGCTCGCGCGGCAGGTAATGGAGGATATCCAATAGCACCACGTTGCCGTCGTGCGGTGGCAGGGCGGCTGCATCGGCATGGTGCAATTGAACCCACCCGTCCATGCCGGCGCGGTCGGCTGCCTGTCTGCCTGCCTCGATCTTGCGTGCGTCATGATCGACGCCGATATAACTGGGCCGGTGGCCGGTGGCGTGCAGGAAGTGCGCAAGCAGGCCCAGCCCGCAGCCGATATCGAGCACCGGGAGGTGCGAGTTGGCGAGCACGCCTCGGGTCGCGGCATAGGCTGGATCGAAAGCGAGCTTCCAGCGCGCATGAGCGCGCTGGCCAAGCGAAGGGAAACGCTCGGCGATCGATCGCCGTGTCGGTGCATCCATCATGGGCACGATCCTGCACGTGCTTGCGTAAGCACGGCGTCTTTTTTTTACTTGGCCTTGCACGGTCTGCATAAAGTGCTAGCCTCCGGCGGTCGCCACCGCTCGAAGGGTTATTGATGTCGTTTCTGGCCCCCCTGCGCGAACTCAATCGCGAACAGCGCCATACGGTATTGGCGAGTTTCCTGGGCTGGACGCTCGATGCTTTCGATTATTTCCTGCTTACCTTCGTGATTGTCGGCATTGCCGACGAGTTCAAGGTCAAGCCGGCAGAAGTGACTTTCGGCTTGTTTCTTACCCTGGCGGCCCGACCGCTGGGTGCGCTGCTATTCGGGCGCCTGGCGGACCGTTTCGGCCGCCGGCCGATCTTGATGCTCGATGTGATCCTGTTTTCCGTCTTCGAGCTGGCAACGGCATTCGCGCCATCGCTGACCGTCCTGCTGGTCTTGCGTTTCCTGTTTGGCGTAGCGATGGGCGGCGAATGGGGACTGGGCGCGTCGCTGGCAATGGAGTCGATTCCCCCCAAAGCGCGGGGGCTGGTCTCCGGTCTGCTGCAAAGCGGCTATCCCTGCGGCTTTTTTCTCGGTGCGCTGGCCAACTGGCTGCTGATCGACGCGATCGGCTGGCGCGGTCTGTTCGTGATCGGCGCGGCGCCCGCCCTGCTAGTGCTGTATATCCGGCGTACGGTGCCGGAGTCGCCGGTATGGCAGGCCCATCAGGCGGCGCACGGCAAACGGAGCCTGGTCGAATCCATGCGAGGGCATTGGCGCCTGGCCATCTATATGACCTTGCTCATGGCTGCGTTCAATATGTTTAGTCATGGCTCGCAGGATCTGTACCACACCTTCGAAGAAAAGAGCCTGCACTTGCCGACCGGTTCCGGCGCGGCCTTCATGCTCGTGGCGATGCTCAATCTTGGCGCGATGGTCGGCGGACTGTTATTTGGGGCCTGGTCCGAGCGCATCGGTCGTCGGCGCGCCATGGTGATCGCCGCGCTGCTGGCCATTCCGGTGATACCGCTGTGGGTGCATGGCAGCTCCTTGCTTTGGTTGGCGGTCGGGGCCTTTCTGATCCAAGTCATGGTGCAGGGGGCCTGGGGTGTGGTGCCTACCCACCTGAACGAGCTGTCGCCGGACGCTGTACGTGGCACCCTGCCGGGCTTCGCCTACCAGATCGGCAACCTGCTGGCCGCCTATACGGGCAATGCCCAGTTCCAGATCGCCGATTGGCATGGCGGCGACCTGGCCTTCGCCATGGGTATCTGGATCGCCGTGGTGGCGGTCACCCTGGCCTTGCTGGCCGGGTTAGGACCCGAAGCCCGTGGCGTGGGGTTCGGCGGCGGCAAGCTTTGACGGTGCTAGAATCCTCCGTTTGATCCATCACGAGATTCAAGCAATGAAGGCTGGCAAGGATAAAGTCGTCTCCCTGCACTACACCCTGACGGTGGGCGGCGAGAAGGTGGAAAGTTCGCTCGACCGCAATGAGCCGCTGTGGATCCTGCTTGGCCATGGCCAGCTGATACCGGGCCTGGAAAAGGCACTGGATGAGAAGGAAGCGGGCGAATCCCTCCAGGTCGAAGTGCCGCCGGCGGAAGGCTATGGCGAGCGCCAGGATGGGCAGATTCAGCGCGTACCGAAGAAGTATTTCCAGAACGGCGCCAAGCTGAAGGCCGGCGACACCACCGTGCTGGCACTCAAGCAGGGCGGCCACCGGGTGGTCACCGTGCACAAGGTCGGCATGACCGCCGTCGACGTGGACCTGAACCACCCTATGGCCGGCAAGACGCTGAATTTCGATGTCACCATCAATGAAGTGCGCGATGGTACCGAAGAGGAAATCCAGCACGGCCATGCGCATCCGCCGGGTGCAGAAGCACATTAAGCGTGGCCGGCTGCCTGCGGTAGCCTGCAAATTGCAAACATAAAGCCCGCGCCAGTCGCGGGCTTTATGTTTGCTCGGGTTGCCTATCGACCGAAGTTGCCGCTCAGGCAACCGTCATTCGGCGGGGAAGCATTTGGTCGTGGGCGATGCTGCCGAAAGCCGAAGGGCACCGCTTCCATCGATAACGGCTTCCGCTTCATAGGTAATGACTGTCGGATTGCTTGCTGCGGCGCGTTTGTATTGCGCTGGTGCCTGCTGCTCCTGTATTGCGTAAGCCTTATTGCAATCGGGGGCCGCGGCTTGGCCCAGGTTCAATACGCGGCGTATCGTGCCCCAGCACGCCGACAGATTCGAACGCAAGGAGCATGGCGCCAGATAATGACTGCGATATCGCATCAGCAGAGCGGGGGGCGGTAGCGCAATACGCGGATCGGTACCGCGCGTACTGGCGGGAGCCAGCAACTGCAGTGTGCGCAGTGAATGGTCGGACATGATGCCTGTGTGGAGTTTCCGGTAGCTCGCGGCGCTGAAGACGGCAAACCCCATGCCGCCGTTCACGCTATCGTCGGCGTGGAATAAGACATAGTCTCCTTTGACACCCCAGAAATAACCGCTCCAGTCCTGGATGACGTGTTCGTTGCTATCGGTGCCGTCGCGGCACACCGGTTCTGGCCGGCCCGATCCGAAAGGCACGATCGCTAATTCACTGGCGCCTTTTTCTCCCGCATCGAGTTGCTTGATCATGAAGCGCGAGTAATACCAGCACGTCAGCATCGGTTTGGCGTCCGGTACGTCAGGGGGCGGCGGCAAGGGCAGCTGGATTTCTCGAACCGGCTTGTCGAGCAGCGGGGAGGAGGCGGCCCACGCTGCGGTAGAACATATCGGCAAGCCGCAGAACAGCAGCGATAGCAAAGTCGTCTTGACTGTCATGGTGAATTCCTTCTCGATGGGGTAAGAGCGCTGGAGGTCGTGCCTGACCGGGTAGCGCTATGAAGCTGTCAATCCAACAAGCGTTTTCCATAAGCAAAGTGATCTCGCCAATACGGCCCATCGATGTCATCCAGCCGCACGGTGCCGCCGCTGTTGGGCGCATGCACGAATCGCCCTTTGCCGACGTAGACGCCGACGTGGCTGATGCCGGCCGTTCCGCCGAAGAACACCAGGTCACCGCTGGCCAGGTCGGTCATGCTCCTGACTTTCAAGCCGTTCATGGCGGCCATCTCATGCGAAGTGCGCGGCAACATCAGGCCGGCGGCGTTGCGGTAGATGTAGTCGACCAGGCCCGAGCAATCGAAACCGCCTTCGGGCGTGTTGCCGCCCCAGCGATACGGAGTGCCGACGAGGGCGATGGCACGGAAGAGTACATCGTTGGCCGTGCCGACCTCATTGGGTGCGCGTGCCGGTGCGTCGGCGAGGGCCGAGTGCGATTCCTTGAATGTCGGCTGGCGTTTGCGGGGAGCGGGACTGGAGCAAGCGGCGAGCAGGACAATGGCCATACAGAACAAGCCGCGCAGCAGGCAAGCAGGTAAGTCCGCGCAGGGGGCGACGGCTGGTTCCTGGTGGCGCATAGGACAACCTCGGCAGTAGGCATGCCGAGGTTATCAAATCAATAAGTTATGTGGAAGTCTTTAGGAATTGGACGAGGACGGGGTGTCCGGCGTTTCGCTCAGATCGAACTGCACCGGCACCCTGGTCGCACTCTCGATGGCCTGACCATTGCGCATGGCCGGGAAGAACCGCCATTGGGCCGCGGCATCGCTGGCCGCCTTGATCAAGTCCGTGGACGTGGTCGTGCTGTGCGTGGCGTCGTAATGGATGGTCTTGGGATGCCCCTGGGTGTCGACGACAACATCGAGCATGACGATGCCTTGTTCCTTGTTGGCAATGGCCTCCTGGGGATAAGCCGGTGCGTGCTTGATGTTGAACTGCGCATCCGCCGTCGCGCCTTGCGGCGCGTGTTGCGCGGCCGCTTGCGCGATCATGGCGCTGCCGCTCATGACGAGGCCGATAACCAGATAACCGAGACGACGACGTGAAACACCGAATGCGACTTGCTGGATCATACGGAGACGCTCCTTCAATTGGGGGTGGGTGAGCCACGGGGTGATAGCCGGCGCAAACGACACACCGGCGCTGTGCAACAAGGCATGGGCGTAATGAGCGCGTTGCTCGGGCGCATCGCGCAGGCTGCGTTCGTCGCAGGCCAACTCCTGGTCCAGCCGGAAGCGCGGTAGCGCGATCCAGGCCAGCGGATGGAACCAAAGCAAGGAAAACACCAGCTCGGCGAACAAGCTCCACCAGGCATCGCCGCGGCGCAGATGTGTCAGTTCATGGCGGAGTACGCAGGCGCGTTCGTTGGCATCGAAACGCGTTAAAAAGTCTTCCGGCAGGAGCAGTAGTGGACGTGGTGCCCACAGCACGGCCGGGCCGATGTCCGCAATACGTACGCGTGCAGGCGCGAAATTGCCCAAATCCGGCAGCGGTTGCGCCAAATGCTTCGAGGTCATGCGGATATGCACGTAATGCGTGCTGAGGCGCAGCAGACATGCGGCGACGCCCGCCAGCCATAGCGATCCAAGACCAAGGCCTAGCAATGGCATAGGCATGCGCGCTGCCAACAGCGAGGCGCCATCGGGTACGACGCGCAACGGTGGCAAGACCGCGACGAGCCGCTCGCTCGGCAGCCAGGGTAGCGCGCAGAACGCAATTGGCAGCAGCCACAGGAGAAACGCCGGAGATGCGCCGAACAGCCGGCACGCCGGACGACGCAGCAATAACACCAGGATCAAACCGAGGCTGCTCCACGGCAGGAGTCGCCAGAAGATATCGTCCATCTCAGTGCCCCTTCTTCTCGATGTCGTCGACCAGCTTGCGCAATTCGGCGATGTCCTTGGCCGAAAGTTTTTCGGTGCGGGTAAAGTGCGCCAGCAATGGCGCAACCTTGCCGCCGAAGACGCGGTCGAGCAGGCTGCGGCTTTCCTCCTGCTGCCATGCTTCGCGAGTCAGCAGTGGGGTATACAGATAACGCCGACCATCGCGTTCGGCGCTTACTGCGCCCTTGCCGAGCAAGCGGTTGAGCAGGGTGCGAATGGTTTTTTCATGCCAGCCGGTGGGGGCGCGCAACGCTTCGACGATCTCTTCGGAAGTGCGTGGCGCGGTTTGCCATAGCACTTCCATGACGCGGGCTTCGGCTTCGCTGATCGGTGTCATGGGGAATCCTTTTCAATATGCAGATCGCGCTTGCTCAACGTGCGTCCTTCGACATCGGAGGCGGTCATGCGATAGTCGCCGGGCGCGAGGTAGAGCGTGTTGACGCTGTCGGGCACGACCAGGGCGATGCGGTCGGCGGCGGTGGCGTCGTCGCTTTCGTTGGCGTAATGGGCTTCGATCAGGCAAGGCACCTTGCGGTCGCACATGACGGTGTTCACTAACCGTGGCTGGCGCATACCGCCGAGGGCCAGCCAGCCGGGCCGCCGCCGATGGTCCATGGGGGGCAACAGCACGCTCACGTCATGGCGCAAAGGGTCGCTGCTCCACACGCTGCCGTCATGACGACTGACCAGAACGCTCGGGCCTTCCGGATGGAAATCGGTCGTCAGCTGCCGGTAGGCGCTGTTATTGCCGCCACCGCCGATATCGCGAAACTGCGATTGGTCGATCGATAACGGCTCGATCCCGGTCAAACGGTGCAGATGCACGGCCATCGGTACGACATCGCCACCGAGGTTGCCCGCGGCCTTGTCGATATGCGCGTAGCCGGCGTGCACGAACAATCGAGCATGCGGATCGACGGCAAACACGCGCCGGTAGAGATTGCGCGCCTGACCTTCCTCGCGTTCGGCAGTGGATGAGCCGGTCGCTTCGTAGGGCACGATCACGAAGCCCAGTCGGATCGCGGCACGGATGATTTCGCCATACAACGGTTCGTGCAGGTAAGGGCTGCCGGTGACGACCGGGTAGCCACGATGCATCAGGTCGCCGTCCTTATCGTCCAGCGCCTCGGCGGCGAAATGTGTAAAACCAAGTTTGCGCAGGCGCGGTAGCAGCGCAAGTGTCAGCTGGCGTGTGTGTGCGTCGTGGTGTACTTCGTTGATCAGCACCAGCCTGCGACCGGCGGCCAGCCTGGCGATGACGTCGGCGGCATCCTCGGTCTTCCAGGAAGCAGGGCCGGGCAGCTTGTCCGGCGCGATCTCTACTTTCACGCGGTTATCGAAGGGGAAGTGCCGCACGGCTTCGTCATACATGCCCAACTGGTTCTCCAGCGTGGCAACCAACTGCTGGCCGACGACCCAATCGCGATCTTTCAAGGTCGGTAACTGATCGGCCAGAAACTGGTACCGGGCCAGGTCGTTCTTCATCGGTTCCATGTCGCGCAACAGGTCGCGCGCCGAGCCGACTTGCTGGGCAAGCGAAGCTTGCACCGGCATGGCGGCCGCGGCGGGTGCGAAAGAGCTGGTGGCGAAAGCGGTCATGATCAGGATTACATTTGTAGTCCTGGATAAAATTACATCTGTAATTCTCATTGTGCAAGCCCCCTGGGGAAAGCGCCCGCTACAATGGGCGCATGGATGCTTCGCGAAGTGACGTGCTGGTTCTGGGCGGTGGTGTGATTGGCCTCGCTTGTGCGCTTTACCTGTTGAAGGCGGGGGTATCGGTCCGCCTGCTGGAGCAAGGTACGCCAGGTAGCGGGAGTTCGCATGGGAATTGCGGCACCATTACCCCCAGTCATGCGCCCCCCTTGGCCATGCCTGGCACGCTGGGAGTGGCCATGCGCTCGATGCTGCGTGCGGATGCGCCGCTCTACCTTAATCCCCGGTTCGACCTGGACCGCCTGCGCTGGATGCTGGGTTTTGCCCGGCGTTGCAACTGGCGGGATTTCCACCGTGCTGCGGTAGCGCGCTCGGCTATCCTGCAGCGTTCGCGTCGCCTGCTCGCCCCGTTGATGCAGGAAGAGGGGCTGCACTGCGAATTCGTCGAACGTGGCGAGCTGTATGTCTATCGCACCCAGCGGCTGATGCATGCCGACGAACGCCATCATGCCGCCGTGCTTGACCGGCTTGGTATCGAGGTCAAGCGGTTGCACGGCGACCAGATTGCCGGGATGGAACCGGCGCTGAAGCCCGGCATCGTCGGTGGCCTGTATCACCCCGACGATGCGCAACTGCGGCCCGATCGCTATGTCGCCGAGTTGGCCAGGCGAGTGCGTGAGCGCGGTGGCACGATCGAGAGTGGCGCGCGCATCGATCAGTTCGGCATGCAGGACGGCCGTATCAGCCACGTGCGCACGACGCGCGGTGTGTTTTACGGCGACCGCGTGATCATGGCGCTCGGGGCCTGGTCGCCACTGCTTGGCAAGATGCTCGGCCTGCGCCTGCCGATGCAGCCGGGTAAAGGGTACTCGCTGACCTACAGCCGTCCGGCGCGCGTGCCGCGGCATGCGATGGTGCTGCGCGAGGCCTCGGTTTGCGTCACCACCTGGGGCAGCGGTTTCCGCCTGGGCAGCACGATGGAATTTTCAGGCTACGACGAAGGCCTCAATCAAGTGCGGCTGCAGGCCTTGCGCCGTGCCGCAGCCGAGCATCTGCATGAGCCGGAAGGCGCCGACCTGCAAGAAGAATGGTGGGGGTGGCGGCCCATGAGCATGGACGAGATCCCGATCATCGGTCCGAGCACACGCTGGTCGAACCTGCACTTGGCGACTGCGCACGGCATGCTGGGTGTGAGCATGTCGGCGGCAACCGGTGAACTGGTTGCCGCGCAGTTGCTGGGCAAGCCCGCCGAGATCGATCCGATGCCGTACGCTCCGGCGCGTTTTGGGCTATGAAACATGCGGTGTCTACAGGCGTTGACGCTCATTTAAAGCCGTCGTCGCTAACGTTCTTTATTGATGACAAGGGAATCGGCAATGGCTGAGCGTTTCGATCTGATCGTGCTGGGAGCGGGGTCCGGCGGCCTGGCCACCGCGATACGCGCCGCACGACATGGCGCCCGTGTCGCCATGCTCGATCCTGGCGCGCTCGGCGGCACCTGCGTCAATGTCGGTTGCGTGCCGAAGAAGGCGCTCTGGTTTGCCGCGCAGTTGGCACATGCGCAGGCACTGGCGACGGAATATGGCTTCTCCGGTACGCCTGGCGCGTTCGATTGGGAGCACTTTCGCCATTTGCGTGCGGAGTACATCGACGGCATCAAGGGGCGCTATCTGCATCGCCTGAGCGAGGTTGGCGTGCAATGGCTTCCCGAGGCAGGGCGCTTCGTCGCTGCCGACACTATCGCCACCAGCGATGGCGATGAATTGAGCGCAAACCATATCGTCATCGCTACCGGTGCGCGGCCGCATCGCCTGAGTGTGCCCGGCTTCGAACTGGGCATGGTGTCCGACGACATGTTTGCCTTGCCCAGCCGGCCGGATCGCATCGCGATCGTCGGCGGCGGTTATATCGGCCTCGAGTTTGCCGGTCTGCTTAATGCCCTGGGCAGCAAGGTGACGGTCTATGCGCGAGGCCGCCTGCTCGGCGGTTTCGATACGGAAATGGTCGATGCCCTGGAGCGGCGCATGACCGAGCAGGGCGTGACGTTCTCGCCCAATGTACTCGTCAAGGGATTGCGCTCGGCCAATGGCGAGCTCTATCTCGACGATGCCGTTTCCGGCGAGGGCGGTCCCTACGATGCCTTGCTCTGGGCTGTCGGTCGTGTACCCAATACCGAGTCGCTGGATCTCGATGCGGTCGGCGTCGGACTGGGCAAGCAGGGGCGCATTCTGGTCGATGCCTGGCAGAACACCAACGTAGCTGGCATCTATGCGGTCGGCGATGTTTGCGAGAACCGTGAATTGACGCCGGTCGCGGTAGCGGCTGGGCGACGCCTGGCCGACCGTTTGTTCGGCGGACAACCGGATTCGCGCCTGGAGCACAAGGATGTCGCTAGTGTGGTATTTGCCGAGCCGCCGCTCGCCATGGTCGGCATGACCGAAGAGCAGGCGCGCGCCATGCATGGCCCTGAGGTGCGGGTCTATCGCTCGACGTTCTCGCCACTGCAATGGGCGGTGGTCAAGCATCCAGGCAAGACGCTGATGAAAGTGATTTGTGTCGGCGCGGAAGAGCGTGTGGCTGGTATCCACGTGCTCGGCCTCGGCGCGGAAGAAATGATGCAGGGCTTCGCCGTAGCGTTGAAGCTCGGAGTACGCAAGCGCGATCTCGACAACACCGTAGCAATTCATCCCAGCTCGGCCGAAGAGTTGGTGTTAATGACGTAAACTGCCGTCATGACGACTCACACCTTGCATCGCGGCACGGTGCCGCTATTGATCAGTCTGCCGCACGACGGCAGCTATATCCCGCCGGAGATCGCCGCGCGCATGACGCCGCGCGCGCAGCGTTCGATCGATACCGACTGGCACGTCGCCAAGCTCTACGAGCCGCTGGCCGAACAGTTGGGTGCCAGTCTGATCAAGCCGGTCGCGTCGCGTTACGTGGTCGATCTCAACCGTCCCGCCGACGGTCATGCGCTTTACCCGGGTCGCAAGGAAACCGGCCTGGTCTCGACTATTGGCTTCGATGGCGAGCCGCTGTACCTGGAGGGAGCCGAGCCGGACGAGAAGGAAATTCAACGGCGGGTAAATGATTTCTGGCAGCCCTACCATCATGCATTGGCGCAAGAAATTGCGCGCCTGCGCCATGAGCACGGCCGGGTGGTGCTTTGGGAAGGGCATTCGATCCGTAGCCGGGTGCCGATGCTGTTCGAAGGCCAATTGCCGGATTTCAATCTGGGTACGGCCGATGGGGCCAGTTGCGGTGTGGATTTGCAGCAACGCCTCGAACGCAGTCTCCAAGGGCAGTCGCGCTACAGCTTCGTGGTCAACGGCCGCTTCAAGGGCGGCTTTATCACCCGTCAGTTCGGCCGGCCGGACGAAGGCGTGGAGACGGTGCAACTGGAACTGGCGCAGCTCAATTACATGAATGAAGATAGCCTGGCCTATGAGCCTGCGAAGGCCGAGCCGACCCAACGCTTGATCCTGCAATTGCTGCGTTGCTGCCTGGACGGATCGCAAGAAAATACGTCCCGGGAAGGCTTGGTCGAAAAGTCAATGACTCCCTTGCAGTGACGTTCGCCGCGATCGGAAAAATACCCGTTAACGCCTGAAAATGCCGGTGCTATGTTGAGGCCGTCGCGCCGCTCGCGCATGCCGGGTTCCGGCCGGGTCCGCGACAATTCAAACACGTTCGAGGCATACCACCATGCGTAAACTTGCGATCGCTCTCATGCTCGTCGCCGGCGTTGTGCTGTCCGGTTCTGTGATCGCCGCCACCGCGCCTGCGTCGGCTACCGGGCATCACGCTGTCGTGGCCAAGAAGTCCGCCACCAAGCACCATCAAAAGAAGACGCATCACAAGGCGGCTAAGCCTGCGAAGGGCTAAACGGTTGTTTGGGTCGTTTTTGGTGCCGTTACAGCGTTGCGTAGATGATGCATGCGGCGTTACCTCCTCACCCCGACCCTCTGCGCGCAAGTGCGGGGCACTGAGAATTACTCCGTCGGCCTCCCTCTCCCCTGGCTTTGCCGAGGTGAGGGTTGGGTGAGGGGGCAACGCCGCAAAGTCCGTCATGGGATCCTGTTGCGAGGCGACGTCAATCGCGACCTACGGAACAGCCGCAACACACTTCAATTCGATCGCGATCGGTGTCGGCAAGGCGCTGATGCCTAATGTCGTGCGCGCCGCATCCACGCCCGCGAAGTACTCGGCATAAAGCCGATTGTAGACAGGAAAATCGCGTGCCATGTCGGTCAGGAACACCGTGACGTCGACCAGGTCGCTCCAGCGTGCCCCGGAGGCCTCAAGCACCGCACGCACATTGGCGAATACCTGCCGGCATTGTGCTTCGATGTCATACGACACCAGCTTGCCATCGGCATCGTAGACATTGCCAGGAATGCTGTTATCGCCCGGTAGGCGTGGCCCGACACCCGAAAGGAACAACAGGTTGCCGACGCGGCGCGCATGCGGATATGCACCGACCGGGCGAGGAGCCGCATCGGTGCGAACCACATCGCTCATTGTGCCGCTCCCGGCACGGCGAGCAGGCGCGCGAGGCTTTCTTCGTAGGCTGAACGGGTACCTTCACGTGAGGTGACATGCAGGCCCAGATCCTTGATGCGGCCATCGAACAGGCTATAACACCAAGCATGCACGGAAAGTTTCTGGCCGCGCTCCCAGGCGTCCATGACGGTGGTGGTCTGGCACACGTTTACCGCCTGCTCCATGGCATTCAATTCGCACAGACGAGTATTGCGCAACTGCATCGGATCGATCGCGGCCAGCAGTTCGCCGTGCTTGATCGCCACATCGCCGACGTGCCGCAACCAGTTATCGACCAGGCCGAGCCGGCGATCGTCCAGCACCGCTTGCACACCGCCGCAGCCATAGTGGCCCACGACCAGGATGTGCTCGACCTTGAGCACATCGACCGCGAACTGGATCGCGCTCAGGCAATTGAGATCGGAGTGCGAGACCACGTTGGCGACATTGCGCTGCACGAAGATTTCGCCTGGCGGCAGGTCGACGATCTGGGTAGCTGGCACACGCGAATCGGAGCAGCCGATCCACAGATACTTGGGGGCCTGCTGTTGAGCGAGGCGTTCGAAGAAATGCGGATCCTGTTCGCGTACGGCGGTAGACCACGCGCGATTGCTTTCGAGCAGGGCTTGCAAGGGACTGGTCACGATAGATATCTCAATAGCGAATGCAGATGTTTTTCGGCTCGGTGAAGAAGTGCAGCGCTTCCTCGCCGCCCTCGCGTCCGAGACCCGATTGTTTGGTGCCGCCAAATGGCGTGCGCAGGTCGCGCAACAGCCAGCAGTTGATCCATACGATGCCGAAATCGAGCGCTGCGCCCACGCGATGCGCACGCGACAGATCGCTGGTCCAAAGCGAAGCGGCCAGTCCATAGCCGGTGCCATTGGCAATGGCAATGGCTTGTGCATCGTCGTCGAATGGAATCAGGCTGACCACCGGACCGAAGATCTCCTGCTGATTGGTCGATGCTTCGGGGGCGAGGCCTTCGACTACGGTCGGTGCGACATACCAGCCGTTTGCACAACGTCCGTCCAGTTGCACCGCGCCGCCGCCACACAGAACGTGGCCACCTTCGGCGCGCGCCTGGCCGATGCAGTCGATGACCTTGTCGAAGTGGGCCTGCGATACCAGTGCACCCAGGTCAGTATCGGCTGTCTTGGGGTCGCCGACGCGCAGGGCGGTTACACGTGCCAGGTAACGCTCGCGGAAGGTGTCGTAGATCGAACGCTGCACCAGCAGCCGCGAGCCGCACAGGCAGATTTCTCCCTGGTTGGCGAAACCCGAGCGCACAATGGTATCCAGGTTGGCATCGGTGAGGTCGGCATCGGCAAAGACGATCGCCGGGTTCTTGCCGCCCATTTCCAACGAGACCTTCTTGAACTGGCCGGCCGTCGCCGCCGCGATCGTTTCGCCGGTGCGTGTGCTGCCGGTAAAGGACACGGCCTTGACGTCGGGGTGTGCAACCAACGGCAGGCCCACCGCAGGCCCGCGGCCCTGCACAATGTTGAGCACGCCAGGCGGAAATCCTGCTTCGATACTCAGCTCGCCAAGCAAGGCAGCGGTGCAGGGCGTGATTTCCGAGGGTTTGGCGACGACAGCGTTACCTGCAGCCAGGGCCGGCGCAATCTTCCAGGTAAACAGGTAGAGCGGCAGGTTCCATGGGCTGATACAGGCCACGACACCCAGCGGATGGCGCAAAGTGTAGTTGATCGCGCCCAGTTCCATCGCGTGCGACTGGCTGCTCCATGGCACGACGGCCGCGGCGAAGTAACGCAGATTGCTGACTGCACGCGGAATATCCAGGCTGCGCGCCAGTGCGACGGGTTTGCCACTGTCGCACGATTCGAGTGCGGCAAAGTCGTCCAGTCGCGCTTCGACCAGATCGGCCAGGCGATGCAGCAGCCGGCTTCGCATGTCGGCTGGCGTGGCGGCCCAGCCGGGTGCGGCGCGCCGCGCCGCCGCTATGGCGGCGGCAACATCGTCCGCCGTGGAATCGGGGCACTGTGCAAAGACCGCACCGGTAGCCGGTTCGTAGACATCCAGCCAATGCCCGTCGCGCGGCGGCTCGAGGCGACCGTCGATCAGATTGGCCAGGCGCGTCAATGACATCGCACAAGCTTAAAGGGAGCCGGCGCCGATTGCACCGGACGCATGCGTATGCGTGCCGATCAACTCAACGATCGCGTGCGGCCGCCATCGACCGCAATGCTGACGCCATTGACATAGGCAGCTGCCGGTGTGCAGAGGAAGGCGATCACCGAAGCCACTTCGCCCGGTTCGCCGAACCGACGCGCGGGGACCGCAGCAAGCATGCCCATGGCAATTTCCTCGGCGCCGCGCCCGCTGCTCGAGGCTTGCCCCTGCAGCAGGCTGTTCAGCCGGTCGGTGCGGGTATAGCCGGGCAGCACATTGTTGACCGTGATGCCGTCGGGCCCCAGTTCGCCAGCCAGGGTCTTGGACCAGCCAGCCATCGCTGCCCGGATCGTATTGGAAACGCCGAGATTGGCGATGGGTTCTTTCACCGAAGTGGAGATCACATTGACGATGCGTCCATAACGGCTATCGCGCATGCCCGGCAGGAAAACCTGCACCAGGCACTGTGCCGAAAGCAGATGCTGGCGGAACGCGGCTTCGAAGGCTTCAGTGGCGG
>NZ_DATCRY010000118.1:0-22988 GCF_036568765.1 Dyella sp. | reverse complement strand
GAAGGATGCTGTGGCCGACGCGAAGAGCACCACGACGCCGATCGAATTTCTTATCAAGAATGTGGACGACTACCAGACCGTGAAGGTGGATTATCACGGCGGCCTGAAATACCCGCATCTTGTGCGCGGCGAGGGCAAGGATCTGATCGGCGTTATCGCTACGCCGAAAAAATAAGTCCTGCTCGTTCAGGGGTATGTTCTATCGCGCAGTGTGACTTTTTACTTGCGGGGGTTGCCCCCTCACCTCAACCCTCTCCTCGGCGAAGCCAGGGGAGAGGGAGCCTGACTGAGGCGGGATTTGTACGTCCATCGTGATGGGGCGGCATCTGCAAAATGGATGATTATTCGCGAGCCACGGAATCGCTATATTGGTTTGGCAACCGGAGGACTTGCCAACCATGCGCAGCGTATTCCTCAGTGTGATGTTCGTGCTCTTTGCGATGTCTGCACTGCCCTGCCGAGGGCAAGCCACCGCTCGACCTTGTGGAAAAGATGAAGCTGCGGGGCCGGCATGCCTGCTAACGGCTCAGCCGATATCGTCTTTGCCTGCGGGACCTTTGTTCTGGCATATCGACCGATTCGGATCGCGGAAGGCGGCAGCCGATGCCGCCGTGCTCACTAGCAGCGTGGTCGAGGCCTTCGGCGAGGTCTGGCTTTTCACGATCGAACGAAAGGACTGGCAATCGAAAGGAGGCACGCATGCCTCCATCATCGGACCGTTGCCATTGCAGCCAGCGACTTCCTATACCGCGGAATATCTTCGATCGGTATTCACGCCGGGGATGAAGGCTCCTTTGCACATTCATTCGGGGCCCGAAGCTTTCTATGCCGTCAGTGGCGATACCTGCCTTGAAACGCCCGATGGCATGCGGCTCGGTCGCGGCCCTGGCAACACGCTGCTCATCCCGGGTGGACCGCCCATGTCGCTCATGGCGATAGGAAAGGAACCGCGTCGTGGCTTTGCGCTGATTCTTCACGATGCCGCCAAACCACCGACGACACTTATCCATGATTGGCAGCCACGTGGACTTTGCGAGGGGCAACTCACCCAATAGGGAAGTGCTGGCGATTCATGGGAAGCTCAATTGCAGTGCTTGAAGGGATCATCTCAATTCCTCTCCCCCAACTAAGCCAAAAGAGAGGGAGCTTGACCGAGGCAGGCCTCAATTGTCGCACTTGCGCAGATGGCTCCCTCTCCCCTGGCTTTGCCGGGGGAGAGGGTTGGGGTGAGGGGGCAGCCTTGCACGCAAAAGCCACGCAGCGTCGTTCCTGATTCACCAGACAACGAGTGGCACGCGTACCTCAAGGCCTCTCACCGGCACGTATCGTCGCCTCGTTGATCGCCCGTACCTTCGCTTCGTCCACCTTTTCGATCTGACGATCGTAGGTGAACAAGCCGTTGTGCTCACCTTCGACGTCGGTGATCTGCGTGTAGACGCTGCCGGACATACCCTTGGGCACACCTTTGTCGCGCAACACCGAAGTATTGGCGACGTAGCCAGCGTTCAACGCATCGCGATCCTTCACGGCACCATAGGGATTGATCGCCGTGTTGGGCCAGATATGACCGGGAACGCCCAGCGTCAAACCACCGTGCTCGCCGTCGATGGCCGCTCGCTGCGCATCCGGGCTGGGCAAGCCCGGGCCTTGATAGTCATGCACATCGTAGACATCGCCGGCATGCGGGTCGCCCTTGGTGTCGCAACAATTGGCACCGCTGCGGGCATCGACCAGACGCGACGGGTCGAGCTTCTTGATCTGCGATGCCAGTTCGGCGGCGGCCGGGATACTCCACTGGCCCCAGCCCTCATTGAACGGAATCCAGCCGACAATCGAGGTTTCGCCCTTGAGCTGATCGACGATGGCCGAGACATCGGCGCGAAAACCGGCCTTGTCGGCATCGGTGAGTTTGTCGTTGCGTCCGTTCGGCAGCGCGGGCATATCCTGCCAGACCATCACGCCGATGCGGTCGGCCCAGTAGTACCAGCGTGCCGGTTCTACCTTGATGTGCTTGCGGATGGTGTTGAAGCCGAGATCCTTGGTTTTCTGTATGTCGAATTTCAACGCGGCATCGGTAGGTGCGGTGTAGATGCCATCCGGCCAGTAACCCTGGTCGAGTGTCGCCAGCAGGAAGGTGGGCTTGCCATTGAGCACGATACGATTGCGGCCCCCCACCTTCTTGACGGCGATGGTGCGTAGTCCGGCGTAACTGGTCACTTCGTCGCGCCGATCGCCTTGCGCAAGGGTAGCTTTGAAGGTGTAGAGGAAAGGATCCTGCGGGCTCCACAGATGCGGATGCGCAATGGCCAGATGCAACGGCCCACCGGCCGGCCCGTTCGCCTCGCCCACCGTCTTGCCATCGGCATAGGCCGTGACATGCAGCGTGGCCCCAGCGCCGGGACCGTCGATCTTCGACGTGACCGTGAAGGCATCCAGGCTATGGACCGCGGTGAAATGCAGCTGCGCCAGACTGGTGACCGGCACCGGTTCCAGCCATACCGACTGCCAGATCCCCGATGCCGCGGTGTAGAAGATGCCCTCGGGTTGCAACCGCTGCTTGCCGACCATCACATTGACGCCATCCACCGGTGCATGCACGCGGACGACGATTTCCTGCGGGCCGCTTGCGCGGAGTGCGGATGTGATGTCTGCGCCGAAAGAGGTGTAGCCGCCCGTATGCTGCGCCACCTGCTTACCGTTGACATACACCGTGGCGTCCTGCGCCACCGCACCGAAGTTCAGCCGCACATGCTGCCCGTGCGCGGTGAAATCGGCCGGGATATCCACCAGCCGACGATAGAACATGACATCCGCATGCTTCTGCACGCCCGATAGCACGGACTCGATCGGGTACGGCACCAGCACCTGGTACTTCAGCGTCTGACCGAACGGTGGCGCACCTTGTCCATCGCCCGGCGTGTACTGCCACAACCCGTTGAGGTTCAGCCATTGCGGATGCTCCAGCGACGGGCGCGCCAGCTGCGGACGGGGATACTCCGGCAACGCATTACTGGGAGAAACCTCCGCCGACCATGGCGTCGCCAACGGCGCCGCCTTGCCGTTCCATACCGTTGTCTGATTCGATGTCGCCATCGCTGGCAGGACGAAGCCCATGGCGATGGCCAAGCTCAGGTATCCGCTCACACTTCGTAACTTGTCGGCGATCGCCATCATTGCTGTCCCATCGACATGGAAGGCGGTGCATCTTGTGGCTGAGCACCCCACGCTTTGTTCGGCTCGGGCCCCATGGTAAGTATCAACGTGGCACCGTCGGCGATATCGGCATGACTGAACCAGGGCTTGGTCCACGGCTTGCCGTTGAGTGTGGCCGATTGGATGTACATGTTCCGGGCGGAATTGTTCCGGGCGACGATCTCCAGCACTTTGCCGTTGCCCATATGCAAGCGGATGCGATCGAAGATCGGGCTGCCGAGAATATAGTCGGGGCTCGACGGATCGACCGGATAGAAGCCCATCGCACTGAGCGCATACCAGGAAGATGTCGAGCCCTGGTCGTCCATGCCCGGGAAGCCGTAGCCCGTG
This sequence comes from Dyella sp., assembly GCF_036568765.1. Lineage (GTDB taxonomy): Bacteria > Pseudomonadota > Gammaproteobacteria > Xanthomonadales > Rhodanobacteraceae > GSA-30. Next base: position 19,445 of record NZ_DATCRY010000118.1, on the reverse strand, counting down.
GCGTCGCTGCCATACAGTTCGTCGAGGATGCGCCGGGTCAACGCCTGCGTCTTCCAGGGTTGGCCGCTCCATGCATAGAGATAGGCCGCCTGCTGGTCCGGCTGGTTGCCTTGCACGTATTGGCCGATCAGGCCGGTGCAATCGCGACAGATGCCTTTGGGTCGGTAAGGCGTGGAGAAGAATGCATCCAGCTTGGCATTGAACGCATCGCGTCCGCCAAGCAGCGTCATCAAGCCTTGTATGTCATGAGGCACCAGCCACAGCGTGGACCAACCCGAGGCTTCCTTCATCATGAAGTTGTAGTACGGCTCGCCCGGATCGAACGGCGAGATCCACTTGCCGTCCTCGGTGCGACCGCGCATGAATCCCACCGACGGATCGAATACGTTGCGGTAGTTCGCGGAGCGACGCAGGAACATCTGCGCGTCTTCCGTCTTGCCGAGGCGTTGGGCGATATCGGCGAGAGCGTGGTCGTCCCAGGCATATTCGAGCGTCGTGGCGGCGCCAGCTTTGCCGCCGGCATAGGGCGGACTGGGATTGCCCGGCGGAACGATGTCGGATATCCAACCGTTCTTCATGTACTCGGCCAGGTATCCGCGCGGCCCTTTGGGATCGGTCGCATTCTTGCGCAGATACTCGTAGGCCGCGGCATAGTCGAACGAGATACCGCGCTGCCATGCTCCGTCGTACAGGAACGAGGCATGGTCGCCGTGGAACGAGGTATTCATGTAACCACGTTCGCGCGCACGATCCAGCTCGGAACGCATGATGTCCTGCACGACCTCGGGCTCGAGCAGCATCAGCAGCGTGATCTGGTTGCGGCCGGTATCCCAGAACGGCACCGGCCCATAACGATCGTAGTCGGCAATCTGCGTGTGGCCGTCCGAATCGGTATAGGGCTCGCCTTTGCGCGCCATCAGTCGCGGGCTGGCGAAGGCGTGGTACAGCGTCGAATAGAACAGCATGCGCTGCTTCGGCGTGCCGCCGCTGACCTCGACGCGATCGAACAGTTTTGCCCACGCCGCGCGCGCCTGGTCGTGCACACGCTCGAAATCCCAATCGGTACCGGCGGCGTGCAATCGTTGCTCTGCCTCCTCGGCGCTGTGACCGTGAGCGATCCGAACCAGCACCTGATCGCCCGCCTTGGTGTCGAATGTGACGTAAGCGCCTGCGTAGTTCCCGGATACGCTGCGCCGATCGGCCTGGACATCCTCGTTACCGAAGCCGCGACTGCGCTCATCCTGCACCGCATGGAAAGTACCGAAGCTGGCAAACGGCCGCGAAAATTCGGCGGCAAACCACGGCCCGTCCGAATCGTATTCCTTGCGCCCGCCCATGGTGGCCACGCCACGAATGGTGCGGTCGTCGACGACCTCTACATCGCCACCGGCGCGACGCAGGTTGACGACGACGTTCGAGCGATGACTTTCCGGAAAGGTGAAGCGCATAAGGCTGGTCCACTGCGTCGCGGTCAGTTCGACACGGGTATGAAACGTGGCCAGGTCGACCGCGTAATACCCGGGCGAAGCTTTCTCGCTTGCCTTGTCGTAATACGACTGCGCATAGTCCGGCGGCATGGTCCAGTCGCCCACCACCGGCATGATCATCGGCGCGGCACGTGCGCCGTAGGTCGAGCCACCGCCGGTAAAGCCGATCATCGTCGGACGGTTATAGCCATAGGCCACGGCCACGCCAGTGGGATAGCTCAAGTCGGCATTGATATTGACCGGCGCGGCCTCGGTCGCGCTTTGCGGCAGACTCGCGCCCGGCGAGGTCATGCCCGAATACAAAGGCTCGCCCGGCGGCGGGGCGTTTCCGATCAGGGCTTGATTATCCAATGGTGCGGTCCCGACCAACGGATTGGCTTCGTCCACTGCCGATATCGCAGAGCGGGACCGATGGCTGTTCTGAGCCTCGCTTATTGCCGCATTGCCCAGCAGCACAATCGCTAGCGCGACAGTGAGGACAGTCCGTCGATCGATGATTGATATGGCGCTACCGCAAAGGTATGCGAGAGATAGTTTCATGGAATCCTCGTTGGGGAGTGGGCCCGAAACGCGGGGCGGGCAAAGCGCCCGCCCTCGTTTTCCTTGTTCAGTCGCCTTCTCCGAACTTGTAGGTGACACCCAGGTAATACTGGCGCCCGGCGTATTCGAGCTGGTACAGCCGCGCCGTCGTGTCGCCGCCCAGATACTCGCGCGGCGTCGAGCGCGTCAGGTTGATGATCGACGCGGTCAACATCAGGTGCTTGTTGAACTCGTAATCGCCATTCAGGTCGAGCTGGTGGTAGGGTTGCGTGTAGATCGGCAAGCCCGACGACAATCCTTGCATGGTCCGCCCTGTCCAGTTGCTGGTAGCACGCAGCAACAATCCATTCTTTTCATAGAACAGCGAAGCGTTCGCGGCGAACTTGGCGCTGCCGATCAGTTCCGATTTGCCTACCTCGGTATCGCCCAATGAAACCGGTGTTTCGTTGGTCTTGTTGAGCGTGTAGTTGAGGATGTAGCCGAAGCCCATGTTGAACGTGTGCTGCGTGTAGAGCTCCACGCCTTTGGACGTGCCCGATCGGCCATTGGCGTTGGTGCTGTACTGCATGAAGTTCTGCTGCGTACCGCCGACATCGACCGTGATGTTGTCCACGGTGACCGGCACGACGAAGTTCTTCACTTTCTTCTGGAACAGGTCGATGCCGACGACCGATTCGGGCGCGTAGTACCACTCGGTCGCAACATCGAACTGTGTGGCCGTGAATGGCTTCAGGTCCGCATTTGCGCCGCTGCCGTACCAGCCCGGCAACGGCGCGCCGAACTGCTTGCGATCGTTGTAGTAATCCTGCGTGTTGTTGGTCAGGCTGCCGAGCTGTGCCAGATCGGTGTAGTTGGCGCGAGCCATCGCCTGCGAGCCGGCAACGCGCAGCACGAAGTCGTCCGCGAAGGTCCACGCGACATTGAAGCTCGGCAGAAGCTTGTTGTATCGCTTGCTCGTGGAGGCGTTGGTGAACGATTGGACCACCGCCTCTTCCTGCGGACGATATTGGAAGTCGCCCGGGGCGCACGGCCCGCCAGCGATGTTCTTGCCGGAGGCCGGGCAAATCAGGATGTTGCCGCCGGCATCGTGGTAATACACCGCGTTGTTGGTGGTGATCTCGTCGGCTACGGTGAGGTCCTGTTTTGTGCTGACAAAACGTAGACCGACGTTGCCGCGAAGCGAACCCGTATCGAAATTGGCCTGGACGTAGGCGGCCGAGATCTTTTCCTGAATGGAGGATTTGTCTTCGGGATGGTTGTAAAGCACCCGATCGTAGGTGGAATTGAGATAGTTGTAGTAGGCCGGGAAATTGATCGCCGGGAAGATGCTGTCGTTATATGCCTCCGTGTGGCCGTCGAGCATGCCCGATTCCAGGAAGCCTGGCGGTAGCTGACCGGCATTCGGATCGCAGGTCTGGAACTGCAACGTGGTGCCTTTGCAATACCAGCGCAGTTCGTTGTTCACCTGCTCGGCATGGTTATCGCGATACTTCACGCCAAACTGCAGCGACTGCATCCAGCTGTCTTCGAAAGCCCAGGTGAAATCCAGCTGGGCGAAGTTCTGCGATGTGCTGGTGTTGACCATGTTGGACCCGGTCGAGCCAAGGTCTACCTGTCCTTGTCCTGCCAGCATATTCTGCAGCACGTCGGGCGAAGCACTCAGCGTCGGCTTGCCGTTCAGCGTCCACGCGGCGCCGTTGCTGCCATCCACCCACTGGCCGTTGACGAAATTGCGTGGCTTGGCGGCCATATTGAGTTCCACCGACGGACCGCCGGTGGCCCAGGTGCGTCCGACATTGAACGATCCACTCAAGGCACCGCCGCTATCCCACTCGCCTTCGAGGTTGAGGGTCTGCGAAGTGGTCTTTTCGACAGAGTAGTTGCCGTTGAGCCACGGTATCTCCGTCGAGCAGACGTCCACCGCCTGCCGCTGTGCGCCGGTCACCGGATTGGTTAGGGAGTTGCAGCCTGTGCCTGCCGGCGGAAGCACATAGTTCGCACCGGTGACGATAGTGTGCGACGGATCGAATGTCAGGCCATTGGGTGCGAGCAACCGGCCTTGCTGGTCCGTATAGCTACCGCTTGGCAGACCCCACTCCGGGACCTCCAGGGTGTTGGTGATCTGAGTCTGGTTTCGCTGGAAGCGGAAATAGTTACCGGTCAGCAGGAAATGATCGGTGGGTTTGAATTGCACCGTGGCCTGGGCGCCCTTCGTCGTCAGATCCAGCTGGTTCCGGCTGGTAGCGAACTGCTGCGGCATCCAGTAGCCCGAATAGCTATTGCCAGCCTGATCGGTCACGCCGCCACCGGGCCATAAGGCAAGATTCGGTGCCACATCGGCGCCGTACTGATGGCCATGCACGTCGGTCGGCGGATGGGTACAGGTCGCCTGATCGGTGCAGTTGGTATCCCACCAGTGCCAGCTCGAGGCGTTGGCCGTGTAATCGACATCGCGGCGCTTCAGATACGAGCCGGCGACAAGCACACCGAACGTCTGATCCTTGTTCTTCCAGGACCACAACGCCGAGCCCTGGGGCGTGATCTTGCTGCTGTTGTCCGAACCCGCCGCATTGACGGACACGAAGCCGTCGTTGGCATTCATCTCCAGCGGACGGCGTGTGCGCAGATCCACGTTACCGCCGATGCCACCTTCGTCCAGGCGCGCTTCCAGGCTCTTGTAGAGCTTGATGTCGGAGAACATATTGGCCGGCATCAAGGTGTAGTTGAACGAGCGTGTCAGACCCGCGGAGGTATCGCCAGAGGCGACATAGTTACCGTTCAATTCGGTCAGCGTGAGCTCGGGCGCGAGGCCACGAATGCTGACCGTCTTGCCCTCGCCCGATTCACGCGTGATGACCACGCCAGGCACGTGTGCGAGCGCATCGGCAATGTTCTTGGCGGGAAACTGCGCAATGTTCTGCGCGTTGATCACTTCGACGATGGAATTGGAATCGCGCTTGTCCTGGATGTTCTGGTCGATCGACTGGCGATAACTCGTGACGACCACCGTCTGAAGCGTCGTCGGATCGGTGGCGCCCCCGGTTTTCTCTTTATCGGCCTTCTTGCCCTGATCGTTCTTCTTTGCCTGCGAGCTATCGGAAGCTGGTGCCGGCGCTGCCGCTGTTGAGGTTGCGGCAGGCACGGACGTCTGCGCAAAGGCGACGGTAGGCAGTCCAAGATAGCCCCCCGACAACGTTGCCAAGGCAAGGGCGGCATACAACGGTTTGCGCGTAAACAGGTGTGGCAGGTAAGTCATGATTCTTGATTCCCCGACTTGGTGCGCGCCTTTTTTGAAATTGACGCGGTGATCCCCCCGTTTGATCACATGCAACTATTGCTCGAGATGTGCGGCACCCTCCCCCAAATTTGGATCGATCTAAACTCGGACTGTTCGACGGCTCCCGCGAGTTGGCGTCGAATGCTTTACGGCTTGGCTGCGTTTACTGCGAAGAGCAGGAACCGCTTCGCGGACGTGAACGTCCCGACGAGGTAGCGATGGCGCCCACGAAGGCGGACTTGAAGCGCGGCATGGCGCCTATGACGATGGGGCTGCTGGCAGTGGCTGGCTTCATGAGACGGCTTCCCATTTCTTCGATCTGTCTGACGGGAAGCACAAACACCTGAAGCGGCACCGCTGCGCGCGCCCAGGCCCTCCCCGGCCCGGTCCAAGCCTTTCAGTCCAGTCGCATTGCACGATGACTGGATTGCAACAAACTTGGATCGATCTAAGTCCCCTGGGGCCAGATTAAGACGCCGAAAGCGCAAGGTGTCACGCTGCGACGCAAAAACACGATGCCGGTCCGACGCTTCAGTCCGTCCGTTGGGCCGTTCGTCTGAGCTCAATCAGCGCTCAAGCTCGCTCGTATGTTTTCGTGAACAGATCTATGCCCTGTCGGATAGCGTCTCTGAGCTCAGTCTCATCGTCCAACAAGTCTTGCTGCGTGAACATGATGACCTCAGCGGCGTGGATAAGCTGGCCGAGGCGTTCAGCAGGATCGGAAATGCCACAGACCTTCGCAAAGGGAAGGATTTCAGTGCGCGCAAGGAACAGACTCCTCGAACCATTCAGGGCAAGGGCCAGCTGATCTTCCGGTATGTAGCGGGTCGTATTGACGATGTCGTAGGCAGGCGCCATTCGTACATCGCCTGCCAAAGGGTGTGTGTATAGAAGACCGAAATTCTTCAGATGCGCGTCGCCATTGCCCAGCATCGCCGACAGCACAACCTGATCGAAGAGCTGCGCTTTCGAACGACCGACATGCTCTGGCGCGCAATAAGCCTCGATGGCGTGCGCGATCTGCGCGTAGCTTCCGGTATATTTTTCTTGCGCGGATCGCCCCATCAGCGACGCCATGTCTTCAAAACCGATCGCCTCGCCCGCCGACGTTCGATCGAAGCGACGCATGACGAAGAGCTTGCGGTTTTCGGACAAGTAGAACTCCGGCACCGGCACACCCGCCTCGCGGGCGATGCTCATGCAAATAAACTCGTTGAGGGCCAAGCCTGGGAATTTCTCGCCGGCACGCTTCACGATGAGGTCCGAAGTCGCCACAGACGCCTTGCCGTAAACGCTGCCAGACACATCCTCCGGAACGAGCACCTTGGGCTGGATGCCCGACATACCGGTGCGGGTCAAGTAACGTTCCGACAACTCCTGAAAAAGATCTTCGGCTCCGTTCCAAGCAAGGATCGTTTCCAGTCTGACCCCTCGATCGCCGTGACCGTCGGGTGCGTCAGGGCTATGCACCGAAACCCGGCCCACGGCTGCCTGATGGCCCGTCAATGCTAGCAATAACATCGGATCGAACTGGGCTGTTTTGGCGAACCGATTGCGAAGCTCCTCGAGCACATAACCTTCGGGGAGATTCATCTCGAAAATCGGCAGAAGCGTGTGACTGCGATAGGGCTCCAGGCGCCGTTGCATGGTAAGGGCGATTTCCGCCGCCGGGGAAATGTCCGGGGCATACTGAAAGAAATAACCGTCCTCGTGTGCAAGCACACCGCTATTGCCCTGCGGCGTCGATACCGCCAAATGACGAATCGCTTTATTCGTCACGAGAGAAGAACTCTCTGGCTTCTTCCAGCGTGGGACGCCTGCTCGGCATAAGCGTCAGCTCCGCGCCCAATGCCTTTGCAATGGCAGCATAGGCCTTCATGGAAACGCTAGGGTCTCCGCGTTCTACTTGGATCACCTTCAGGCGAGGCACATCGGCCAGCCGAGCTACTTCGGCTTGGGTCATCGATCGGCGATCCCGCATATCACGCAGGGACCCGCCCAGGCGGCTGAGGGGCATCTTGTCCATGTATCGAATACTATACATCTGACCATTAAAGTATTGTAAACGATACTTTTGCCCCTCTCCGGCTAGATTCGCACAAGCTCGGCGTCTGTAGCGCCTCGACTGTATGACGTTGTTTTTGTGACGCTTTCTTCTAAATCGGCAGAAAGGCCGCTGTATACAGGTAACTGAGTTGTTGGCCAACTTCGACTGGCCACCACGGTAATAGTCAGCATTGCGCTTGCCGGAGTAATGGGCACGACTCTGGCCGTTTTGCTTTACCTGACCGTGCCCGCCAATGAGGGAGAATACGGATATGAAATTGGTCTTCGCTGGACTGGTTCTGATCGCGGGAACGCTCTCTGCCAATGCCACCGGCATCGGCGGCACAGGAGGGCACTATGCCCCGGCCAATGCGCCCGTATGCCCGCCGGGGCAAGTGGCCAAATTCATCGGCGTGATCAACGGGCATGCGACGTGGGAATGCGTGGCGGGCTGAGCAGCGCGTTACCCGATCGACAACACCTCACGCTCGCCATGTGGGCGTGAGGTTCAATCCGGTCGAAAGCGAAAACCTCTCGACAGCCGGAACATTGAGAAAGCGAAACCTATCTGCGGATTCCCGTCAGACTGAACACCCATTCCGGCGACCACTGAACACCCCGCTGGTAGGTAAAGCTGGCTTCGCTCTGGGCGAGCCTGATGTTCTGCTACATCTCTTTCAGCCCGCAATCTCAAAAGCATGTTGAACGGCCAGATGGGGCCGCTTGGACACACGACGCAAGGCGTGCTTTTAGGAACCGCCCTATTAATGGCGGTGCCGGGCTTGATGGTCCTGATTGAGCAACAGCGGCACAGTGACTAACACCAGCGCGTTGTTCAAACCGTGCCGGAACGCTGTTCAGTCATTACCAGCGCCCGCAACCTATCGTCGTGGGAGCGACTTCAGGGAATGTCTAAAAACTGGCTCTTCTGTGGGAGCGACTTTCGTCGCGACGATCGTGCCTTATCGCAAGTCCTTGTCGCGACTGAAGTCGCTCCCACAACGATAGGATCCGTTTTCGCTATGTCCAAGTCATTGATAGGTTTTTAGAGGCTCCCTTCAGTCGCCACAAAGGCTTGCGGTGAGGCACGATCGTCGTGACTGAAGTCGCTCCCACAGAACAATCAAGCCTGCGAGATCTTTGTATCTCTATCAGATCAGCCGGCGGTCTGCCTTGGATCTTCCTGCTCGGAACGAGCCACGCTTAATCTGCTCAACAAGAACGAATTGTTCGAAACGAAACCCAGGCGTTCATAAAGTTCGATCGCCGCCGTGTTGTGATGGAACACATGCAGAAACGGCGTGTCGCCGCGCTGCTCGATCGCTTTTCGCAGGATGTTCATCAGGCGAGCGGCAAGTCCTCTTCCGCGCCAGGCTTCATCCACGCATACAGCGCTTATCTCGACATAGCCGTCGAGCTGCATACGCTCTCCAGCCATGGCGACAAGCCGCCCTTGATCGCGCACGCCAATATAACTACCCATCTCGATGGTCGATTTACCGAAAGGGCCTGGCTTGGTCCGTTGGGCTAGTTCGATCATGTCACCGACATCGCCGCGGTCGAGCCGAACGATTCCTTCATCGTCCACTTCGATCGCGCGCCGAACCGCCACCATCTGGAGGATCGGGCCTATGGAGGTTGCATGTAGCGTATCGATCGGATGCAAGGGCTCTCGCGATAGCAAAGCGACCTCGTCCTTCGTCATCAGAAGACGCTGAAGTGCCACATAACATTCGGCGGTTTCTTCCGCCAATGCGGCAAAAGGAGCGACATCCGAGCGGTATCGACGAGCCAACTCATCGCCTTGACCCAAATGCCTTTGTCTGTTGCCGAGAGCCGCCCATATGGGGCGATCGAGGCCGGCTCGTTTGGGGCTATTCATGGGACGTCGCACGGGTTGGTTGACGAGAAAAGCTTAATTTACGCCTCCGTAAAACACCACGATGACATATGCCAATGTCAGGTGCATTTACGCCAGCCATGCGAAGGAGCCATCCGAGCCGGGCGGAATTGACCGGATCAGGCCACCAAGAATGAGACGGAGGGTTAAGCTGCTCCGCCAGGTCACTTTTACACTGCTCTTGTACTCACAAGGGGAAGGTGGAGACCATGGCCGACAAAATACCTTATGAACTCGCCATCACGCAGGCCTGCTTTATGTCAGGGCTAGGCGACCAAACGGGCGGCAGGCCCAAGGTCACCCGAGACCGCGGCATCGTGGAAGCGAGGACCGGGCAGCACGGGTCTGTCCAGATAATCACTCAAGAACGCGATGTGCAAACCGCATGGGATCCCATCGATGGCGACAAGCAGACGCGTGCACGCGACAAGCTGGCCGATTCGATACGCAAGCTCAATCCCCAGCCGAGCTCCATGCTTCGGATCACGCCAGGCATGTGGCACGTCGATTAACGAACTGTATTTGTACCGGCAGGGTCGCGAATGCCCTGCCGGCACTTTGGCGAGTTAGAAGCTGTATTTCACGCCCGCTGTTGCTGCCCGCGCGCTCGTACCTTTCCCAGCGATTTGTGCATCGAAGTTCAACCACGCCGACCATCGTTCGCCAAGCGTCGACATCAGCCCAACTCCGACCCACCCGCTGTCCTTGACCGGATTGATGCCTTCGACGGTGAAGCTGGCCGATGGCGCGCCGGCATAGGCGGCCTTGAAGCCCAGATCGCGACCGCTGAACAAGTGCTGCCAGAGCGCATAGCCGGACAACGACATCGTGCCATTAGAAGTCGACCAGCCGTAACTGAAGCGGCTGCCGGCCTGTCCGATGGTTTCGTCGAACGATTCGCTTCCCGCAGTCAGACCGAAGCCGCCGGCGCCTTGTTCGGTAAAGCCATCGCGATCCAGATGGTTGAGGCCTAACGATGCGAACGGTGTGACTGCCCAGCTCGCGGTTCTGAAGGCGTAACCGGCTTCGGCATAGGCCGAAGTCACCTTGTCGTCGCGCGAGGTGCCGATGCTCTGCCGAATTACACCAAGATATGCGGTGCGATTGACGGTGGAGCGCACCCAGTCCTGACCGATACTCGCGGCGAGATAAGCGTCTCCCAGACTGAATCTTCCATACAGTGAAATGCCATTCGTACGCGATGTACTGCGGCCAGCGTCGCCGGAATAGTCGGCAGTCAGGCGGTCCCAGCTAAAGGCCATGCCAACGACTGAGTTGTCTGCGACCACGCGATCGATGCCAGCAACAGCGCCACCGCCAGAATAGTTGCCACTGGCAAAACCGGAGCGAGCCAGATCGCCATTGGCACCGGTCGCCTGAAACCAGGCACCGCCGACATGGAATAAAGGGTCGGCAAGACGATCGGCGATCGTGCGATTGACGATCGTCGCTTGCTGCAGGTTCAACGCCTGCGACGAGGCATGGATTTCGCCGGAAAGGCTGGTAATCGAGCGTGCCGCCGCTTGCATGGTCGGGGTGGACTCGAACTGACCTGCCGCAGTAAGGAACTGCTGATGGTTCGATGCATCCGTCTGGACAAAGACATCGGCCTGCTGCAGCGCTTGCTCGACATGTTGCGCGGTCTGCTGGGTACTTACGGCCGTGGCGGGTAATGCCATGGAAGTAACCTGGGCGACATTTGCGCGTGTAAGATTTACATACACCTCCTGCGCCGTATAAGACAGAGAACCGCTGGTATATACGCTATCGAGAGTGAGAGACGCAAAGCGTCCGACGAGCTTACTGGCGATCAGCACGATTTCACTTGATTTAGTGACGTAACCGTCGAATCCATCTGTAATCGAAACCGTGCCATCGAGCGTCGCCGATCCGAACACGTACATATAGGCCGGTGGCGATATTTCCGTTATGGATGTAGATGTGGCGACATAGTTTCCACTGATCGTTTGCGAGCCCATCGCTGTCGTGAGCTTGCCGTTGTTATAAACGTTGCCTGTAATGTTGACCGTGCCAGCCAAAGTCCCGGCTGGCTTGATAGTGACATTACTGCTGAGGTTGCCATTCAGATGCAGTATGCCGCCACCTACGATTGTGTCCCCGGTATAGGTTGAGTCGCGGTAAAGCAGAAGCGTGCCGGCCCCTTCTTTGTCGATGCCTCCGGTACCGCTCAAGCTATTCGTGAACCAAGATGTAAAACCAGCGGGTACATTGGCGACGAATAGTCCCCAGTCCAGGCGCTGCGGTCCATTGACGGCGGCAGCGGCATTGAGCAGACCATAGCCATACAGCGAAGGATCGCCCAATGGAGTGGCTGTACCAAGGATCACTTGCTGCACGTTGCTCGCAGTCATCCAAGGGAACTGCTGCCATACCAACGCGGCTGTGCCAGTCACCTGTGGTGCGGAAATGGAAGTTCCTTCCGCGCCACCGCCGGAAAATTCTGTACCGGGCACCGGCGCCACATAAGCCAGACCCGGCGCCGCCAAGCACCAGGCTGCGGCAACGCCGCAGGCGTTAGAAGGCACATTTGTAGACTTGTCCAAGCCGGTGACGTTGTAGCTGCTGTCGACCGTGACATTGACCACTGCGAGCCAATGGTTCTTCAGGTCAGGGAAAAGATAAGGCAACCCGGCTTCCAAACCTGGATTGGGCATACCCGAATTACCTGCGGCGAAAACAGCCAGGCCATCGTGCTGCACAATGGGCGTGTAGTAATTATGGTTCGTGCTGGCGAAGGAAGAAGGGTTGTTCTGTTGACCCGCGAACTTGGTAATGTCCTCATCCACTTCATAGGACATGTTGAACAGGCGAATGCCCGCGCTGGTCATGTCTCGAACGGCATCGCCGATGCGTACCGGCGCGGTAGACGAACTCGAATCTGCGATAACGCGAGCGACATAGAGCTGCGATTGAGGAGCAACTCCGCCCGGAATAGTTATATTGTCGTAACCGTCTGTGTAGGGTATTCCACCGATGATCTGCGCGATAATCGTGCCATGGCCTATCTTATCGCCTGTGCTGGTGTCCGCATCTGCTACGTAGTTGGTGTAACTCGAGATACGCCCAACCAGCGCAAAAATGTTCTCGATGACACCAGTATCGAGAATGCCGATTTTTACGCCCTGCCCCTGTAATGGACCGTTGCCGTTTTGCACTTCGGTCCAGGCTGTCTGCGCGCGTATCGGTGTCAGATGGTTATAGAACTCCGGCGGCACGCCAGGCGGCGGAGGAGGTAGCGGCGGGGGTGTTGGTGCGGGCGCAGGCGCTGGGGGCGCCGGGGGTGGTGGCAGCGGAGGCGCAGGAGGTGGCGCAGGAGCCGGAGCGACATACGCCGGTGCCGGGGACGAAGCGTGCGAACCACCGCCGCCACCGCACGCGGTCAGCGATGCGCTGAGTGCAACCGTAATGGAAAGAGCAAGCGCGTTGCGCGTCTGCATGGAAAAACTCCCTTTTCAGATCGATGCCAGACAGCGCCGGAGCGCTTGTTGGCGCGATCCGTGTGCAGCCGCATTCGCCCGGCCATGCCTGGCCGATCGTCCGTCGTATGCGCGATGTCCCCTGTTATCGGATCGACGGCATGCACCGGGTGCGTTTTCTCGCACATCGTTCCGTGCATTTATCTTAAGGTTTTTTTGACGAGCGTCTAGAGCGACGACAAATTCGTTTTTTCTTGCGAATTGCCGCCGTGTGCTGCGGATCAGTCGGTTATCGGCAGGCGCGATAACGAAGCGAATGCCGTATTGCGTCCGACAGCCTTTGCCGAGTACAGCGCACGATCGGCATGACTCAACAGCTCGTCACAGCGTTGCAATGCGTCACCCGTCGCATCTTCGAGGGTGGCAACGCCGATGCTCAAGGTGACGTGCCCGTATGGACTGGCCGGGTGCGCGATGGCCAAGTCACGGACTGCATCCAGGGCGGCATCGGCCATCTGGCGCGCGGTACCGGCATCGGTCGCTGGCAGGATGAGAATGAACTCTTCGCCGCCGTAGCGGCCGATTGTATCGAGCGGACGCTTCACGCGAGCATTCAATCGTGTGGCGATGGCGCGCAGGCAATCGTCGCCGCGCTGGTGGCCGACATGGTCGTTGTAGTTCTTGAAGTAATCGACGTCGATCATCAGTACGGACACCGGTGCACCGGTGCGTGCGCATTGACGCAGCTCGGCGACGATCGTCCGGTCGACGAAACGACGATTGGGCAGACCGGTCAGATGATCGTGGTTGGCGCGGAAGCGCCAATGGCGGTTGGAACGCTCCAGCGATCGCTCCAGACGCTTGCGGGAGGTGATATCCACCAGCGCTATCGTCATGGCCGTGACTTTACCGTCGAGGCCGCGCAATGGCTTGAGCGAGGCAAGATAGTAGCGCCCCCGGCATTCCAGCTCGCGCTCGATCGTCTGGATGCCGTCATCGAAAGCGCGAAAATCCTCCTCGACGCGTTCTTGCGCATCGGGCAGGCAGCGCGCGACCGGGCGACCGATCAAGGACGACGGCGACATGCCGTGAATAGTCGCATAAGCGGCATTGGCGACGAGATAACAGCCATCGCGGCCGATCGCACCGAGCGCGACAGGCATGGCATCGTAGAGCTCCTGCAGCTGCGCGCCCGCTGCCATCAGTTGCTCATGCAAAGGAAGCGGCTGCACGGGCTGGATGGCCGAGCGACGACGATGCGTACGGTTGCAATACGATTTGCGGTTGCTTCTCATCACTACCCCCTGGCATGTGATCACATCTGACCGATACGGGCGATAGGCCCGCGAAGCGCATGGAAGGGCACGACTCGTACCGACACTACGGACTACCTTTCCGACCCGCGGCTTCGATGCCGCGTTTTATCGACGGCATACGATGCAGGAGGTGTGCGGCGGTCGGAATCGGAAGATTCCTAGAGAACGAAAGGTTGGGGATCTTGGGTGTCGCGCTGACGTGAGGGGACTCTTCCTACTTGCGCATCAACTTGAACGTGCGCAGCAATACCAGCAGGATCACCGCGCCCAGCGTGGCGGTAACCAATGAACCGAAAAACCCCGTGCTGCTGCCCAGGCCGGCGAATCCGACCAGCCAGCCGCCGATAAAAGCACCGGCAATGCCTACGACGATATCGACGAGCAACCCGAAGCCGGCACCTTTGACGAACAAGCCCGCCAGCCAGCCGGCAAGCGCACCGATGACCAGCCAGATAATGAAGCCGTGTGCGGCCATATTGCGTTCCTTGTAATTAGCCCTGCTGCGAAATGAATCCCGACGGATCGGTATGCTTGGGGGCAATGACCCCGATCCGCCGCCGGTGTACTCACCGACACATGCGCATCCATCGCATGCGGGAAATAGTTGGATGCGACGGACGATTTCAATCACGTGACGCCGCATGACCACGGCGCGGATGTTCGCCGAGTCTGCGTTGGGTCGGAATCAGAAGATTCCTAGGCGAGGCCTGTTGGAGGTCAAATCAGGCCGGCGGTACGTGCGTAGTCGAACAGTTGCCTGTCGTTGTCCAGGCCCAGCTTGCGCATGGCATCGCGCTTCTGTTGGCTGACGGTCTTGACGCTGCGCTCGGTGCGCCGGGCGATTTCCGATACGGTCAGCCCTTGCGCGAGCAGGCGGATCACTTCGGCTTCGCGCGGCGAGACCGTCGGTTGTTCGTCGCTGGGCAGCTGCAAGCCTTCAATTTGCCGCCGCATGCGCTCGCTGAGGAACATGCGGCCGATCGCTACGCGATCGATGGCAAGCATCAGCTCCTTGGTCATGGCCATCTTATCGACCACACCGCGCACGCCTGCCGCCAGCATGCTTTGTACCAGGGCCGGATTGCTGAGCATGGTCAGTACCAGGATCGGCAGCTGCGGATAAAGCTCGCGCACGCGCCCGATCAGGATCAACCCGTCGTCGGTGGTGCCGTCGGGCGACATGGAGAAATCGGTGATGAGCAGGTCGCACGGCGTGCTGGCCAGTTTGCGTAATAGTTCGGCACCGTCCTTGGCTTCGCCGACCACGTCGATACGGTTGCCGTACTCGCGCAGCGCGACCTTCAACCCAGCCAGGACCAGAGGATGATCATCGGAGATTATGACGCGCACGATGCCTCTCTTCGTTACTGCTTCCGGGCTCCCGCACGAAAAAGCGCTACAGTACGCTCCACGCAAACGGCCGCCCTGCGGCCTCTTATCAACAGTAGCATGAACCCCGGATCGCGCCGCCACCTGCCATGCATGCCCTGGATACCGGAGTTCAGCCGCAAGCATTTCCGCCTCGCCGCAGCATGGCAGCCGCGGCATTCGCCCTGCCTTGGGGCGACAACCAGGCGCTTGCGCTAGGTGGGATCGGACTCTGGCTGGCTGCTGCGCTGCTGGTCGTGGCGCTGCTCGCATTTGCGCTGGCCATGCTGCTGCGGGCGCGCACCCGCCGGCTGAAATCGCTTGAAGCGGCGATGCTGGCACAACGCCAGTTTCATCGCGCCGCGCTCGACGCCTTGCCGCTGGCGGTCCGGCTGCTCCGACCCGATGGAGCGCCGCTGCTCGCCAATACCCGTGGCAACGTGCTGGGTAACGATGCAATCGCCAAGGTATTGGATGCCGAACGCGAGGCCGTGCTGGGTGGCCAGCCGCGTCGGATCGAAGTGGATTACACCACGGAGAATAGACAGCACCCGGCTTACTTGTGGTTGCAAGCCATCGGCGACGGCACTCAACCCCTTGGCGTGGCTAGCGCCTTGCTGGATATCGCCGAGTTCCGCACCACGGAGCGTGCCTTGCGCGATATGGCAGAGTCGCTGCCGATCGCCGTGCTATCGCTGCGATTCGAGGGCGGGCGCAGTTTCCTCGCCTTCGCGGTCGGCCAGTTCGGCCGGCTATTCAACGTGACGCGACAGGACCTTGCCGACGCGGAAGACCGCCTTGCTCTACCGGCCTTGTGCGAGCGCATTCATCGAGAGGATGCGCAGGCCTTCGAGCAGTTGCTTGCCGCGGGCGAGGACGGCGCGCGCGCGCTGGATTTCCGTGCCTTCGGCCAGAACGGGCTGCGTTGGATCCATGCGTCGCTGGTGGCAAATCGCGACGACAACGGACAGCGCCGCTTGATGGGCTATTTCATCGATACCACCGAAATCAATCTGCGCAACGAAAGCCTGCGCATCGCTCGCGATGTGGCCGAGCGCGCATCGAAGGCCAAGGCCGATTTCCTTGCCACGATGAGCCATGAGATCCGCACGCCGATGAACGGTTTGATCGGCATGCTCGAATTGCTCGATCACACGCCGGTCAACCCGGAACAGCGCGAGTTATTGCATGCCGTACAGGATTCGTCGGCGTCGCTGCTACGGATCCTCAACGACATCCTGGATTTTTCCAAGCTCGAAGCCGGCGACCTGCGCCTGGACGAAACCTCGTTCGATCCGCGCGTGTGGCTGGACGGTGCCGCGCGCGGCATGGCGGCGGCGGCGGCGCGTAAAGGCCTGGCTCTGTGCGTCCAGGTGGATGCGGGCGTCGCCGGTCGGCTGCATGGCGATGCGCTCCGGCTGCGGCAGGTCGTACTCAACCTGATCGGCAACGCGATCAAGTTTACCGATCGCGGCAGCGTGTCGGTGCATCTGGAATGGCGCGGCGATGCCGGCGCACAACAGGATCTGCGCCTCAGCGTCACCGATACCGGCATCGGTATCCCCAAGGACAAGCAGGCGAGCCTGTTCCAGCCCTTCGTCCAGGCCGAGCTTTCCACCAGCCGCCGCTATGGCGGTACCGGACTTGGGCTGGCGATTTGCCGGCGCCTGGTCGAGCTGATGGGCGGTGGCATCGTGCTGAACAGTCAGGTCGATGCAGGCACGCGCGTGGCGATCGATGTGCGCTTGCCGGTGATAACGCGTGAGATCGAAGCGCCGGCTGCGCTGCGTGGACGCCACGCCATCGTCCGACTCGCCGATACCGCGCTTGCCGCCGCACTGTCCGGCTATCTTCAAGCCATGGGTATAACGGTCGAGAGCGTGGCACCGCACGAGCCGCTACGGCAGGGCATGGCCGCCAGCTTGCTGTTCGTTGCGCATGACGATGCGAGCAGCGCCGCGCAGGTGCACGCCCATGTCGTAGCCGTCAGTCCCGAGGCCCTGTCCCCATCGGGCGTGCAGTGGCGCGATGGCCGCATCGTGCTGAGCAGCCATCCGCTGTTGTGGCAAACCGCCGTGCGCGCCTGCCTGGGTGCGCTCGAGCTGGACGGGAATGCCATATCGCAGCCCACGCCCGAGTCCTCCGTACCCATCGCGCCGCAGGTCGTGCCCGGGGCGAGTACCCTGCCCGCGCGCGCGCACCTCCTGGTGGCCGAAGATCATCCGGTCAGCCAGCAGCTGATCCAGCGCCAGCTGGCCCTGCTCGGGTTGAGCTGCGATGTGGTCGACAACGGCGGCGATGCCTACGAGGCGCTCTGTGGCGGCGGCTACGATCTGCTGCTGACCGATGCGAACATGCCCGTGATGAGCGGCTACGAGCTGGCCGCGGCATGGCGCGAACACGAGCGCCAGATCGGAGCCGAGGCCTTGCCCATCGTGGCGATGACGGCCAATGCCATGAGCGGAGAGCGCGAACGCGCCCTGGCCGCCGGCATGAGCGACCTGCTGAACAAACCGCTGCAGTTGTCCGCACTGAGCCAGAAACTGGCCCAGTGGCTGCCGGCGGACCGCTCCGGTACCGAACAGGCACATCGCATGTCCGCGGCGCTCTATGCGGATCTGCAACCGCTATTTGCCGAGGCCGGCCAGGCCGACCTCGAACGCCTCGACCAGGCCATCGACAACGGTGACGCAATGGCCGCCAGCCACACCTTGCACCGGCTCATCGGCGCCATGCAGCTGTTCGAAGACGGTCCCTTGCTGGAACGGGGCCGTCAGCTGCTCGAACAGTTGCAGGACACGGGACCGCAAGCTTTCGCGTCCCTGACCGCCTATCGCGCAGATGTCGGGGTCATGCTCATGAAGATGAATATGCCCGTCGGGAAATCGCGATGAGGTTGGCGCTTTACCATACAGTCGGGGACAATGGCCCAGCAGACGCATAAGGACGTCATGGCGGCCGGATGTCGCCATGCAGCATAGGGACGAGCGGCTGCATGCAGGGGGCTCAACAGGATTGTCGAGGTTGGTCATGTCAGACAGGATCAGGGGGCAGCGCTGGCCGCAACGGTGGCGTGTTCCTGCGTTTCTCCTTTCCCTTGTTTTCTTTGCCGCACCCGCACTTTGTGCCACTAGCGCACCCACCGATTGGGATTACCGCGTCCGCCCCGGCGACAACGTCTGGGATCTGGCCGGGCGGTACATGAAACGTGAGGTGCCCTGGCAGAAATTGCAGGATTACAACCATATTGCCGACCCGCTGCATTTGCCCCCGGGCATGACGGTGCACGTACCGATCGCCTGGCTGCGCGTAGGACCGGCGCAGGCGCGCGTCGTTGCCGTCATCGGCGATGCGCAAGCGAAGCTGCCCGAAGACGGCAAGAACGTCGCCGTGGTGCAGGGAGCCAGTTTCGGCTACGGCGCCGAGCTGACGACGGGCGCCGATGCCAGCCTGACGCTGGAACTGGCCGACGGTTCGCGCGTGCTCATGCAGAGCAACAGCGAGCTGGCGCTCGATCGCCTGAGCGAATACGGCCGCACGGGCATGGTCGATACGCGCATGCGCCTCAAGCGTGGCCGCGTCAGCAGCGACGTGATACCGCTCTCGGGCAGCGCCGCGCGCTTTACGGTATCGACGCCCAATACGATTTCGAGCGTGCGCGGCACGCATTTTCGAGTGGTCGCCGACGACACGCAGGATGTCGCGCGTACCGAGGTAGTCTCCGGTCACGTCGATGTCGGCAACGACAAGCGGCATGTGATGGTGAACGGCGGACGCGGCGTGGCAACAACAGGCACCGCTAACCCCGGCCAGCCGGAGCCCTTGCCCGATGCACCGACGATCGATTGCCCACGCGAGCCGGTGACCCAGTTGCAAGCGCCCGTGCACTGGCAGCCGGTACCGCAAGCGGCGCACTATCGCGTGCAGGTCGCCTTGAGCGATCGCTTCGAAGCCCTGCTGCTGGACAAGGTCGTCGATGGTACCGAAGCTGCACTGCCTCTGCTGCCCGACGGCGAACACGCGGTGCGCGTTCGCGCGATCGCGCAAGACCAACTCGAAGGCATCGATGCGGTG
>NZ_DATCRY010000117.1:0-11692 GCF_036568765.1 Dyella sp. | reverse complement strand
GAAGAGGGGGCATAGTGGACAATGTCGATCGTGCCACCGGGCGGGCCGCTGCCGAACAAGGCCGAGCCGGGACCTTCGAGAATTTCGACGCGTTCCACGCCATTGAGCGAGTGCGACAGCCCGCTCAACTGATCGCCATCGGAAAAGCCGTCGCTGTAAACCTGCGCGTTCAAGCCGCGAATCAGGAAATGGTCGTAATAACCCTTCGAGTCCTGACCACCGGTATTGACGCCGCTGGCGTTGTACACCGCATCGCGCAGCATGGTCGCACCTTGTTCGGACAGCAGCGCGCGGGGAATGACTTGCACGCTGGCGGGCAGGTCTTCGAGTTTGGTATCGGTCTTGCCCAAGGCGACTTTCTGTTTCGGCCCATTGGCGCGATTGCTTTGGCTATAGCCCGTTGGGGCTGCAGCTTGCACGATAACCGGAGTGAGGTCGGTTGCCTGCTGGGCGCGCAGGCCGCTCCAGGGGCTACTCATGATCAGAAGCGCCGTTGCGCTCAACGGCCAATGTCCCTTTTTTATCGGCCTGGGAGGGACGAAAGAATTTGCATGCGCCTGGGCGCCGTTGTGCGACATGGTTTTTCCCTGAATCGAACGAGCCAATACGCAAGCTAATACGAATGAGAATGACTTTTATTTATCTTGCGGTGCGCGTAAGTGCCGGTTCGAGAGGATCCGGTTCAACCCCGAGGGAAAAATTTTTCCGTGTGCTGGAACATCGCTAAGAGCTGCCCCATTTCCGCAGATAGGCAGCAGTCTCTTCATTGGCCGGTACGAACGCTTCCAGCGCCAGTTCGGCCAGCGTGATATCCATGGGCGTACCGAACACGGTGGTCGTGCTCCATAGCGAGAGCACGCGATCGCCGACATCGAGCAACAGCGGTACAGCCAGATCGTTGCGGGACGCTATGACCGCGACGTCCCCATAAACCGGGCAGGACAGTTGTTCCAGCTCGCGCAATAGTTCGATCAGAGCGATGTCATGACAGGCGGCGATCTGTTGCCGCAGGCGTTCGAGCAAGTGGTCGCGCCATTGTGCGAGATTGCGGATGCGCGGTGCGAGGCCGGTGGGATGCAGGCTAAGGCGCAGCACATTGATCGGCGATTGCAGCAATTCCGCAGGAACACCGGCCATCAAGCGTTGAGCCGATGCATTGGCGGTCAGTAGTTGCCAATGCCGGTTCACGGCGAGCATGGGATAGGGCTCGAAACCTCGTAACAGCGTATCGATGGTTTGGCGCACGGCATCGAAGCGGGGGCTATCCATACCGTGCTCCCGATAGGCGGGCGCAAAGCCGGCCGCGACGAGCAGTGCCTTACGTTCGCGCAGTGGCACATCGAGGTACTGGCATAGGCGCAGGATCATCTCGCGGCTCGGTTGTGCGCGGCCGGATTCGACGAAGCTCAGATGGCGCGTGGAAACCTCGGCTTCGGCGGCCAGTGCGAGCTGGCTCATACGGCGATGGCGGCGCCATTCGCGCAGCAAGTCGCCGACAGGGCGACGGATATCGGTGATCGCGGTTTTCATGGGCTCGATGGTAGGCGGTGCTTTGTCGCCAGCGCATGTGTCGGGGCGATGCGATGGGCTTTTGCTTCGCAGGTTCCGCTCTCCCCCATCCCTTCCCCGGCAAAGCCAAGGGAAGGACGGGGTGAAGGGCGCCTACGAAGCGTCCACGCATCATGGCATTGCGGGCACCCTGTCCAAAAATCCATACACCTCACGTATGCGCCCGTCTTCCACCGTGGCTACGTCAAACCCGATCACCAGCGGCTCTTGCGAGCCCGGTGCCGTCAGATGCCACGTGAAACGCATCGTATCGTGGTGCGCATCGACCGCGCCGCCAAGGCTGAAGCGATGGCCGGGAAACATGCCTTGCACAGCGGCGATCGTCGCATCGATCGCTTCCCAGCCTTTGGATTGCACCATCGGATCGACGTACGCGATGCGCTCGGCATACACATTCTCGATCAGCATGCGGCGGCGTAATGGGTCGGTTTCGTTCCAACTGGCGATATAGCGCTCGGCGAGTTGTTCGTTGTGACTCATGGGGACTCTCCTTCGTGGTTGGTGTGCAGCCAGTGTGGAGTCCGTTGTAGAGTCAGGCGATTACCTGCGAGGTAATGGAATGCCGACGACTTACTTGTGCGGAGCTTCATGCTAGTTTTTAAAGCCCCCCAACTATCGAGGAGCTTTCATGCATCGACGCAGTTTGTTTCTGCTTTTGAGCGCTTTCCTGCCAGCTTTCCTCCAGGCGCAGGAGCGAAGCTTTATCAACCCTCCCGATCTATCGAAGCCGCACGGCTACAGCCACGTGGTGGCGGTTCCGGCAGGGGGTAAGACACTGTACGTGTCCGGCCAGATGGCGCTGGACAAGGACGGCAATCTGGTAGGCAAGGGCGATTTCCAGGCCCAAGCCGAGCAGGTGTTTGCCAATCTCGACAAGGCGCTCAAGGCGTCCGGTGCTTCTTTCAAGGATGTCGTCCGGCTGGATATCTATATGACCGATGCCACCAAGACGCCCGAGTTGCGTATTGTGCGCGACAAGTACATCGATACCGCCCATCCGCCTGCCAGCACCCTGGTGGAGGTCAAACGGCTCGTGCGGGACGACGTGCTTTTGGAGGTGGATGTGACGGCGGTCGTGCCATGATCGATTTGGATCGATCTATCTAAGCTTTTTCGATACTCTCCCTAAAGTCATGGCGCGCGGGGAGTGTCGAGGTGAATCGCAGAGAGTTGCTCAAGGCGTTCGGGATCACGGCAGGCTGGGCGGTCCTCGGGGGAAGCCTCGATCTGCGGGCGGCCGCCGCGCCTGCGCCATTGGCAATGCCGATCCGCGGCCTGGTGGAACAGCACGGGACTCTGTTGCAACCGATCCGCATCGCGCCGCCGCCGACGATGGTTGGCCAAGTGGTCACGACCGTGCTAGACGGTGTCAAGCTGGACGAGCGGCGCTTTGACGCCAGCATGTCCTCGTTCGATGTCTTTGTTCCGGCGGTCGAATCCAAGAAGAAGGCACATGTGGTACTCAGGGCGGAGGAAACCGAAGCGGCAATAGACGTCGAACTGCTGCCGGTACGGCGCATGCGTATCTACGTCTTGCCGCATTCGCACCATGACCTCGGCTATACCGATATCCAGGCGCATATCGAAGACAAGCAGGTTCAGAACATCTACCGCGGCATCGAGCTGGCCAGGAAGACTGCCACGTATCCCGATGGCGCACGCTTTGTGTGGAACCTGGAGGTGCTATGGGGTGCCGATCTTTTCATGCGGCGCGGTTCACCGGCTGACCGCACATTACTGATCGAAGCAGTGCAACGCGGTTGGGTGGCGCTGAACGGTTCGTATGCGAACGAATTGACCGGATTATGCGGTGCCGAAGAACTGATGGAGTTGTTCCGCTATGGCGTGGAGCTTGGCCGGCAATGCAAGCGTCCCATCGATGCCGCCATGTTCAGCGACGTGCCTGGCTACACCTGGGGTACCGTCTCGGCGATGGCGCAGGCCGGTGTCCGCTATTTCTCGGCGGCCCCCAATTCGTTCGACCGCATCGGACGCTTCATGGCGGCCTGGCAGGATCGTCCCTTCTGGTGGGTTTCGCCCTCGGGCACCGACAGAGTGCTGTTCTGGGTGCCGTGGCATGGCTATGCGTTATCGCATGGTATCGACGAGCCGAGCGAAGCCTGGGTGGGTACCTACCAGGCGCGCATGGACGAGGTGGATTTTCCTTACGACATTTCCTATGTGCGCTGGTCGGGGCATGGCGACAACGCCGAACCGGATCCAGGCATCTGCGAGTTTGTGCGTGCATGGAACGAAACCTATGCGTGGCCCAAGTTCACGATCGCTTCGGTCAGCACGGCATTTGCCGACTTCGAGCGTGAGTACGGATCGCAGCTGCCATCGCGGCAAGGCGATCTGACACCGTATTGGGAAGACGGCGCGGGCTCTTCCGCCAAAGAGAGTGCACAGAATCGCGCCGCGTCCCAACGCTTGGTACAGGCTGGCACACTCGCTGCGATGGCTCGACACCCAAAGGATGCGGCTTTCGACGAAGCCTGGAGGAACGTGTTGCTGTACTCGGAGCACACCTGGGGCGCCGACGAAAGCGTGGTGCGACCGGATAGCCCGATGACCCAGACGCAATGGGCCGTGAAACGCGCTTTCGCACAAGCCGCCGAACGACAGTCGCTGGCCTTGGCGAACGCCGGTATGACCGCATTGACCGTGGCCGATGCCCAAGCGTTTGCAGTGGCGAATACCTCATCCTGGGATCGCAGCGAGATTGTCAGGCTGGCGGCGGATCTGTCGCGTGCTGGCGATCGGGTCATTGACGCGCAGGGACAGCCGCTACCTTCGCAGCGGCTTTCGACCGGCGAATTGGCTGTGCAGGTCGACGTTCCTGCGCTTGCGGTGGCGGGCTTCACGATCGAGTCCGGCAAGCCCGTGCCGCCGTCGGTGCCCGTGCGATGGCGCGGCCATGTGCTCGATAACGGCATCTTGAAGGTGCATGTCGACTCGTACAGCGGCGACATCGACGGGCTTTATCTGCATGGCGACGACCACAATCTTGTCGATCGTCGCGGCGGTCACGCGCTCAACCGTTTTCTGTTCCTGGCCGGCGACGATGCGGCGGCCTTGCAATCGAGCGCTGCGCCACACATCGTAGAAGAAGAGCGCGGCCCCCTGCTCGCGACGTTACGCATCGAATCGTCTGCACCCGGATGTCGCAGTCTGGTGCGCCGAGTGACGTTGTGTGCAGGGCAGGACCGTTTGCTGCTCGAGAACTGCGTCGACAAGCTGCGCGCGCCTTTCGAACACAAGGCCGATGGCAAGCTCGCCGTAGCTAAGGAGAGCCTGCAATTCGCCTTCCCATTTGCTGTCGAGGAGGGCCGGATGGCGTTGGGTGTGCCGTTCGGGCAGGTACGTCCCGAGCATGACCAGCTGCCGGGCTCCTGCAAGAACTGGTTACCGGTGCATGCGTTCGTCGACATCGCCAACACGGCTCGTGGCGTCACCTGCGTCATGCTGGACGCGCCCTTGGTGGAAGTGGGCGCGATCACGGCGACCAAGCTCAATTCGCAAACCAACCCGGACGTCTGGATCCGTAACCTGCCACCTTCGCAAACCTTCTATTCCTGGGTCATGAACAACCATTGGGGCACCAACTATCGTGCCTTTCAGGAAGGGCCCGTGACTTTCCGCTATGCCGTTCGCCCTTATCGCGCAGCCGAGCCCGGAGCGCAGCAACGGTTTGGCCAGGAGCAGTTACGACCGCTGCTGGTATCCGGCGGTAAGCCGCAAGCTTCGCTCGGCGATGCGCTGCTGCGCGTGCAACCGGCGCAGGTCGTGATCGAGTCGCTTGCGCCCAGTCGCGATGGCAAGGCCTGGATGCTGCGCCTATTCAACGCCTCGGCGGAGCCGGTCCAGGCTCGGTTGAACTGGAGAGGCCATGTGACGATGGGTGCCGTACACCTGAGCAACTTGACCGAGGATGCAATCGCCCCAAGCGCTGAAGGTATGCCGATGGCTGCCTGGGAAGTACTGACATTACGGGTGTCGCTGACCTGAAGAATGGTTCGGCTGAGGTTATTGAGACTCGTCCGATATCGAGATGGAAAGAAGTAGGGCTTGAAGCCGAAGCCGTCAGATGGTTCGGCGAGTTTCGCATCGCTATCATGGTCGTCGGTTGCATTGACTCGCGCACGCCGGCTGAGATCATTTTCGATGCGGCTATCGGCGATACCTTCAATGCTCGCATCGTCGGTAATGTTGCCGATGACGATTTGCTCGGCAGCATGGAGTTTGCGTGTGCCGTTGCCGGAGCCAAGGTCATCCTGGTGATGGCCACACCGCGTGCGGTGCCGTCAAAGGTGCCATCGACGACGCCAGGCTGGGGCATCTGACGGGCCTGCTCGACAAGATCAAGCCGGCAGTGAAAGACACGACATTCGACGGCGAGCGCAGCAGCAAGAACATGGCCTACGTCGATGCCGTGGCGGCAACGAGCGTACGGCAGACCGTAAACGTTATCCGGCAGCAAAGCGACGTGCTTGCGGGGCTGGAGAAGAGTGGCAAGATCAAGATCGTGGCCTCGATGTACCACTTTTCGGGTGGCATCGTAGAGTTCTATCGCTGACGTCGATTTCGCGAAGCGGCTCGGAGCGCCGGCGCTGACGAGGCGGGGGGTTGGTTCCACCCTGTGCGGATTCATCTTCCTTTGAGAGATACGGGCCCTTTATGGGCCGGAAAAGAAGAAGGCCCTGGAAGCACGCGGTGAAGCGGATTCCAGGGCCTTGACTACTTCGAATTTTGGTCGGGGTGACATGATTCGAACATGCGACTTCTACGTCCCGAACGTAGCGCTCTACCAGGCTGAGCTACACCCCGCGGGAGCCGCATATCTTATCGGCGCTGCGTGACCTTGGCAACAGGCGGCCTGGCGGTTTTTTCGCGACGGTTGCCGGAAAGGCTTGGAGGCGGTCTTCTGGTAATCTAAAGGGCTGCGCCAAACCCCGTTGTGGCGTGCTTTTTCTACGTAAATCCAGAGGATTCCATGGCGCTTACCCCGGCCCGTACCATGCCTGGCGTGCTTGAGCTGTTGCCGCTCGACCAGATCGCCTTCCAGCGCATGCTGGACACGATCCGCCGCAACTACGAGCGCTTCGGCTTCCTGCCCATCGAGACGCCGGTGATCGAGTTTTCCGACGTGCTGCTGACCAAGACCGGCGGCGAGACCGAGCGGCAGGTGTATTTTGTCCAGTCGACCGGCGCGCTGAATTCGGAGAAAGGCGAAGAGGGCAAGCCGGAACTCGCCCTGCGCTTCGATTTGACCGTGCCTTTGGCCCGCTATGTGGCCGAGCACGAGCATGACTTGTCGTTTCCGTTCCGCCGCTACCAGATGCAGCGCGTGTACCGCGGCGAGCGAGCCCAGCGTGGCCGTTTTCGCGAGTTCTACCAATGCGATATCGACGTGATCGGCAAGGACACCCTGTCGGTGCGCTACGACGCCGAAATCCCGGCGGTGATCTACAGCGTGTTCCGCGAGCTGAACATCGGGGCCTTCACCATCCAGCTGAACAACCGCAAGCTGATGCGCGGATTCTTCGAAAGCCTGGGCGTGGCCGACGGCGAGCAGCAGACGCTGGTGCTGCGTGAGGTGGACAAGCTCGACAAGCGCGGTGCGGATTATGTCCGCGATACCTTGATCGGACCCCAGTTTGGCCTGAGTGCCGACGTGGCCGACAAGATCCTGAATTTCGTGCAGGTTCGCTCGACCTCGCTGCAAGATGCGTTCGATAAGCTCGACGCGCTCGGTCCGGGGCCGGAGGCGATGGAGCAGGGCCGGATGGAACTGAAGGAAGTACTCGGCCTGATCCGCGATTTCGGTGTGCCGGAGTCGCATTTCGTGCTTAACCTGTCGATCGCGCGCGGTCTGGACTACTACACCGGAACCGTATATGAGACCACACTCAACGATCACCCGCAGATCGGCTCGATCTGCTCGGGCGGTCGATACGAGAATCTGGCCGGTCAGTACACCAAATCCCATTTGCCCGGTGTAGGCATTTCGATCGGCTTGACGCGCCTGTATTGGCAATTGCGCGACGCCGGCCTGATCGGCACGGCACAGAGCACCGTGGATGTGCTGGTGACGCAGATGGATCCGGCTCAGTTGCCGGCGTACCTGGCCATCGCCGGCGAATTGCGCGGTGCGGGCATTGCGACGGAAGTCGTGCTGGAGGGCGGCAAGCTCGGCAAGCAGTTCAAGTATGCCGACCGTGCGGGTATCCGTTTTGTCATCGTGCTCGGCGAGGACGAGATCGCCAACGACGTGGTCACGGTGAAGGACTTGCGCCGCGAAGACCAGTTCCAGGTGCCGCGCGCCGAACTTATCAAGACGTTGCGCGTCGAACTGGCGCAGGCGGCGATCCAGTCCTGAGTATGCTTGGGGGAGCCCGGGCACGAACAAACAACAAAACGCGGTGCAGGCATGACGGCAAAGACGGTTCTTCTCGACGGCAACAGCTTGACGCGCGATCAGCTCGTGGCAGTAGCGCGCCACGGTTTGAGCGTGGCGCTCGATCAGGCGCAACTGCGGCAGGTACAGCGGGCAGCGGATTTTCTTGCCGATAAAGTGAGTTGCGGTGAACCGACCTATGGTGTCACCACCGGTTTTGGCAGCAATGCCGACAAGTTGCTCGGTGCGCATCGCCTGCGCGACGAGCTGCCGGGCGGTCACCCGGATAACCCGGACGGCACGCTGCTGGAGGAGTTGCAGCACAATCTCATCATCACCCATGCGGTATGCGTGGGTAAGCCGATGGCCGCCGACGTCGTACGCGCCATGCTGGTCATTCGCATCAATACCCTCATGCGCGGCCATTCCGGCATTCGCGTCCAGACGCTCGAAGCGCTTGCCGCACTGCTCAATAGCGGCGTGGTGCCGGTGGTGCCCGAGAAGGGCTCGGTCGGTGCCAGCGGTGACCTGGCACCTTTGTCGCATCTGGCGATCGTATTGCTTGGCGGTGGCGAAGCCTTTTACCAGGGCAAGCGCATGGCCGGCGCCGAGGCACTGAAGCTGGCTGGCCTGGAACCCATCCGATTGTCCTTCAAGGAAGGCCTGGCGCTCAATAACGGTACGGCGCAGATGCTGGCGATGGCGGCATTGACGCTGCACTCGCTCGAGTATCTGCTGGACCTTGCCGATCTTGCCGCGGCGACCACGCTCGACGCTTTCGCTGGCCGCAGCGGTGCGCTACGGCCGGAAGTCCACGCCCTGCGTCCGCATCCGGGCCAAGTGGACACCGCAGCTCACGTGCGTGAATTGTTGGCCGGCTCAACTCTCGTCGATATTCCCTATCACCTGGTGCCGCGTTTCAAGCCGTGGACGGCAGAAGCCTGGTCGGAACCAGAAGACCTGGCGCTGACATTCGATATCGGCTGGGATTGGGTGCCGGCCAACCAGCGCCATGGTCGAGAAGCCTTCTACGCCCGTTTCCTGCCATTCAAGGGCGGCAAGAAGCATCAGCCGCAGGATGCCTATTGCCTGCGCTGCATGCCGCAGGTGCACGGCGCGGTACGCGATGCCTGGGCGCAGGCGTGCCGCGTGATCGATATCGAACTCAATGCGGTCACCGATAACCCGCTGATCTTCCCGGATGCGGAGAACCCTCGCTTTATCGAGGATCAGGTGATTTCGGCCGGGCATTTCCACGGCATGCCGCTGGCGTTGGCGATGAGCTACGTCAAGGCGGCCATTCCGGTGCTCGCTTCGATTTCAGAGCGCCGGCTCAACAAGCTGGTGGACCCGGCGACCAACGATGGCCTGCCGGCGTTCCTCACCGGTAACGAAGACGGTACCGATTCGGGCTTCATGATCGTGCAGTACACCGCGGCGGCCCTGGTCAACGATCTGGCCACGCGCGCGCATCCTGCCAGCGTGTATTCGGTGCCGACCAGCGCAAACGCCGAGGATCATGTTTCGATGGGCGCGAACGAGGCGCGGCATGTGCTGGACATGATCGACGATCTCGGGCATGTACTGGCATTGGAGCTATATACCGCTGCGCAAGCGTTGGATTTCCGTCAGACCATGCTCAATGCCGCCAGTCGCGTGGCGGCGCGCGGCGACTGGAAGACGATTGCCGGCAAGATTGCCAATGCCCCGCGCGAGGACCATCCGCACTATGCGCAGTTCGTCGAAGAAGTGAAACAACTGACAGCCGCGTTAGCCGAAGTCGGCGATTTCCACGCTGGCGAGGCCGTGCGCGAGGCTCATGCGATGCTTCGTCGGCAGGTTGGATTCATGGCGCGCGATCGCGCGATGGATGCGGATGTGCGGACGGTCTGCGAGTTGGTTCGGGAGCGGGCGTTCGGGTAGTCGGAACTATTTAGGGAGTGATTGAAGGGAAGTGAGGAAATAGAGAAAGCCTCCGCGGTTAGCGCCGTACTTTTGCCCTTACTCATTCCTCACTTCTCTCCACATACCTCTCAAAAGCAAAGGGCGCCCTAGGCGCCCTTTGCTTTTCTTACCCGGTTCCATCAAGTCCCGCGATGCGGATCCGAATCGAACGGCTGCGGATGATCGTCGCCGTGATGCGGCAGCTTGTTGGAAGGCTCATCGAGCTTGTCGCCCAGCAGACGACGTACGCTGACGTAGAACACCGGGATCAACAGCAGGCCCAGGAACGTAGCGAACAGCATGCCGCCGATCACGCCCGTACCGATCGAGTGGCGGGAGTTGGCACCGGCGCCGGTGGAGACCGCCAGTGGGAACACGCCCAGGATGAAGGCCATCGAGGTCATCAGGATCGGTCGCAGTCGCAGGCGGGAAGCTGTGACCACCGCGTCGAACAACGATTTGCCTTGCAACTGTTGCTCCACGGCGAATTCCACGATCAGGATCGCGTTCTTCGCCGCCAGGCCGATCACCGTGATCATGCCGATCTTGAAGTACATATCGTTCGGCAGGCCGCGCAGCATGGAGAAGACCACCGTGCCCAGCAGGCCGAGCGGCACCACCAGCAACACGGCGACCGGAATCGACCAGCTTTCGTACAGCGCAGCCAGGCAGAGGAACACGATGACGATCGACAGCACCATCAGCAACGTGGCCGAGTTGCCCGCCAGGATTTCCTGGTAGGACTGGCCGGTCCAGTCGGAACCGAAGCCTTTGGGCAGGTCGTTATCCACGATGTTCTGCAGCGCGGCCATGGCCTGGCCGGTGGAGTACCCCTTGCCTTCGCTGGCGACGATTTCCACCGCGGCATAGCCGTTGTAGCGAGTCAGCGCCGGCGAACCCGTGCTCCAGTCGGATTTCACCACGCTGGAGATCGGGATCATGTTGTAGGGATTGGTCGCCGACGTGCTGCTGCTACTGGCCAGCGAACTGGGCGTGAACACGTGCTGCAACGCGTCCGGGCCCATGCGGTAAGGCTGGTCGGCCTGGATGTAGACGCGCTTCACGCGACCGCCGTAGACGAAGTCGTTGACGTAGATCGGCGCCAGGGTGAGCTGGATCGCGGTGTAGACATCGCTGACCGACAAGCCCATCGATTGGGCCTGCACGCGGTCCACCTTGATATCCCACAGCGGCGCGTCGGGCAGGGAGTTCGGGCGTGTGCCCAGCAACGCCGGATTGCCTTGGGATTTGCCCAGCACCATGCCCATGGCCTGCATCAACTCACCGTGCGACTGGCCTGCGCGAGCCTGCAGGTACATGTCGATGCCGCCGAACTGGCTGAGGCCGCGGATGGTAGGCAGGTTTACCACGAAGATCTGCGCGTCACGGATGCCGTGCAGTACACCGTTGGCCTGCATGATCAGCTCGTCGGCGGTGATCTTGCGTTCGCTCCAGTCCTTGAGCTTGATGAAGGCCATGCCCGCACTTTCGCTCTGGCCGATGAAGCTGAAGCCGCTGATCTGGTAGATGCCGACGATGTCGTCGTTCAACGGGCTGTTCTTGAACCGCTCGCGCATCTCGGCCATGACCGCCTCGGTGCGCTTGAGGGTCGCGCCCGGCGGGAGGTTGACGATCGCCAGTGCGAAGCCTTGGTCTTCGCTGGGCACGAAGCTGGTCGGCAGCTTGGTGTACAGGAAGCCGGCCAGCACCGCCACCAGGGCGAACACGATCATCCAGCGCGGCGCATGGCGCGTGGCACTGCCGATGTGGCCGCTGTAGGTG
>NZ_DATCRY010000116.1:0-12798 GCF_036568765.1 Dyella sp. | reverse complement strand
GTTTCGTACGGCGGCTATCTGCGCCTCGATGCGCTGCTCGCGCAGCAGCAGCCGCTGTCGAATCCGCCGCATCACGACGAGATGCTGTTCATCGTGCAGCACCAGGTGGCCGAGCTGTGGATGAAGCTGATCATTCATGAGCTCAAGGCGGCTATGGCTTGCCTGCGGCGCGACGAACTGGATACCTGCCTGAAGATCCTTGCGCGGGTGAAGCAGGTGCAGCGCCAGTTGTTCGAGCAATGGGCGGTGCTGGAGACGCTGACACCATCGGAATATCTGGAGTTTCGCCACGTCCTGGGCCCTTCGTCCGGGTTCCAGTCGCTGCAGTACCGGCAGATCGAATTCCTGCTCGGAAACAAGCATGCGCAGATGCTCAAGGTGTTTGCGCACGATGCCAGCGCGGCGGCGGCGCTGCGCGAGGTGTTGGAAGCGCCCAGCCTGTACGACGAGTTCCTGCATTATCTGGCGCGGCGAGGTCATGCGGTGCCCGCCGACTTGCTGGCGCGCGACGTTACCGAACCGCATCGGCGCGACCTGCGCCTGTTGCCGGTGTTCAAGCATATTTACGAGCACCGCACCGAATGCTGGCCGGAGTACCACATGTGCGAGCAATTGGTGGACATCGAGGAAAGTTTCCAGCTTTGGCGTTTCCGCCATATGAAAACGGTGGAGCGGATTATCGGACATCGCCGGGGCACCGGTGGTTCGTCCGGCGTGGCTTTTCTGAAAAAGGCCCTGGAGCTGGAGTTCTTCCCGGAGCTTCTCGACGTGCGTACGGAATTGGGCGGTTGACGCGGCGCTCGACCCGAGCCCGGATGGAACGTCGTGCTGCGGCGCATTTGACGGCCTGAGCGCAGGCAGGTACATCTTCTCTTTTTGAAGGTCTTCGCAAACTATTGCGAATGACGGTAAACGAGGGAACGCATGACCGATACCACCGCTCCGGCACCGAGCGTGCCCGATTATCCCCAGACCATGGGGCATCCGCGTCCGCTGTGGATGCTTTTCATGACCGAGTTCTGGGAGCGCTTTGCGTTCTACGGCATTCGCTGGGCGCTTGTGCTGTATATCGTGGCGCAGTTCCACGGCGGCGACCCCACGGGCGAGCAGCCGGCCAGCCGCACCTATGGTGCCTATCTGGCGCTGGTGTACGCCTCGGCCATCTTCGGCGGTTATGTAGCCGACCGCATCCTCGGCTATCAGCGTTCGATTCTGGTCGGAGCAGCGGTGATGGCTGCGGGCCTGTTCGCGATCGCCGTACCCAACCAGGAGGTGTTCGAGTTCGGCCTGGCGACGATCATCGTCGGCAACGGATTGTTCAAGCCCAACATTTCCACCATGGTCGGCAAGCTCTATGGGGTGGCCGACGGGCGGCGCGATAGCGGCTTCACCATCTTCTACATGGGTATCAACCTGGGCGCGCTGATTGCGCCGGTATTGACCGAGTATTTGGCCAAAGCCGTATTCGGCAGCGATACGATGCCCAGCTACAAGTACGTCTTCATTGCCTCGGGCGTGGGCATGCTGATCAGTCTGTGCTGGTTCTGGGTCGGCCGGCGCGGCCTCAAAGGGGTTGGGTTGCCGCCGGTCGGGGGCGAGAGCCTCGCACGCGTCGTCTATGTCTTTCTCGGCATGGTCGTAGCCATACCCGTAATGTTCTTGCTGCTCGCCGCGGGCGCCAATTTCCTGCAATGGGTGCTGAGCATCCTGTTTGTGGTGCTGGCGATCCTGCTGCTGGTCGAAGGCATTCGTGAGGGTAAGGTGCAACGCGATCGAGTGATCGCGATGCTGATCATCTTTGCTTTCAATGTGCTGTTCTGGATGTTCTTCGAACAGGCTGGCAGTTCGTTCACCTTTCTGGCGGACAAGATCGTCAACCGGCAAATGGGCGATTTCGTCTTCCCCACCGCCTGGTTCCAGTCGGTCAATTCGCTGGCGATCATTACCCTGGCGCCGATCATCGCCTGGATCTGGGTGCGTATGGGAAGCCGCAATCCATCCATTCCACGCAAGTTCGGCCTGGGGCTGGTGTTCAATGGCCTGGCGTTCCTGCTGCTGATGGTAGCCCTGTCCGACATGGTCAGCGCGGACGGCAAAATCCCATTCTGGACCTTGTTCATGGTGTACGTGATCCAGTCCGTGGGCGAGCTGTGCCTGTCGCCGATCGGTCTGTCGATGGTCACCAAGCTCGCACCGCTGCGTCTGGTCGGGTTCGGCATGGGTGGCTGGTTCCTCTCCACCGGTATCGGCAACAACCTGTCGGGCATCTTTGCCGGTCACGTCAGCGGCGAAAGCGGGATGACGGTGGCCTCTGCGTTGAGCGGCTACACGTTCGGGTTCTGGTCGCTGATGGGAGCCGGCGTACTGCTGTTTCTGATTGCGCCGTTGATCAATCGGCTGATGCACGGTGTGAAGTGATGGCGCGGCATCGGCAGGGTTTTGCAGGGAGCTGGGAATAGCGCTGCGTAGTGTTTTGCGTGCAAGGCCGGCCCATCACTCCAGCCCCCAGCCCTCTCTCGGCGAAGCCGGGGGAGAGCGCTGGGGTGAGGGAGGCTCTTGCTCTTCCCTTTCACTACCGCAACGAGGCCTCACGGACTCCCGTCACGCGCATCGGCCGATCCGGAAGCGCAGGCATGCGGATGATCGGCAAGGGAAACAAAGCGGCGCGCGTCGCCGTCATACGCCCCGACCTTGCCACTGCCGATGTCGTAGACCCAGCCGTGCAGACTGAGCCGGCCTTGCGAAAGCGCCAATGCCACGCAGGGGTGCGTTCGGATATTCACCAGCTGGGCGATGACGTTGTCGTGCACCATCGCGTTGACGCCGTTGTGGACGCAGGTGTGTCCGTGCGCGCGATTGATCGCCTTGGCGGCGTCGGCATAGCCCAGCCAACGCCGTACAGCCGGCATGGCGCTGAGGTCGGCATCGGTGGCGATCGCTGTCATGGCGCCGCAATCGGAGTGGCCGCAGATCACAACGTCGCTGACGCCGAGTGCGACGACCGCGTATTCGATCGTTGCCGAAACACCGCCGGGTTCGGGGCCATAGGGCGGCACGATATTGCCGGCATTGCGTATAACGAATAGCTCGCCCGGCTCGCATTGGGTAATCAGCTCGGGGACTACGCGGCTATCCGAGCAGGCGATAAACAGGGCTTGCGGATTCTGGCCGGCTGCCAGCCGCCGAAAAAGGGCCGAGCGCTCCGGAAAAGCGTCGCGCTGGAATTTCTTTACACCGTCGACCAGATCTTGCATGTCGAGTATCGAGCCATCGCAGCCGCCACCCGGCCGAAGGCCTCATTATCCATCGTCGCACGGATGTGCTGGCGTGGCGCGGTGTCGCGATCAGCTCGATCCGAGCAGCTTGTCCAGGATGCGGTTCAGCCACTGGCGCTCGTCGTCGTCCAGCTTGGCCAGTACCTCGCGCTCCCTGGCCCGTGCCATGGGGGCTACCTCGTCATGAAGCCTCCAGCCATCTTCCGATAACCCCAGCACCGAACGGCGCTTGTCGCCGTCATGGGTCTGCCGGTTGACCCGACCGGCCTCGACCAGGCGGGCGAGGGCGCGGCTGACGGCCACCTTGTCCATGGCGGTGCGCTCGGCGACCTCGCGCGCGGACAGGCCTTCGAAGCGTGCCAGCACGGCCATGACACGCCATTCGGTCATGCTCAGCTCGTAACGCTTCTGATAGTCGTCGGCGATGGTCTGGCTGATCGTGTTGGACAAGATCGACAGGCGATAGGGTAGGAACCGTTCCAGTTCCAGCGGAGCGTGATCGGGGGTCTTGGGTTCGGACACTGGTGCACTGGCCCTTGCAATTGGTTTCATATGTAACTATAACGTGCTAGTTATATGGATGGTCGCATGCTCGCCCATGCCGGCCATCGTGCACAGACCGACGACGGAGATCACCATGAGCGCGCAGCCCAATCTTGGCATGCAAGTCACCACATTCGAGAACCCGATGGGTATCGACGGCTTCGAATTCGTCGAATTCGCCGCTCCGGCGGGTCGGGGCGAGGAACTGCACGGACTGTTTCGCAGCATGGGTTTTACCGCCGTGCTCAAGCATAAGCACCGGCCGATCACTGTCTACCGCCAGGGCGGGGTGAATTTCCTGGTCAATGAAGATCCCGACTCCTTTGCCGCGGATTTCGCCGCCAAGCACGGCCCCTGTGCCGCGGGCTTCGCGATCCGCTTCAAGCACCCTGCCGACGAGGTCTACGAGACCGTATTGGGCAACGGCGGCGAGACGGTAGGCGACAAGGAGGCCAGCAAGGCCGTCAACGTGCCCGTGGTCAAGGGCATCGGCGATTGCATGCTGTACCTGGTGGATCGCTACGGCGACCTGGGCAGTGTCTACGATGGCGACTACGCGCCGGTGCCGGGTGCCGAGCAGCAGCCCAAGGGTTTCGGGCTGACCTTCATCGATCACCTGACCCATAACCTGTACTTCGGCAACATGCAGCGCTGGTCGGATTACTACGAGCGCCTGTTCAACTTCCGCGAAATCCGCTACTTCGATATCAAGGGCGCCAAGACCGGCCTGGTGTCGAAGGCGATGACCGCGCCCGATGGCATCGTGCGTATTCCGCTCAATGAATCGAGCGATCCGAAGTCGCAGATCAACGAATATCTCGATGCGTACAAAGGCGAAGGCATCCAGCACATCGCCTGCTTTACCGACAACATCTACGACACCGTCGAAGCCATGCGTGCGCAAGGCGTCGAGTTCCTCGATACGCCGGATACTTATTTCGAGGTGATCGACATGCGCATTCCCAATCATGGCGAAGACGTTCCGCGCCTGGCGAAGAACAAGATCCTGATCGATGCAGACCCGGAGACCAAGCAGCGCAAGTTGCTGCAGATCTTCACGCAGAACAATATCGGTCCGATCTTCTTCGAGATCATTCAGCGCAAGGGCAACGAGGGCTTTGGCGAGGGCAATTTCCAGGCGCTGTTCGAATCGATCGAGCGCGACCAGATGCGGCGTGGCGTGCTCTGAAGCTAGACCGGCGCGCTGGCCGGACGAACCCGGCCGGCGCGCATCGGCGCTTAGTTTGCGAACGGTGAACCGGGCAGGTTATGCATGCTCAGGCCCAGGGAGACCACCGCGATAATGCCCAGGATGCTCAGGCAGAAGCCGACGATCATGGCAACGGCCTGGATCATGAAGTACAAGCGCAGCTTGCCGAGAGCGCTCTTCATGGCAACAGCGTCGTTTCGAACCTGGGCTTGTTCGATGGCGCTGGCTGTCTGGAGCAGCAGGATACTCAGCCAGATCGGCAGCCAGGCTACGATCAGACCGAACCCGAACGATGCCAGAACGGAAATGCCGGAAAACACCAACTGCACAATGGCAAGGAATTTGATCCAGCCGCTGCCCTGGGCCAGCGGATCGGCCAGTTCGGCAACGCTGGCCCCGCCGTTTCCGAACGGCGGAGGATTAAACTGAGACGACATGAGTTTCCCCTTCATGCGTGAGTGACGCCGCCGCGAATGTCGGCAGCGCAACCAAGGTAACAGCAATTGACGACAGGCGCGTAAATGGCGCCAGCGAGCCACAAGGGATCGACGATGAGCAAGCAGGCAGGTTATCAATCCGGGTTCGGCAACGAGTTCGCCAGCGAGGCTGTTGCCGGCGTGCTTCCGGTGGGGCAGAACTCGCCGCAGCAGGTCGCCCATGGGCTGTATGCCGAGCAGCTCACCGGCAGCGCATTCACCGCGCCGCGTGGTAGCAATCGCCGCAGCTGGCTTTATCGGATCCGGCCGGCGGCCATGCACCATCCCTTCGCTCCGCTCGAGCATGCGCATTTTCATAACCGCTTCGACGAGGCGCCGGCCACGCCCAACCAGCTGCGCTGGGATCCGTGGCCGATGCCCGAGCAACCGACCGATTTTGTCGATGGGCTGGTGACCCTGGCCGGTAATGGCAGCGCTGCCGAGCAGGCCGGTTGCGGCATCCACATCTATGCGGCAAACCGTTCGATGCACGGGCGGTTTTTCTATGACGCCGACGGTGAACTGCTGATCGTGCCGCAACAGGGGCGCCTGCTTCTGGCGACCGAACTAGGCGTGCTGGAAGTCGAGCCGCTGGAGATCGCCGTGATTCCGCGTGGCGTACGTTTTCGCGTCGAACTTCCCGATGGCCAGGCCCGTGGCTATGTCTGCGAAAACTTCGGCGCCTTGCTGCGCTTGCCCGACCTCGGGCCGATCGGTGCCAATAGCATGGCCTTGCCGCGCGACTTCCTTACGCCGCATGCCGCGTACGAGGATATCGAAGGCGCGTTCCAACTGGTGGCGAAATTCCAGGGCGCGCTGTGGACGGCAGCGATCGATCATTCGCCACTGGATGTCGTCGCTTGGCATGGCAACTACGCGCCCTACAAATACGACCTGACCCGCTTCAACACGGTCGGCTCGATCAGCGTGGATCATCCGGATCCGTCGATCTTTACGGTGCTGACCTCGCCTAGCGATACCCACGGAACGGCGAATATGGACTTCGTCATCTTCCCGCCGCGCTGGCTGGTGGCCGAACACACGTTCCGTCCGCCGTATTTCCATCGCAATATCGCCAGCGAGTTCATGGGCCTGATCGAAGGCGTCTACGATGCCAAGGCAGGCGGCTTCATGCCTGGTGGCGCGAGCCTGCACAACTGCATGAGCGGCCATGGCCCGGACGCCGGCACCTTCGAGAAAGCCAGCCATGCACCGCTGGATAAGCCCGATCATTTG
Organism: Dyella sp.; assembly: GCF_036568765.1. Classification (GTDB taxonomy): domain Bacteria; phylum Pseudomonadota; class Gammaproteobacteria; order Xanthomonadales; family Rhodanobacteraceae; genus GSA-30. The sequence continues at coordinate 6,058 of NZ_DATCRY010000116.1, read as the reverse complement.
ACTGGGACGATGGCCTTCATGTTCGAGACCCGCAAGGTCATCCGGCCGACTCGGCAGGCGCTGGAAGCGCCGCAGTTGCAAGGCAACTATTACGAATGCTGGCAAGGCATCGCCAAGCACTTCAAGGCACCGGCCGCATGAGCAGGTCGATGCGTTGCATCGCGCTGGCCGCGTTGCCGTTGATGCTGGCGGCCTGTGGCAATCGTGATCGGTCGGCCGAGCAACCGGCGGAGGCGTCCACCGCGGCGGCGTTGCAGCAAACGCAGGCGATGTTGGCGTCCGCGCCGTTGGCAAAACCGGCCGTATCGTCATCGAGCGCACGTAGCGCGCAGATGCCGCGGGCGACGTACGCCGGTTACGCTGGCCTTCGCTTCGGTACCGATGAGGCAGCGTTTCGCAAGCAATGGGAAGGCACGCTCAGCGAAGGCGCTCCCGCGCCGGGTTCCACCTGCAAGCAGTGGACGCCGATGCAGGGCGCCAAGCCGGAGGGCGATGTCCGCTTCATGTTCGAAGGCGGTCGCTTCGTGCGCTACGACGTAACCGCGGGTGACCGGACCGCACCGGGTGGCGGCAAGATTGGCATGAGCGCCGAACAGATCATGGCACTCTATCCTTCGGCGCAGCGACAGCCACAGAAATACGATCCGGATGCATTCGAGCTTCGCGCCGTGGGCGATGAAGGCGCGGTTGTTCTCTTCGAGTTAGGCAAGGACGGCAAAGTAACCCGCTGGCGGGTCGGCTTGCCGCCCCAAATCGATTATGTAGAAGGTTGCGGCTGAGGAGCCATACATGAAACTTGGAAGTCTCAAGGAGGGCGGCCGCGACGGCAGCCTGATCGTCGTCAGTCGCGATTTGAAGCGTGCCGTGCGTCCCGCCGGTATTGCCGCGACGATGCAGGCCGCCCTGGACGACTGGTCCAATGTGGCGCCGCGTCTGAACGCGTTGTCCGTCGAACTCAACGAAGGGAAGGCTGCCCAAGCTTTCGACCTGGACGTTCATGCCTTGGCCGCGCCCCTGCCGCGGGCCTATGAATTTGTCGATGGCAGCGCTTATCTGCCGCATGTGGAACGCGTGCGGCGCGCGCGCGGCGCGGAAGTGCCGGCCAGCTTCTACTCCGACCCGCTGATGTACCAGGCGACCAGTGCCGGCTTCCTGGGGCCGCGCGATCCGGTGCTGGTGACGAGCGAGGATTACGGTATCGACCTCGAGGCCGAGGTGATCGTCGTGACCGACGACGTGCCCATGGCAGCTACGCCCGAAGAGGCAGCGACGCACATCCAGCTGATCGGTCTGGTCAACGATGTCTCGCTGCGCGGCTTGATTCCCGCTGAGCTGGCCAAAGGTTTCGGCTTCCTGCAGTCCAAGCCACGCTCGGCCTTGTCGCCTGTCCTGGTGACGCCAGACGAGCTGGGAGATGTCTGGCGCGCGCAGAAATTGCATCTACCGATGCGTACTTGGATCAACGAAGCCTGGTTCGGCGAGGCCGACTGCGGCGTGGATATGCAGTTCGACTTTGCACAGTTGGTGGCACACGCCGCCAAAACGCGGTCGCTCACCGCCGGTACGATCGTCGGTTCCGGCACGATTGCCAACGAGGACACCAGCAAGGGTGCATCCTGCCTTGCCGAGCAGCGCACGGTAGAAACTCTGCGCGATGGCAAGCCGAGTACGCCGTTCCTCAAGTTCGGCGACCGGGTCCGCATCGAAGTGACCGATAGCCACGGATATTCGATCTTCGGCGCGATCGAGCAAGCGATCGTCAAATCTTCCTGAGTCAGCCCAGGACTGAGCCGGGCTGTCATCGGGAGGCGACCGGGTGCATCTGCCGCCTCGGTCGCATCGACGACGTACTCGGAGTCGGGGGCGACGTTGCCCTGCGCTGCAGGACGACTAAGTACTGCGCCTTCTGACTTTCACGCCCGGCAGTGCGGGCCCGTCCTCGTTATTCAGGGCCTTGGATAGGGTCCAACGGGTCCTGCAACCCTGAGGGCCGAAAGAGCACGCTGAGCTGGTATTCGGACACGGCAAGCCATTCCTTGGAGCGTTTGACGCTCGCTTCGGCTTAGCCATGTCAAACTAGTGCAAACAGAAGCGAGTCTTCCAGATGCATGACCTGCACAACGTGAGAGTCGGGGTGATCGGCCTCGGCTATGTCGGCTTGCCGCTGGCGGTGGCGTTCGGCAAGCGGTACGAGACCTGGGGCTTCGACATTCGTGCCGAGCGTGTGCATGACCTCCAGCACGGTCGCGACGGTACGCTGGAAGTCGATGCCGAGGAACTCGCGCAAGCTACGCACTTGTCTTTTACCGCTTCGATCGATCGCCTCGCCGACTGCACTGTCTATGTGGTGACTGTACCTACGCCGATCGATGCGGCACGTCGTCCGGACCTGGGCCCGCTATCCACGGCCAGCCAGAGCCTGGGGAAGATCCTGAAAAAGGGCGACCTGGTCATCTACGAATCGACGGTCTACCCGGGATGTACCGAGGAGATTTGCGTTCCCTTGCTGGAGCAGGGCTCCGGTCTGCGTTTCAACGAGGATTTCTTCGTCGGCTACAGCCCCGAACGCATCAACCCCGGCGACAAGGCGCATCGCCTGCCGGACATTCTCAAGGTGACATCGGGATCGACGCCCGCGACCGCCGACTTTGTCGACCGGCTGTATGCCAGCATCATTACCGCCGGTACGCACAAGGCCAGCAGCATCAAGGTGGCCGAGGCTGCGAAAGTCATCGAGAATACCCAGCGCGATCTCAATATCGCCCTGGTCAACGATCTGGCCATTCTGTTCAACAAGCTCGGCATCGATACGCTCGAGGTTTTACAGGCAGCGGGCACCAAGTGGAATTTCCTGCCGTTCCGGCCGGGTCTGGTCGGGGGGCATTGCATCAGCGTCGATCCCTACTATCTGACGCACAAAGCGCAGGAGGTCGGTCACCATCCCGATGTCATCCTGGCCGGTCGGCGTACCAACGACAGCATGGGGGCCCATGTCGCGAGCGAGGTCGTCCGATTGATGCTCCGACGTCGACTTAATCCGGTCCAGGCGCGGGTGTTGGTGCTGGGGCTGGCATTCAAGGAGAACTGTCCGGATCTGCGCAATACGCGGGTCATGGATGTCGTGGATGCTTTGCGCGACTACGGCATTGCCGTGGATGTTCACGACCCCTGGGTGGATGCCGACGAAGCAGAGCGGGAATATGGCTTCAAGCCAGTTGCCGAGCCGGCGCCGGGGCGGTATGACGCGATGGTGCTCGCCGTGGCGCATCGGCAATTCGCCGAATGGGGCGAGCAGGGCATCCGTGCCTTCGGGCGCCCGGGGGCAGTTCTTTATGATGTCAAATATGTATTGCCGCGCGAGGCGGTGGACGGGAGACTGTAGGTCATGAAAGTACTGGTGACCGGCACGGCTGGCTTTATCGGATCGCACGTGGCGCTGAAGCTGCTCGAGCGTGGCGATCGGGTCATCGGGCTGGACAATCTCAACGATTACTACGATGTCTCGCTCAAGAAAGCCCGCCTGGCCCGCTTCGAAGGCCTTGCCGGCTACACGCACGTGCATGCCGATCTGGCCGATCGCGCTGCGATGGAGCGGCTCTTCGTCGAACACAAGCCGCAACGTGTCGTACACCTGGCAGCCCAGGCAGGCGTGCGTTATGCGGCGCAGAATCCGCACGTCTATGTCAGCAGCAATCTCACCGGCTTCCTGCACGTGCTGGAAGGCTGTCGCCATCATGGTGTGGAACATCTTGTATTTGCATCGACCAGCTCCGTCTATGGTGCCAATACCGCCATGCCGTTTTCCGAACACCAATCGACCGAGCATCCGCTGACGTTGTACGCCGCCAGCAAGAAAGCCAACGAGCAGATGGCCCATAGCTATGCCCATCTGTATCGCATTCCGAGCACGGGCCTGCGCTTTTTTACCGTGTACGGTCCGTGGGGGCGGCCGGATATGGCCTTGTTCCTGTTTACCAAGGCGATACTTGCCGGCGAGCCGATCAAGGTGTTCAACCACGGGCGGCACAAGCGCAGCTTTACCTATGTCGATGATATCGTCGAAGGCGTGATCCGTACGCTCGATAAGGTGCCGGCCCCCCATCCTGGTTGGAATAGTGCCGAGCCGGATCCGTCCAGCAGCAATGCACCCTACCGGATCTACAACATCGGCAACGAACAACCGGTGGAGTTGCTGCGTTACATCGAAGTGCTGGAAGACTGCCTCGGTCGCAAGGCGACCATGGAGTTGCTGCCGCTACAGGCGGGCGACGTGCCCGATACCGAAGCGGATGTCACCCAGCTTATCGAGGCAGTGGGCTACCGGCCCAAGGTCTCCGTGGAAGAGGGTGTGCGCCGGTTTGTCGATTGGTATCGCACTTACTACGCCGTTTGATCGATCATTCCCATTCCCCCCTGTAGAAATAAAAGAGGTCATACATGTCTACCGTTACCCTCAAAGGCAACCCCGTCCATGTCGATGGCAGCCTGCCGGCCGCAGGCGCCACGGCCCCGGCGTTCTCGCTGGTTGCCAAGGATCTGAAGGACGTTTCGCTGGCCGATTTCGCTGGCAAGCGCAAGGTGCTCAATATTTTCCCGAGTGTGGATACGCCCACCTGCGCTGCGTCGGTGCGTCATTTCAATCAAGATGCCAGCGGCTTGGATAATGCCGTCGTGTTGTGCATCTCGGCCGACCTGCCGTTCGCGCAGGCGCGCTTCTGCGGCGCTGAAGGCTTGGCCAATGTGGTGACCTTGTCGACCCTGCGCGGCGGCGCTTTCCTCAAGGATTACGGTGTAGCCATTGCCGACGGCCCGTTGGCAGGTCTGGCTGCGCGTGCCGTGGTGGTGCTCGACGAGCACGACAAGGTGCTGCACAGCGAATTGGTCGGCGAGATTGCGCAGGAGCCGGACTACGCGGCGGCGTTGGCGGCGTTGAAATAAACATCTTTCCAGCGCACATTCGTGCGAGCAAGAAAAAAGCCGGGCATGCCCGGCTTTTTTCTTTACGGCGGTGAGTTACTTCGCAGCCATCAATGCGCGAGTCATATCCAACATGCGGTTGGAGAAGCCCCACTCGTTGTCGTACCAGCTGAGTACCTTGACCAGGGTGCCGCCCATGACACGCGTCTGCGTCGCGTCGTAGATGGACGAGGCCGGGTTGTGGTTGAAGTCGATCGACACCAGCGGTTTGGTGTTCACGGCCAGGATGCCCTTCAGCGCGCCGTTGGCTGCTTCGTTGATAGCCGCGTCGATTTCTTCCTTGGTGGTCTCGCGTGCCGCAACAAAGGAGAGGTCGACCACCGACACGTTGATCGTCGGCACGCGCATGGCGAAACCGTCCAGCTTGCCGTTGAGCTCCGGCAGTACCAGGCCGACCGCGGCGGCAGCACCGGTCTTGGTCGGGATCTGGCTGTGGGTCGCGCTGCGGGCGCGGCGCAGATCCGAATGGTAGACGTCCGTCAGCACCTGGTCGTTGGTATAGGCGTGGATGGTGGTCATCAGGCCGTGCACGATGCCGATCTTCTCGTGCAGCACCTTGGCCAGCGGTGCCAGGCAGTTGGTCGTGCATGAGGCATTGGAGATCACTTCGTGCTTGGCGGTGAGCCGGTCGTGGTTCACGCCATAGACGAACGTGCCGTCCACGTCCTTCTCGGCCGGTGCCGAGATGATCACCTTCTTGGCGCCACCGGCGATATGCGCGCCGGCCTTGGCCTTGGAGGTGAAGAAGCCGGTGGCTTCGAGCACCACGTCGACGCCAAGGTCGCCCCAGGGCAGCTTGGACGGATCGCGCTCGGCCAGAACCTTGATGCGATCGCCATTGACGACGAGGTCGCCACCGTCCACCGAAACTTCGCCTGGGAAGCGGCCATGGGCGGTGTCGTACTGCGTCAGGTGCGCATTGGTCTCAGCGTTGCCAAGATCGTTGACCGCGACGATCTGGATGTCCTGGGTACGGCCGGATTCATACAGCGCGCGCAGGGTATTGCGGCCGATACGACCGTAACCGTTGATGGCAACCTTGATGGCCATGAGACAGCGTCCTCCGATGTGGTGGGGCGGC